>MGWR01000071.1 GCA_001801085.1 Gallionellales bacterium GWA2_60_142 | reverse complement strand
GCGGCCGCGGCGCGCGCCAAGCCCATCATCCTGACCGGGCTGGCGGCGATGCTGGGCGCGCTGTTCATCCTCGACGACCCGATCTTCAACGGCCTGGCATTGGCCTTGATATTCGGCATCCTCGTCTCCACCTTGCTGACGCTGGTGGTGATCCCGGTGCTGTACTACGCCACGCTGTACAAGAAATTGTAGGGTGGGCACGTTCATGTGCCCACGCGGCATGCGAACGGATAAACGCGTGGGCACAAAGAACGTGCCCACCCTACGCTCGTATTCCAATGTAAAATTACCAACCTTAAAGGAGCATCAAATGAATGCAGAACGTATCGTCCGTATCGTCGCAGGTTTCTTCGTCATGTTGTCGCTGGCGCTGGGCGTCGAAGCCAGCCCGCTGTTTACAAGCCAGTACTTTCTGTTCTTCACCGCCTTCGTCGGTCTGAACCTGTTCCAGAGCGGCTTCACCCAGATCTGCCCGCTGAATAACATCCTCGCTAAATGCGGCGTCAAGGGCAGTTCTTGCTGAGAAACGCGCTGCAGTCGGTACGGCTGCACCAGTTGAACTGGACCCACATCAGCCTGACCTTGGTCGGGTTGATGTGGGTTTTCCCGTTTCTGCACTATGTCCACCGGTATCCACTGACCACCTTCTATCAGGAGTGGTGGAGCGCGCTTCTGGGCGTGGGCGCATTGACGCTGCTGGTCGGGCGCGAATACTGGGTGCGCCCGGAGATTCCGCGTATCGCGCAGTTGCCGGTCGGGCTGGCCGCCATTGCGCTGTTGCAACTGGCGCTGGGCAAGATGGTCTATTTCGACCAGGCGCTGCTGTATTCCTTGTACCTGCTGTTCGCGGCTTTGCTGATGATGTTGGGCGCGTGGCTGCGCGATATTTTTGGCTTTGCGCGACTGGCGCAGACGCTGGCGATTGCCCTGCTGGTCGGTGCGGAAATCAGTGCGGCTATCGGCGTGCTCCAGCACTTCCACTGGTCCACGCCATTCGATACGGTGATCGTCGCCAAGATCTCTTCCAGCTTGTTCGGCAATCTCGCGCAACCGAATCATTTCGCGAACTACATCGCGCTCGGATTGATTTCGCTAGGGCTGCTGCACCAGCTCGGACTCAAGGGACGTTACGCGGCGCTGCTGGCGCTGCCCATGCTGCTGACCATGACGCTGAGCGGTTCGCGCAGCACCTGGCTATACCTGTTGATGATGGGCGCGCTCGCCGCATGGTGGAGCCGGCGCGATGCGGCGCAGCGTCCGCTGTTGCGTTACAGCCTGCTGCTGCTCGCCGGTTTCGGTGCGATGCATCTGCTGGTGCAACTGCCGTTCATGGCCGGTGCAGGCGGCAGCATCGATACCATGCAGCGGCTGTTCGGCGCGGATGTGAGCGGCGGCATCCGTCTGTACCTGTGGCGAGAATCCTGGTTGATATTCGGCCAGGCACCTTGGCTGGGTGTCGGGTTCGGGCAGTTCGCATTCCATCACTTGCAGATGCTGCCGGTGTTGCAGCCGGACAACATACAGGGGCTGTACAACAACGCCCACAATCTGGTGTTCCAGTTGGCCGTAGAGTCCGGTGTCGCCGGTTTGCTGGTACTGTTCGTCGCGCTGGCGATGTGGCTGAACGGCCTGCGCCGCGCAACGCCAGACGCCGCGCATTGGTGGGGCTATGCGGCGCTGGGCGTGCTGGCGATCCATAGCCTGCTCGAATATCCGTTGTGGTACACCTATTTCGTCGCGGTCGCCGCGATCCTGCTCGGCGCGCTGGACGAGACCCGCTATCGACTGGAGTTGCGCGCAGTGGGACGGCTATCGGTGGCGGCGATGTTGTTGCTGGGCTTGCTGACGCTGCTCCAGTTGCGCATCAGTTATGTGCAACTGGAGCAGGTGTTGCGCATGCGTCCGGCGTCGGCAGCCGACCAGACTTCCTTCACGCGCGTGCGCGATGGGCTGGTCGCGATCCACGGTGGTTCGCTGCTATCGCCTTATGCCGAACTGTTCATGAGCTCGATGATAGAGGTCGGCGAAGACCGCAAGCGCGACAAGCTGGAACTAAATTCCAGAGTAATGCGTTTCGTGCCGGTCGGCCATGTGGTCTATCGCCAAGCATTGTTGCTGGCGCAGAACGATATGCCGCAGCAGGCTCGCGCGGCGATGGAACAGGCGATCTGGTCGTATCCGTCCGAATTCGACGCCACGCGCCGGCAGTTGGAGTCGCTGGCGGAGAAGGAGCCCGCGCGCTACGCCGCTCTGCTAGAATTCGCCCTCCAAAAAGAACAGGAGTACGCAAGTGCAGTTCGTCACCGATAATATTTTCCCTATCTCCATCGCATTTCTGAGCGGCATGATGCTGTTCTGGTCGATGTTCGGCAACCGCATCCGCGGCATCAAAGAAGTCGATTGCATCGCCGCGACGCAGCTCATCAACCACAAGAACGCGCTGGTGCTGGATGTGCGCGAAGAGGTCGAATACAAATCCGGCCATGTGCTGAACGCCAAGCTGATTTCGCTGGGCAAGTTGCACGAGCGCATCGGCGAGCTGGAAAAGTATCGCGCGAAACCCATCGTCGTCGTGTGCCGCAGCGGTGCCCGTTCCGCCAATGCCTGCGCGATGCTGGGCAAGCAGGGCTTTTCCGAAGTCTACAATCTGGCGGGCGGCATGATCGCTTGGCAAAAGGGCAAGCTGCCGGTGGAGAAATGATGACAAAAGTCGTGATGTATTGCACCGAAGTCTGCCCTTACTGCGTGCGCGCCGAGCAGTTATTGCAGCGCAAGGGTGTCACGGAGATCGAGAAGATACGCGTCGATTTGCAGCCCGAGTTGCGCATCGCGATGACCGAGAAAACTGGACGTCGTACCGTGCCGCAGATTTACATCGGCGAGCATCATGTCGGAGGGTACGACGACATGGCGGCGCTAGACCGGGCCGGCAAGCTGGACCAATTACTGACCGGATAATTTTTGCAGAATAATTTTAACAAGGAGAAATCATGACCGAAGCAGCGCAGCAAAACACCCAGCCCCTGTTCAACATGGAAAAAATCTATGTGAAGGATCTCTCGCTGGAGATACCCAACGCGCCGCAGATTTTCCTGGAGCGCGAGAATCCGCAGATCGACGTGCAGTTGGCCACTCAGGCCGCTTCCATCGATGACGGCGTGTTTGAGGTGTCTGTTACGTCGACCGTGACCGCCAAGGTCGGCGAGAAAGTGATGTTCCTGATCGAGGCGAAGCAAGCCGGCATCTTCCAGATGCGCAACATTCCGGCCGAAGAGATGGAGCCCATCCTCGCGGTGATGTGCCCGAACATCCTGTTCCCGTATCTGCGCGAAGTGGTCTCCGACGTCGCGGTGCGCGCCGGATTCGCACCAGTGCTGCTGAACCCGATCAACTTCGACGTGCTGTACCAGCAGCAGAAGCAACAGCAGGCGCAGGCCGCTGCTGCGACACCCGCTACCACCCACTAAAATGTTCGCTGCCCCGCTACGTTCGCTCGCGCTGTTTCTGCTGCTCTGCGGCAGCGGCGCGGCGCACGCGGTGGATTATGTGTCGGTCACCGAGGACAGCGCAATACTCTACGACGCACCCTCGCTGAAGGCGAAGAAGCTGTTCGTCGTGAACCGCCACATGCCGTTCGAGCAGGTGGTCGTGCTGAATAATTGGATCAAGGTGCGCGACCGCTCCGGCAGCCTGTACTGGGTCGAGAAAAAATCGTTGAGCAACACGCGTTACGTGTTTGCGCTGTCGCCGCTGCTCGATGTCCGGAGCGCGGCCGACTTCTCGTCGCCGGTAGTGTTCCAGGTGCGCCAGCAGGTTGCGCTGGAACGCATCGAATCCACCGGCACCGGCTGGGTCAAGGTGCGCCACCGCGACGGCGAAACCGGCTATGTGCGGAGCACCGAGGTGTGGGGCGAATAGCAATATGAACATCGTCGTCATCGGCGCGGGCGCCTGGGGCACCGCGCTCGCGATCAGCCTGGCTGCGAACCACCGCGTCACGCTGTGGGCGCGCGATGCCGCCCAGGTCGCGGCGATGCGCGAGGAACACTGCAACAAGCGCTACCTGCCGGACATCCCGCTGCCCGCCGGTCTCGAACTGAGCTCCGATCTTTCCGCCGCGCTGGCCGATGCCGAACTGGCTATCGTCGCGGTGCCGACCGCCGGCTTCCGCTCCATCCTGCAGCAACTGGCGCAGTCGTCCGGCAGCTTCGGCGTGCTCTGGCTGTGCAAGGGCTTCGAGGCGGAGACATCGCTGCTGCCGCACCAGGTGGTCGCCGAAGTGTTGCCGACACGATTCCGCCACGGCGTGTTGTCCGGTCCCAGCTTCGCGCAGGAGGTCGCTTGCGGCCAGCCTACCGCGCTGACGCTAGCCTCATCCGACGAAGAGTTCGCACGCGATACCGCGCTGGCGCTGCACCACGCTCACCTGCGCATCTACGCCAGCAGCGACGTGGTCGGCGTCGAAGTCGGCGGCGGGGTGAAGAACGTGATGGCGATTGCGGCAGGTATTTGCGACGGCATGGGGCTGGGGCACAACGCCCGCGCCGCGTTGCTGACGCGGGGGCTGGCCGAGATCGCCAGGCTGGGATTGAAGCTGGGCGGGCGTAGCGAGACGCTCAGCGGTCTGTCCGGCGTCGGCGACCTGATCCTGACCTGCACCGGCGATCTGTCGCGCAACCGGCAGGTCGGTCTGCTTCTTGCGCAGCACCACGATTTACCGGAGATATTGCGCCGCCTTGGGCATGTTGCCGAAGGCGTTTACACCGTGCGCGAAGTGCATCAACTCGCGCAGCGTCTGGATGTTGCAATGCCGATCTGCGAAGGCGTCTATCGCGTCATCTACGAGCATGTGCCGGTCGCCGATGTGATCGCCGACTTGCTGAGCCGCGCGCCGACCCAGGAGTTCGACGGCGACCCGAGAGCATAAGCGCCCGTCTTTCGTTCGCACCGCTTGAACCTGGAAACCTCAGTTGGCCGCTCCACTTGGTACGCATGATGTTGAGCAGAACGGAAAGCCGTTTCCCGGATAGAATCCGGCTATCTTCCATGTAAGCCACCGGCCATGCTGAAACGAATTTCGATCCAACAACTGCGGCTGGGCATGTATATCCATGAGTTTTGCGGCTCGTGGATGGAGCATCCCTTCTTGCGAGGCGCGTTTCTGCTCGACGATCCGAAGGACTTGCAGGCGATACACGACAGCGGCCTCAAGGAAATGTGGATAGACACGCTCAAGGGACAGGATGTCGAGGGGGGAGTCACCACGGATGTGGTTGCGGCCGAGGTCGATGCCGCGCTCGCGCATGTAGACAGCCCGGGAAAGCCCGAACCACGCGCCGGCATCGCGCAGGAAGCGGCGCGCGCGGTGAAGATATGTTCCCAATCCAAACAGGCCGTCGCTTCGATGTTCCACGAAGCGCGCATGGGCAAGGCACTGGATGTCGGCGATGCATTGCCCATCGTCGAGGAAATCTCCACCTCGGTGATGCGCAATCCAGGCGCGCTGATCAGTCTGGCGCGACTTAAGAACAAGGACGAATACACTTACATGCATTCGGTCGCGGTGTGCGCACTGATGGTGGCGCTGGCGCGGACGATGGGGTTCAACGATCAGCAGACGCGGCAGGCGGGGTTGGCCGGTCTGCTGCACGATGTCGGCAAGATGATGATTCCGGCAGCCATACTCGACAAGCCGGGCAAGCTGACCGAGGCGGAGTTCGATACGATGAAAAGCCATCCGGTCGAGGGCCACCGGATGCTGCTGGGCGGCAAGGGCATCGGTGAAGTCGCGCTGGATGTTTGTCTGCACCATCACGAAAAAATGGACGGCAGCGGCTACCCGAACGGGCTGGCCGGCGGGGAGATTTCCCTTTATGCCAAGATGGGCGCGGTGTGCGACGTGTACGACGCGATCACTTCCAACCGCCCGTATAAAAACGGCTGGGAGCCGGCCGAGTCGATACGCAAGATGGCCGAGTGGAGCAAAGGGCACTTCGACCCGCGCATATTCGAGGCCTTCGTGCGCAGCATCGGCATCTATCCGATCGGCTCGCTGGTCAGGCTGGAGTCGGACCATCTGGGCGTGGTCGTCGAGCAGACCGCACAGTCCCTGCTCAAGCCGATAGTGATGGTGTTCTTCTCGATCAAGTCGAACGCCAGGATACAACCGGAATTGCTGGACTTGTCCAAGCCGGCCTGCAAGGACAAGATACTTTCCCACGAAGACCCGGCCGAGTGGGACATTCACGACACGCAGGCGCTGTGGAGCGGCATGACAGTGGCGCCCTGGTAGCTCGCCGTCCACGGGCAGTTTTGCGTTATAATCCGCCCCCTCCGAGGGGTGCTGCAGCGGTTCGAAGGTCCAATTCCCGCCAGGCTCGGATGTCCAAACGGCACCCATTCATTAACCTTTATGAATGGAGCTTGCTCATGAATGCTGTTGCTTTCAACGATTACGTCATCGCCGATATTTCCCTCGCCTCCTGGGGCCGCAAGGAAATCGCCATCGCCGAGACCGAGATGCCCGGCCTGATGGCCATCCGCGAAGAATTCGCCAAGACCCAGCCGCTGAAAGGCGCGCGCATCACCGGTTCGTTGCACATGACCATCCAGACCGCCGTGCTGATCGAGACGCTGAAGGCGCTCGGCGCGGAAATCCGCTGGGCCTCGTGCAACATCTTCTCGACTCAGGATCACGCCGCTGCGGCAATCGCTGCCGACGGCATTCCTGTGTTTGCTGTCAAAGGCGAGACGCTGACCGAGTACTGGGACTACACCCACCGCATCTTCGAATGGGCCGACGGCGGTCTGTCCAACATGATTCTGGACGACGGCGGCGACGCCACGCTGCTGTTGCATCTGGGCGCGCGCGCCGAGACCGACGCATCGCTGATCGCAAATCCCGGCTCTGAAGAAGAGACCTGCTTGTTCGCGTCGATCAAAGCCAAGCTGGCGACCGACAAGACTTGGTACTCCACCCGTCTCGCCGCTATCAAGGGTGTGACCGAAGAGACCACCACCGGCGTGCACCGCCTGTACCAGATGCACGCGCGCGGCGAACTGAAGTTCCCCGGCATCAACGTCAACGATTCCGTGACCAAGTCCAAGTTCGACAACCTGTACGGCTGCCGGGAATCGCTGGTGGACGGCATCAAGCGCGCCACCGACGTGATGATCGCGGGCAAGATCGCGGTGATCGCAGGTTACGGCGACGTGGGCAAGGGCTCCGCCCAAGCCATGCGCGCGCTGTCCGCTCAAGTCTGGGTCACCGAGATCGATCCTATCTGCGCGCTGCAAGCCGCGATGGAAGGCTATCGCGTGGTGACAATGGAATACGCCGCCGACAAGGCCGACATCTTCGTTACCACCACCGGCAACTTCCACGTTATCACCCATGACCATATGAAGGTGATGAAGAACAACGCCATCGTGTGCAACATCGGCCACTTCGACAACGAGATCGACGTCGCCTCGCTGGAAAAATACCAGTGGGAAGAGATCAAGCCGCAAGTCGACCACGTGATCTTCCCGGACGGCAAGCGCATCATCCTGCTGGCCAAGGGCCGTCTGGTGAACCTGGGTTGCGGTACCGGCCATCCGTCTTACGTGATGTCGTCTTCCTTCGCGAACCAGACCATCGCTCAGATCGAGCTGTGGACGGAACGCGAGTCGGGCAAGTACCCGGTCGGCGTGTACACGCTGCCCAAGCACCTGGACGAGAAGGTCGCGCGCCTGCAGCTGAAGACGCTGAACGCGCAACTGTCCGAGCTGACCGACCAGCAGGCCGCTTACATCAGCGTGCCGAAGGAAGGTCCGTACAAGGCCGACCACTACCGCTACTAATCGAGCGCGCATCTGATCGCCGCTCCCCTGCGAGTTTCGCCGGTGGAGCGGCGTTTTACCATGTAGCTTCGAAAGAGAGATCGATGAGACTGCTGCTGATCTGGATATTGAATGCGCTGGCGTTGCTGACCGTGGCGAACTTCGTCCCGGGCATACATCTCGACAGCTTCGTCGATGCGATGATCGCCGCGTTCTTCCTCGGACTGGTCAACACGCTGATCCGTCCGTTATTGCTGTTGCTGACCCTGCCGGTCACGTTGCTGACGCTGGGCCTGTTCATCTTCGTGATCAACGGCCTGCTGTTCTGGTTCGTCGGCTCCGTGCTCAAGGGCTTCGTCGTCGACGGCTTCTGGTTCGGCGTGCTCGGCGCAGCGCTGTACAGCATCATCTCGTGGGGGCTCTCTGCCGCCGCTCAACAGCTTTTGAGAAAATCATGAACAAACCACTTTTCAGTTTCGAATTCTTCCCGCCGCAGACACCGGAGGGCATGGAAAAACTGGCTGCGACGCGCAAGCAGCTCGCGGCGCTGAATCCGGAATTCTTCTCCGTCACCTTCGGTGCGGGCGGCTCCACCCAGGAGCGCACACTGGAGACCGTGCGCCAGATCAAGGCCGAAGCTCTTCAGGTCGCGCCGCACCTGTCCTGCGTCGGTTCGACGCGCGACAACGTCCGCAGCCTGTTGCAGACCTACCAGCAACTGGGCGTGAAGCGCATCGTCGCGCTGCGCGGCGATATGCCGTCCGGCATGGGCAGCATAGGCGAATTCCAGTACGCGAATGAACTGGTGTCGTTCATCCGCGCGCAGACCGGCGAACACTTCCACATCGAAGTCGCGGCTTACCCGGAGTTCCATCCGCAGGCGAAATCGGCGCGCGACGATCTGGCTAACTTCAAGCGCAAGGTCGCCGCGGGCGCGAACTCCGCGATCACCCAGTATTTCTACAACGCCGACAGCTATTTCTATTTCGTCGACGAATGCCGCAAGCTGGGCGTGACCGCGCCCATCGTGCCCGGCATCATGCCCATCGTGAAATATTCGCAGCTAGCGCGCTTCTCCGACATGTGCGGCGCGGAGATTCCGCGCTGGATGCGCAAGACGCTGGAAGGCTACGGCGACGACAACGAGTCGGTGCAGGCGTTCGGCCTCGACGTGGTTACCCAGTTGTGCGAGAAGCTGCTGGCAGGCGGCGCGCCGGGCTTGCACTTCTACACGCTGAACCAAGCCGGCCCATCGCGGGAACTCTGCAAGCGGTTAGGCTTGTGATGAAAGCTCCCGAGCTTCTTCTTCCTGCCGGCACCCTCGACAAGATGCGCACCGCCTACGCCTTCGGTGCGGACGCGGTGTACGCCGGACAACCGCGCTACTCGCTGCGGGCGCGCAACAACGAATTCAGGCTGGAGGAGTTGGGCATAGGCATCCAGGAAGCGCATGCGCTGGGCAAGAAGCTGTTCGTCGCCAGCAACCTGATGCCGCACAACGCCAAGGTGAAGACCTACATGGCGGACATGGAGCCGGTCATCGCGATGCAGCCGGACGCGCTCATCATGGCCGATCCCGGCCTGATCGCGATGGTGCGCGAGCGCTGGCCGGAGCAGGAGATACACCTATCGGTGCAGGCCAACACCGTCAACTACGCGGCGGTGAAATTCTGGAAATCGCTGGGCCTGTCGCGCGTGATCCTGTCGCGCGAACTGTCGCTGGACGAGATCGAGGAAATCCGCCAGCAATGCCCGGACATCGAACTCGAAGTGTTCATCCACGGCGCGCTGTGCATCGCCTATTCCGGCCGCTGCCTGCTGTCCGGCTACTTCAACCACCGCGATGCGAACCAGGGCACCTGCACCAACTCCTGCCGTTGGGACTACAAGGTGGATAACGCAGCCGAAGACGGCACCGGCGACATTCAGAAAATCGACTTCGATTTCGACAAGGCGCTGAGCGAGAGCCCGCTGTCCGACTGCGGCTCGCAGCCCCGTCATCCGATGGCGGACAAGGTATATGTCATTTCGCGCAAGGATCATCCGGGCGAGCTGATGCCGGTACTGGAAGACGAGCACGGCACTTACATCATGAACTCCAAGGATCTGCGCGCGGTGGAGCATGTCGAGCGGCTGGTGAAGATAGGTGTGGACTCGCTCAAGGTCGAAGGCCGCACCAAGTCCATCTACTACGTGGCGCGCACCGCGCAGGTGTATCGTCAGGCCATAGACGATGCTGTCAAAGGTCGCCCGTTCAATCTGGAACTGCTGGGCGCGCTGGATGCGCTGGCGAGCCGTGGCTACACCGACGGCTTCTACGAACGGCACCACACGCACGAACAGCAGAACTACATGCGCGGCCACTCCGAGAGCTTCCGCCAGCAATACGTCGGCGACATCGTGAGCTGTACCAACGGCATGGCCGAGATCGACGTGAAGAATAAATTCTCTGTCGGCGACAGGCTGGAGATCATCCATCCTTCCGGCAACAGCATCGTCGAGCTGAAGGAGATGAAGAGCCTCGAAGGCGCGGCGATTACCGTCGCACCCGGCAGCGGGCATCGCGTGCAGATACCGTTGCAGGGCGAGTTGGCTAACGGGATGGTGGCGAGGTTTTTGTAAGCGTTTGTAATCCGGCTGAACCCGGGGTGTTGTTTCCTGTCGGAGAGGTTCGGCAAACCCCATAGGAATCAGGAGACCAACGATGAACTGGGAAAACACCACCGCCCGCTACGGCTCGCTTACCGTCGGCATCCACTGGCTGATGCTGCTGTTGTTCGTCGCCGTGTACGGCACGATCGAACTGCGCGAGTTGTTCGAAAAAGGCAGCGATCCGCGCGAGGCATTGAAGACCTGGCACTTCATGCTGGGCATGCTGGTGTTCGCGCTGGTCTGGCTGCGCATCGCCGCGCGCCTGTCCGGCCCCACGCCCGTGATCAATCCGGAGCCGGCGGCATGGCAGCAGTTGTCGGCCAAACTACTGCATCTGGCGCTCTATGCGCTGATGATAGGCATGCCGATCAGCGGCTGGTTGCTGCTTAGCGCATCGGACAAAGTGATCCCGTTCTTCGGGCTGGAACTTCCCCCGCTGATCGCGCCCGACAAGGAGCTCGCGAAACAGATCAAGGAAGTGCACGAATTCGTCGGCACGACCGGCTATTACCTCATCGGCCTGCATGCAGCCGCCGCGCTGCATCACCACTTCATCAAACGCGACAACACGCTGACGCGGATGTTGCCGGAACGCTGATAGACTCGTGCTGCCCGGATGCCGCTTTCGGAATACGGGCAGCACGGTTTTACAGGACAGTATGAAATTCAAAACCATAGGCATATCTCTCATCTGGCTTTTGCTGGCGGGCGGATTGTTTTATTTTTTCGATTCGAAAGTGCATCCGAATACTGCCGACAAATTGAGCGGTAGCGCGGAAGTGACTCTTCAACGGGATTTGAGCGGACATTACCGGGCGGATGCTTTCATCAACGGAACCAAGACCCCCGCGCTGATCGATACGGGAGCCACCGATGTGGCAATCTCGCAACGTTTGGCAGACAGGCTGGGCATCAATAGTACGCATGCCATCAGAACGCAGACCGCGAATGGCGCTACGGTCGCTTACATGACCCGTCTGGACAGCGTGAAACTGGGCGGGATAGAGGAAACGGATGTCGCGGCGATCATCACTCCGAATCTTGAAGGAGATATGCTGTTGGGCATGTCATTTTTGAACAGGATGGACGTGCGTCTGTATAAAGGAACGATGACCATCCGGGCTATCAACGATTAATCAATCCGAACCTATTCATGATCCTCTCCGCTCTCTCCCAGTCCTCCCGTTACGCCGCGCTGCACCCGCTGTTTCAGCGAGCATTCGACTACATCCGCGACACCGACCTGTACGCGCTCGCGCCGGGGCGCTATCCCATCGTCGGCGAGGACCTGTTCGCCATCGTGGAACTGGTACCGGGCAAGACGAAGGAGGTGGCGCGGCTGGAAGCGCACCGTAAGTACATCGATATCCAGTTGGTGCTGGAGGGGGACGAGCAGATGGGCTGGAAGCCGCTGGCGGATTGTTTTAATCCGGTGAGCGAGCATAGCGAGGATCGGGACATCCGGTTCTTCCACGATGCGCCCGCGTCGTGGGTGGCCGTGCCGCCGGATCACTTCTGCATTTTCTTCCCGGAGGATGCGCACGCCCCGCTGGTATCTAGCGGCATGGTGCGCAAGGTGATTTTCAAGGTCGCGGTCAGCCCTTGCGCCTGATTTCGCGCATCAGTTCCATCGCCTCTTTTGGCGTTAGCATTTTCTGTTTCTTTTTGCGGAACAGCAGCCACAGGACCGCGCCGTTGAACAGCACGAACATCACCTCCAGATAGAGTATCGGCGTGACGATAGTCAGCGCCGGTCCGGCGGAGAAGATGAAGTAAAAGCCCTGGAAGGTTGGCAGCACCGCGTTAGTGATCGCATAGAAGTATTCGAACGGCGGGAACAGCAGGATGATGGTCAGGTTCGCGGCGATCATCAACAGGATCGCGTTCTGGTAATTCAGGCGGCGTTCGGCGATGAGCATATTCCTGGTGTCGCGCAACAGCAGCCAGGCAACGCCGACGTTGACCAGCAGCACGACGATTTCGAGAAACAGCACGTCCTGATTGATTATCTCGTTACTCTCGCCGGAGAACGCGAACTGGAAGCCGGCGAAGACCAGCGATTTTGTGTCGGTAAACGAGAACGAGTCGAATGGCGGAAACAGCAACATCACCGCCAGGTTGACCAGTCCCGCCCATAACGCGATCTTCTGTTTGCCGTTCATGATGCGTCTCCCGAGCTACATCCGTTGAGCAATGCTAACGCCTATTCCCCGGCGGAACAATCTGGGGTGTGAACGCTATTCCCCCATATCGAAGGCGATGTCTCCCTCGGCCACCGCATCGCCGACCTTGATGCCCCTGAAATCGAACAGCTCGCCGTCCAGCAAATGTGACGGTTTGACGTTCTGCATCGCGGTGAAGATGGTCTGCGTGCGGCCCGGATACTGGCGCTCCCAGTCGTGCAGCATCTGCTTGATGTTCTGGCGCTGCAGGTTCTCCTGCGAACCGCACAGGTTGCACGGGATGATGGGAAACTCCATGCCGCGCGCGTAGCGGGCGATGTCCTTCTCGGCGCAATAGGCCAGCGGGCGTATCACCACATGGTCGCCCTTGTCGGTGACCAGCTTGGGCGGCATGGCCTTCAGCTTGCCACCGAAGAACATGTTCAGGAACAGCGTCTCCACCATGTCGTCGCGGTGGTGGCCCAACGCGATCTTGTTCGCGCCCAACTCGCCAGCGACCTTGTAGATGATACCGCGGCGCAGGCGCGAGCACAGCGAGCAAGTGGTCTTGCCCTCGGGAATCTTCTCCTTGACGATGGAGTAGGTGTCCTGCGTCTCGATGTGGTGTTCAATGCCGAGGTTCTTCAGGTAGTTCGGGAGCACGTCGGCGGGAAAGCCCGGTTGCTTCTGGTCGAGGTTCATCGCGACGATCTTGAAATCTATCGGCGCGCGCTTCCGCAGTGTCAGCAGGATGTCGAGCAGCGTGTAGGAATCCTTGCCGCCGGACAGGCACACCATCACGGTGTCGCCCTGCTCGATCATGTTGAAGTCACCGATGGCCTTGCCGACCGCGCTTTCCAGCCGCCCCTTGAGACGATTGAAGTTGGTGGAGTGGTGTTCGAAGTGGATGGGTTGGATGTTGTCGTTCATGGGTTTCTTCAGATGTTGATGGAGCGACCGCCATCGACCGCGATCACCTGTCCGGTGATGTAGGGCGAGTCGTTCAGTAAAAACTGCACGGTGCGCGCGATGTCGTCGGGTTCGCCTTCGCGCTTCAATAAGGTATGCGCGACGATCTTGCGTCGGCGCTCGGCATCGTCCCAATCTCCGCCTTCCGGCCAGACGATCACGCCGGGTGCGACGGCATTGACGCGTACCTGCGGCGACATCTCCTGCGCCAGGCCCTTGGTCAGCGCGACCAGTCCGGCCTTGGCGACGCTGTACAGCAGATGGCCCTGCATCGGTCGTTCGGCATGGATATCGACGATATTGACGATAGCCCCGTGACGGCGGCGCAACTCGTCCGCCGCGGCCTGTGCGAGGAACAACGGCGCTTTCAGGTTGGTACCGAGCAGGTCGATCCATTGTTGCTCGTCGATTTCCGCCAGCGGCGTCGCGTAGAAGCTGGAAGCATTGTTGACCAGCGCATCCAGTCGCCCGAATTTTTCGATTGTGGCCTCGACCAGTTGCGGTAATGCCGCGACATCGAGCAGGTCGGACTGGAACACGGCGGCACTGTTCGGGCATGCCGCGTTCAGTTCGTCTTGCAGTTCCTGCGCCTGTTGCGCGGAACTGAGGTAATGGATCGCGACGCTAGCACCGGCCGCGTGCAGACGGCGGCAGATCGCCGCACCGACGCGCTTCGCCCCTCCGGTCACCAGCACTACTTTGCCTTGCATCGCACTCTCCACTACACTCCCCGTTACGTTGTAGGTCGGGCTACATCCGACTGCCGCATTCCGGCGGGCATAGCCCGCCCTACATGTTTTGAAAATCGTTCGAATTATACCCGACCATGTCCGCTCATCTGCCTCTCCCTGCCCCCGAAGCCGCACAACACAGCGCGCAACTAGCCGATCTAATCCGCGCCGACATCTCGGCCCAAGGCGGCTGGATAACGTTCGCGCGCTACATGGAGCTGGCGCTGTATGCGCCGGGCCTGGGCTATTACACCGCGGGGGCGCACAAGTTTGGCGACGCGGGCGACTTCATCACTGCGCCGGAACTCTCGCCGTTGTTCGGGCGGACGGTTGCGCGCCAGGTCGCAGAAATCATGGAGCAGAGCGCGCCGCATGTCATGGAGCTGGGCGCGGGCAGCGGCAAGCTCGCGGCGGACATGCTGGCCGAGCTGGAGCGCATAGGCAGCCTGCCGGAGAGCTATTCCATCCTAGAAGTCAGTGCCGACCTGCGCGAACGCCAGCAGGCGTTACTGCGCGAACGGTTGCCGCATCTGGCCGGGCGCGTGCATTGGCTGGATGCGTTGCCGGAGACATTCGCCGGCGCGATGGTCGCCAACGAGGTGCTGGATGCACTGCCGGTGCATCTGGTGCATTGGCGCGAGGGCGGGCCGGCCGAGCGCGGCATCGTCGTGAACGAGGCCGGCTTCTGCTGGCAGGATAGGCCGATAGCCGATCCGGAGCTGCTGCAGGCTGTGCAGCGTATCGATGTCCCGGACGGCTACCTCAGCGAGATCTGCCTCGCACAGCGCGGGCTAATCAACAGCCTCGCGCAACGGTTGCAGCAAGGCGCGCTGCTGTTCATCGACTACGGCTTCGGCGCGCGCGAGTTTTATCATCCGCAGCGCAGCAGCGGCACGCTGATGTGCCACTACCGCCACTATGCGCACGACGATCCGTTCTTCCTGCCGGGCCTGCAGGACATCACCGCGCATGTGAACTTCACCGATGCCGCCGAGTGCGGCATCGACGCCGGGCTGGAGTTGCTGGGCTACACCACGCAGGCGTTCTTTTTGCTGAACTGCGGCATCGCCGATTTCATGGCGGAGCGCGATCCGGAAAACCTGCGCGACTACCAGCCGCTGTCCGCGCAGTTGCAGAAACTCACCAGCCCGGCGGAAATGGGCGAGCTGTTCAAGGTGATCGCGCTGAGCAAAGAAATGGCGAACCCGTTGTGCGGGTTCGCCAGAGGTGACTTGAGCAGGCTGCTTTGATCCCAAAATCCATTCAGGCAGGATGCATTTGTGGGAGCGGCTTTAGCCGCGATTTCTTCGACATTCGCTACACGGCTTATCGCGGCTAAAGCCGCTCCCACCAAGGGGAGCTCTCCGTTAGACGGCGTAGCTTGATTACTTCGGTTGGTTCGCGCGCGCGTAGGCGGAGATTTCTTCCATCGTGATCGACTTGTCGCGATTGCCGTCGATGGCGTCGAAGTTTTTCTCCAGTCCCGGCAGCTTGTCCTTTGCCGAAGCCAGTTCCTTCTTGGTCAGTTTGCCGTTCTTGTTCTTGTCGGCCGTCTTCAGCCGCTTGAGGAATTCCTCCTGCTGCGCGCGCATTGCGTTCTGTATCGTGGTCTGCAGGAAGATCTGGATCTCCTTGCGATCCAGACCGCCGTCGCTGTTCGCATCAATCTTGTCGAAATTGGCGGTCAGCAGCTGGGCTTTTGCCTCCTCGGCTTCGGTGCGCGAGATCGCACCGTTCATATCCGTATCCGCCTTGCTGAAGTCGCGTTCGAATGGGGTCTCCGCCGCGCTTGCCTGCGGCGTCACCGTACCTTCGGTCGCCATCGCCAGCGGGCTTGCGACCATCAGGGCCAGCCATATAACTCGTTTCATCATTGTCCTTTCGTTTGTCGGTGATTGTTGACGGCGGATTCTATCGCAACGATGCGCGCCTGCCGCACGCGGTCCGGGATTGTAGCCTTATCCTCGCATCCGGCGGCGATCTTTCCGGCATCGACCGCACGTGCTTCATGCATCAGTTGCAGCAAGTAATCGGCCTGCGGATAAGTGTCCTGCTCGTGGCCGGTGCGTCCGCGCGCATCCGATGCGCAGGCCAGCAGTAGTTGCCCGAAGCGTTCCGGCTTGCGCCAGACGTCGGTGGACTGGAACAGCCGGAAGACAGTCTCGGGGCGCAGCTCGAAAGCCTTGTGTGCGTGGCTGTGATACTGCGCGACCAGCAGCGCGAGGTCGCGACAATCGGCGGGCGCGCGCAGCCGTTCGCATAATATTTTCAGCAGGTCGAAGCTGCGCTGCTCGTGGCCGATGTGGCGCGGCAGGATGTCTGCGGGCGTGGTCGCCTTGCCGAGGTCGTGCGTCAGCGCGGCGTAGCGCACTTCCAGCGCATAGCCGTGGCGCGCCGCATCGTCGATCACCATCATCGTGTGGATGCCGCAATCGATCTCGGGGTGGTAGTCCGCCCGCTGCGGCACGCCGAACAGCGCGTCCACCTCGGGCAGGATGCGCGCCAGCGCGCCGCAATCACGCAGCGTCTCGAAGAAGCGCGACGGCGTCTGTTCCATCAGCCCGCGCGCCAGTTCCTGCCACACGCGTTCCGCGACCAGCGCATCGACCTCGCCGTTGTCCACCATGCGGCGCATCAGCGCCAGCGTCTCGGGCGCGAACGAGAAGCCGAAGCGTGCGGCGAAACGCGCGCCGCGCAAGATGCGCACCGGGTCTTCGGCGAAGGCGTCGCTGACATGGCGCAAGATGCCTGCATGCAAATCGGCGATGCCGTTGTGCGGGTCGATCAGCTTGCCGTCATTGTCCTCGGCGATGGCATTGATCGTGAAGTCGCGGCGCAGCAAATCTTCTTCCAGCGTCACCTCGGGCGACGCGTGGATCGCGAAGCCCTTGTAGCCCGGCGCGGTCTTGCGCTCGGTGCGCGCCAGCGCGTATTCCTCGTGGGTTTTGGGATGCAGGAAAACCGGAAAATCCTTGCCAACCGGGCGGTAGCCCATGGCTTCCATCTGTTCCGGCGTGCTGCCGACCACGACCCAGTCGTGGTCCTGCACCGGCAGCCCGAGCAGCCGGTCGCGCACCGCGCCGCCGACGCAATAGATTTCGGGTTCACTTCTCATCGGGGATCGCCTGCTGGTTGTCCTGCGTTTTCGCGGCGACGATGCCCATGCGCTGCTTCAACGACTTTTGCGGAGCGCCGAATTGTCGCGAATAATATATGGTGTTGCTCATCACCTTTTTCACGTAATCGCGTGTCTCGTCGAACGGAATGGTCTCGGCATAGATTGCGCCTTCCAGCGGAAGCTCGCCGCGCCAGCGGCGCGCACGGCTTGGCCCGGCATTGTAGGCGGCCGACGCCAGCACCGGGCTGTCGTCGAACCAGTTCAGCACGGTCTTCATGTAATAAGTGCCGAGCTTGAGGTTGGTGTCGAGTTGGTCCAGCAGGGAGCGGCGATAGTCTTTCAGGCCCAGTCTGCGCGCGATCCAGCTCGCGGTCGAGGGCATGATCTGCATCAATCCGGCCGCGCCGACGTTTGACTTCGCGGCGGTGACGAAGCGGCTTTCCTGCCGCATCAGCCCGTAGACCCAGGCCTCGTCCAGCCCCTGTTCCTTGATATGGGGCTGTAGCGCGTCGCGATACGGCGCGAGGTAACGCAGGCTGAAGTCATGCACGTTGACGGTGCGGTCTGCCGCGTTGATCGCGCGGTCGTACATCTCGTTGCGCCGCGCGACCTCGGCTGCGGTCAGCAACTCGTGGTCGTTGAAGTTGCGCAGCGTCCAGCTCCATTCCTTCAGCGCCTCGGTGCGCAGACCGGTGCGGTACAACGTCAACGTGCGCTGCATGCCTGGCATCGCTTGCATGGAGGCGATGTCGCGCTCGTTCGGCTTGAAGTTGGGGGCGGCCGCGCTCAGCACCGGAGCGGTCAGGTCATCCGCCGCCAGTTGGCCGTAGAAGTGGTATTCGGCGCTCAACGGTGCGAGCAGCTTCTCGGCTTCGGCGGGGTTGCCCGTTGCCTTCAGCGCGCGCGCCTTCCAGTATTGCCATGCCGGTTCGCGCTGCTGCCGCGGGCTCATTGCATCGATGGCGGACAATGCCGCAGGCCAGTCCTGCGCGCGCAACGCGGAGCGCACCCACCAGGCGCTCTGCTGTTCGTTCAGCGGTGCGCCGGCAGCGGCGCGATACCATTGCAGCGCGCGCGCATCCTGCTTGCGCGCCGCTTCGTAGGCCAGCCAGCCGTAGTAGTAACGCTGCTCGGCTTCCGGAAATTCCGCCGCCAGTTTTTCCCAGCGCGCGATGGACAGGTCGGGCGACTGCTTGGCCAGACGCAACAGCGCGAACAACGCTGCCACGCGCTGTCCACGGCTTTCCTTGTTCAGCGTCAACTTCCCCAGATAGCGATCCGCATCGGCAGCCGCCCCCCTCAGCGAGGCGACCAGCCCGGCATCGTCCAGTTTCGCGGCCAATTTCATCGCGAGCGAGACATTGCCGGTCTCCAGCACCAAGCGCAGGCGCTGCCAGATGTCCGGTTCGGTGATGATGCCGGCCGCAATTGCCGCGTCGAACAGCGGACCGCAGTTTCCCGGCTGGGCTTTGCCGCTGAACCACAACAACATGCGAGCTTCCTGCAATACGGCCTGCGGCTGGCTGCGGCTGCGGGATTGCAGCGCATGGCAGGCCAGTTCGTTGTCTTCGTTGATCAGACGCGGGGATTCCGCATCGAACTCGTCCCATTGCTGCCTCTCGGCGAGCAGCTTGAGCCATTCGCCGCGCAGCCGATCTATCATCGGCGTGTCTTCGGGCCTATCCAGAAATGCGCGCACGGAGCCGGTGTCGGCGCGCCCCAGATCGAGGCGCAACTGGTAGTACGCGATGTACACCTCCAGCGGCGATTTTTTGAATCGCGATGCCAGACGCGCCAGCTTGACCCGATCACCGGCGCGGAACGCATCGTTCGCCGCGATGAAATCGGCATCGTTCGTCGGTGTCGGCTGGGCGGCCTGCGCGGGCAAGGAAAATGCGAGGAATAAAAACAGTATGAATCTCATGCGTATCGTCTAAAAAACATTCGCGGCGAGGATAGCACATCGAACCGCCCCTTCCCTCCGCAAGCGCCATGCGGCGGCAGCGCCGGCGGCTTTTCTGCTAAAGTGCGCGCCATGAACATGACCAGCAGCCAGCTCTATCTCCGCCTCCTCGCCTACGTCAAACCCTATTGGCGCGTCTTCGCGGTCTCCATCCTAGGCATGATCGTCGTCGCCGCCACCGAACCGCTGGTGCCCGCGCTGATGAAGCCCATGCTGGACGGCACCTTCGTGAACAAGGATCAGGCGATGATGCGCATGGTGCCGTTTGTCATCATCCTGATTTTTCTGGTGCGCGGCGTCGCCACCTTCGTCGGCACCTACGCGATCAACTGGGTCGGCAACAAGCTGGTGCTGGACCTGCGCGACGAGATGTTCCGCAAGTTGCTCAGCCTGCCGACGCACTATTACGACGACCATGCCACCGGCTCGCTGATCTCCAAGCTGACTTTCGACGTGACCCAGGTGACCAATGCCGCGACCACGGTGGTGACCATCGCGGTGCGCGACACTATCGTCGTGATCGGCCTGCTGGGCTGGCTGTTTTACCTGAACTGGAAGCTGACGCTGCTGACGTTGCTGATGGCCCCGGTGATCGCGTTCATCATCCGCACCATCAGCCGGCGCATGCGCAGCAGCAGCCGCGACTCGCAGCGCGCAATGGGCGACATCACCCAGGTAATCGAAGAGAGCGTGTCCGCACACAAGGTGGTCAAGCTGTTCGGCGGCCAGCAGTACGAGAGCAGTCGCTTCAACAACCGCGCCAACTGGGTGCGCCGCTACGCGATGAAGCAGGCCGCGGCCGCATCGGCCAACGTGCCCGTGGTGCAGATGGTCGCCGCGCTGGCACTGGCGGTGATCGTCTATCTCGCCACACTGCAATCGCAGGCCGACGAGACCACCGTGGGCGGCTTCGTCTCTTTCATCATGGCAATGCTGATGCTGACCGCGCCGCTGAAGCGCCTGGCTGGCGTCAGCGAATACCTGCAACGCGGCCTGGCCGCAGCGGAGAGCGTGTTCGAACTGCTGGACACCGAGGGCGAAACCGACCAGGGCAAGGTCGAGGTCGGCCGCGTGCGCGGCGAGTTGCGCTTCGACCAGGTGATGTTCTCCTATTCGGCGGATGCCCGCCCTGCCCTGCGCGACATCTCGCTGCACATCGCCGCCGGCGAGAGCGTCGCGCTGGTCGGCGCGTCCGGCAGCGGCAAGACCACGCTGGCGAATCTGGTGCCGCGCTTCTACTCGCCGACCGACGGCTGCATCACGCTGGACGGACACGATCTCGACGACCTGACGCTCGCCAGCCTGCGCGCCAACATCGCGCTGGTCAGCCAGGAAGTCGTGCTGTTCAACGACAGCGTCGCGGCGAACATCGCCTACGGCCAGATGCGTGAAGTGAGCGACGAAGAAATCGTCGCCGCCGCGACCGCCGCGCACGCGATGGAATTCATCAGCGAATGGCCGCAGGGGCTGGAAACGCTGGTCGGCGAGCGCGGCGTGAAACTCTCCGGCGGTCAGCGCCAGCGCATCGCCATCGCCCGCGCCATCCTCAAGGACGCGCCCATCCTGATCCTCGACGAAGCGACCTCGGCACTGGACAGCGAATCCGAACGCCACGTGCAGGCCGCGCTGGAAACGCTGATGCAAGGCCGCACCACGCTGGTGATCGCGCACCGCCTCTCCACCATCGAAAAAGCCGACCGCATTGTCGTGATGCAGAAGGGCGAGATCGTCGAGATCGGCACGCACCGCGAACTGCTGGCCAAGGGCGGGGTGTATGCGCAACTGCATGCCATCCAGTTCGCGGTGGCTGGACAGGCCTGACGAAATGGACTGGATCGCCGCCCTGCTCTGGCTTGCGGCGATCTTGCTGGTCGCCGTCGGAATCGCAGGCCTGGTGCTGCCCGCCATACCCGGCGCACTCCTGATACTCGGCGGTCTGGTTCTCGCCGCGTGGATCGAAGACTTCGCCTTTGTCGGAACCGGCACATTGGCGTTCCTGTCCGTTCTGGCGCTCCTGACCTACGCGGCCGATTTCCTCGCCGGCATCTTGGGGGCCAAACATTTCGGAGCATCGCCGCGAGCCATGATGGGCGCGGCCATCGGCACCGTCGTCGGCGTCTTCTTCGGTTTTCCGGGACTGTTGCTGGGCCCATTCGTGGGCGCTGCCGCGGGCGAGCTCTCCGCGCGGCGCGGCATGCTGGCGGCCGGCAAGGCGGGCGTAGGTGCTACGCTGGGATTGGTGATCGGTGCGGCCGCAAAACTGGCCCTGGCGTTTTCCATGCTCGCGGTGTTTGTCGCGGCGAGGTTCATCTGGTGAGGGTTACGAGCGGCTGTAATTTGTAGGATAGCTACAAAAATATGCCCATCCTTGGCTAGGAAATGACGGAAGTAGGGCGTCAACTCCCGGAGGGTGCAAGAACCTCTGCGAGGTAAGCGAAGCGCATTGCGCCGTATGTCTCAATCCTCATACCCAAGCGCCCCTTCGAAACCGCCCGCCCAATCCGCCGGATAAACACCTTGCTCGACCAATCGGTGAAAAGTCGAATACGGCCAATCCGTGAGCCGTTTGACCAAGCCATGCTTGATCGGATTGATATGGACGTAATCCATATGCGCACGAAAATCCGCCTCATCGCGAATCAAGTGTTCCCAATAGCGGCGTTGCCATATTCCCCGTTCGTTGCGCGCCATGCGAACCGATGAGCGCCGTTCGGTTTTTGGCAATGCCTTGGAAAAAGCGACCTTAATCAGCCGCCAGCGGGTCGCGAAATCGGAATCATCGGGCGGAAGTTCGATCACGCAATGCAAGTGTTCCGGCAACACCACCCAGCCATGAATAACGAAGGGATGCCGTGCCCTCACCGTCGCCACCGCCCCGCGCAGCAAATCCACATGCCGGGTCAGCAGATCATTACCCTGCCGTTGCAGCAGATTGACGGTAAAGAAATAAGTGCCGCCCGGATGCCAGGCGCGACGGTAATCAGGCATGACGGCAGTATGGGGGAATCGTATATCGGATGCCAGCCATCAAGTGGCAGAATTTGTGGGGGGGCGGCAGTTGTAGGGCGCAATAAGCGCAGCGCATTGCGCCGTATGTGTTGCCGTACATTGATTCCATCCGGCGCAATGCGCTACGCTTATTGACGCCCTACGGTGTGCGCCTTACGCGGGTTGTTCGTTCTGGCGCTCCTGACCTACGCGGCCGATTTCCTCGCCGGCATCTTGGGGGCCAAACATTTCGGAGCATCGCCGCGAGCCATGATGGGCGCGGCCATCGGCACCGTCGTCGGCGTCTTCTTCGGTTTGCCGGGACTGTTGCTCGGCCCCTTCGTGGGCGCTGCCGCAGGCGAACTCTCCGCGCGGCGAGACATGGCGGCGGCGGGCAAAGCAGGTATCGGTGCGACGCTCGGATTGGTGATCGGGGCGGCGGCCAAATTAGCTTTGGCGTTTTCCATGATCGCGGCGTTTGTGGCGGCGAGGTTCTTGTGGTGAAGGCTGAGGGTTGCGAGAGCTTGTAGAAATGTAGGTCGCAACCCGACATCAACATCGAACATCCAAATCAAAACCGTCGGGGGGTAGCCCGACAACTATCCTGACATGGAGGGAAGCAAAAGAAAGTAACTTGCTGCCGGGCAACCCCCGGCGGTTTTCGATGGGTATCGCTACGCTCAACCCATTCTACGCTTGCTGCTGACTAAGGTGCTCATGGCATTATCGAGTTGCGCTGTCAGTCTTAACGCTGCCTCTTTATCGGCGGGGGCGCCCAGTGGGGTTGCGATGGGAGCACCAAACGTGACGTGAATAACCGGACGACGAAATAGATGAATTAACCGGATATGTTCTGGCCCTTCATAATACGCAGGAACGATTATCGCGTTAGCATGCAAAGCGATGGTTGCCGCGCCGCGCTTTGCTTCGGTTTGATCGCGGGTACGCGTTCCCTTGGGAAATATAAGAACGCGTTTCCCCTGTTGCACGAGCAAAATCACTTGCTTGATGGTCGCAGCAGAAGGTCGGCCACGGTCGATAGGAAAGCCACCTCCACTCCGTACGAGCCAGCCCATAATGGGGTTTTCGAAGAGTTCCTTCTTTGCCATTTGGTACAACGTGTACGGCAGGGCGGAGTACCCCACCCACAGCGGGTCAGCCCAGCCTACGTGATTGCACACCACGATTTTTCCAGTCGGGCCGCCCAAGTGTTCAATGCCATTTACTGTGACTTTTCCGAAGCGAGACAATAAAGCTTTTAGCGCGCGAATGAAAAGCGACTGCTTTGGGATGGTTACACACTCATTGGTCTTATGGCGGCTGTTAGCGTTCATTTGTGGTTTAGCAAATCTTCGGCGTCTCGCAAACCACATCCCCATTCTGCGCCCTATGCCTCAGCGCATGATCCATCAGCACCAGCGCCACCATCGCCTCGGCGATGGGCGTGGCGCGGATGCCGACGCAGGGGTCGTGGCGGCCTTCGGTGGAGACGCTCACGGGGTTGCCGGCCTTGTCGATGGAGTCGCGTTCGATGCGGATGCTGGAGGTCGGTTTGATCGCGTAGTGGGCGACGATGTCCTGGCCGGTGGAGATGCCGCCGAGGACGCCGCCGGCGTTATTGGAACGGAAACCATCCGGGGTGAGTTCGTCGCCGTGTTCGCTGCCGCGCTGGGTGACGCAGGCGAAGCCCGCGCCGATCTCGACGCCCTTCACCGCGTTGATGCCCATCAGCGCGTGGGCGATGTCGGCATCCAATCTGTCGAACACCGGCTCGCCCCAGCCGACGGGCACGTTGTTCGCGACGACGGATAGCTTCGCGCCTATGGAGTCGCCGGACTTGCGCAGCTCGTCCATGTAGTCTTCCAGCTGGCCGACGTAGCTCGCGTCGGCGACGAAGAAGCTGTTGCCCTCTTCGTTCAGCTCGGCCCAGCTCTTGAACGGCACTTCGATCTCGCCGAGCTGTGCGAGGTAGCCGCGCACCTCGACGCCGTAGCGTTCGTTCAGCCACTTCTTCGCGATGGCGCCGGCCGCGACGCGCGCCGCGGTCTCGCGCGCGGACGAGCGGCCGCCGCCGCGGTAGTCGCGGATGCCGTATTTCTGCCAGTAGGTGTAGTCAGCGTGGCCGGGACGGAAAGTCTCGGCGATGCTGCCGTAGTCCTTGCTGCGCTGGTCTTCATTGCGGATCAGCAGCGCGATGGGGGTGCCGGTGGTCTTGCCTTCGAACACGCCGGAGAGGATTTCCACGGTGTCGGATTCGCGGCGCTGCGTGACGTGACGCGAGGTGCCCGGCTTGCGGCGGTCGAGGTCGCGCTGGATGCAGGCCTCGGTCAGCTCCATTCCCGGCGGGCATCCGTCGACGATGCAGCCTATGGCCGCGCCGTGCGATTCGCCGAAAGAAGTGACTGTGAACAGGGTGCCGAAGGTGTTTCCAGACATGATGTTATCTCGCAAAAATAGTGCGCGAAGTTTAACATAGCGCACACCGTCATTCCGGCGCATAACCAGCGACTTGGCTGACGTTGTTTGACAGCCTAGTCGAATGGCTAGTAGTTCCATCAGGCCGGAATCCAATCAATCAAAAATCCTCCGCAATGCGGAGACAAAACCTTAAATGCATGTTGAATAAACCCGCCGGATTCCGGCCTACGCCGGAATGACGGCCTGGGGATTTTTATGAAAGCCATACTCGCCACCGCGCCCGGTGGCACCGAAGTACTGCAACTGCGCGACATCCCGAAACCGGAACTGCCGTCCGCTCACCATGTGCGCGTGGAGCTCTCCGCCGCCGGCGTGAACCCGGTGGACACCAAGCTGCGCGCGAAGCCCGCCTACCATCCCGACAAGCTGCCGGCGATTCTCGGCTGCGACGGCGCGGGCGTCGTCGAGGAGATCGGCAGCGCTGTGACGCGCTTCAAGATCGGCGACGAAGTGTATTTTTGCAACGGCGGGCTGGGCGACGAGCCGGGCAACTACGCCGAATACACCACGCTGCACGAGGAATACTGCGCGGCGAAACCCGCGAACCTCAGCCTGCAGGATGCCGCAGCACTCCCGCTGGTGCTGATCACCGCATGGGAGGCGCTGATCGAGCGCGCCGCCCTGCAAGCAGAGCAGACGATACTCATTCATGCCGCCGCGGGCGGCGTCGGACACGTCGCGCTGCAACTGGCGCACCACCTCGGCGCGCACCTCATCGTCACGGTCGGCGACGAGCGCAAGGCCGGTCTGGTGCGCGGTCTTTATGCCGACAAGATCATCAACTACAAGGAGCAGGACTTCGTGCAGGAGACGCTGGACTGCACCGAGGGCAAGGGCGTGGACGTGGTGTTCGACACCGTCGGCGGCGAGACTTATCTGCGCTCACTGAACGCGGCGCGCATCGGCGGCAAAGTGGTCAGCTTGCTCGCCACACCGCTCTCCGCAGCCGACGTACAGCTCGCGCGGCTGCGCAATCTGTCGCTGGGATTCGAACTGATGCTCACGCCGCAGGTGCTGAACCTGCACGATGAACGCGTGCGCCAGCGCAGGATACTGGAGGAAGGTGCGAAGCTGGTCGAGGCAGGTCAACTCGGTGTGCTGGTCACGCACAGGCTGCCGCTGGAACAGGCCGCCGAGGCGCACAGGCTGATCGAGGCCGGCGGGATGATAGGCAAAATTATTCTGACGATGAATTAGCGATTCGATCTCTGACAATCGAAAATCGCTGTCCCCGTAGGAGCGGCTTCAGCCGCGATGGGCACGTTGCATCTCCACACACTCTTCGCGGCTAAAGCCGCTCCTACGAAAACCGCTACCCCCGTGGGAGCGACTTCAGCCCGTAGATGGGTGGCGCTTTGCATAGCCAATCGACTAAGCTAGCAAACGACGCCAGCCAAGTCGCTGGTTAACGTAGCAATACCCATCATGCTTTCCATTCGACTGTTGGGTATCGCGGCGCTCCACACAACCTACAAGCGACGACAAGCCAACCCATATGTTCATCGACACCCACTGCCATCTCGACGCCGCCGAATTCGGCGACACGCAGGCCGAACTGGTTAGCGCAGCGCATGCGGCCGGCGTGAACCGCATCGTCGTGCCCTCGGTCGCGCGGGCGAACTTCGGCATCGTGCACGAACTATGCGAACGCTATCCCGGCTGCGCACCCGCCTACGGCATCCATCCGATGTATACCGACGGCGCTCAGCCGGTCGACCTGCTCGCGCTGCGCGAATATCTGGCGCGGCCGGACGCCGTCGCGGTCGGCGAGATCGGGCTGGATTTTTTCATCGACCATTACGACCGCGCACAGCAGGAATATTTCTTCGTCGAGCAACTGAAGCTTGCGCGGGAATTCGATCTGCCGGTGCTGCTGCATATCCGCCGCGCGCAGGACGTGATTCTCAAACACCTGCGCCAGCACAAGGTGCGAGGTATCGCGCACGCTTTCAACGGCAGCCGCCAGCAGGCGGACGAATTCATCAAGCAGGGCTTCAAGCTGGGCTTCGGCGGCGCGATGACCCATTCGAGAGCCACCCGCCTGCGCGAACTCGCGGCAACCTTGCCGCTGGAGAGCATCGTGCTGGAGACCGACGCGCCTGACATTCCGCCGGACTTCCTCGAACGCGGGCAGCCGAACAAACCCGAGTACATCCCGCGCATCGCGCAGACGCTGGCGGAGTTACGCGGCATGAGCATCGAAGAGATTGCGCAGGCCACCACGGAGAATGCATTGGAGGTTCTGCCGAAATTGGCCAATCTGGCGCAATGCACCCGCAAGGGGCAGGCCGTGGCTGTAAGGGGCTAAAGCCCCAGCACACGCTCAATCGCACACCTACGACGATATAATCCCCGCCATGACACATCTCCTCGACGACTCGCACGACCGCCGCTTCGGCGGCCTCGACCGGTTATACGGCGCTGGCTCGCGCATCGCGCTGCACCATGCCCGCGTCGCAGTGGTCGGCGTCGGCGGCGTCGGCTCCTGGACGGCGGAGGCGCTGGCGCGCAGCGGGATAGGCAACATCACGTTGATCGACTTCGACCATGTCGCGGTGTCCAACGTGAACCGGCAGATACAGGCGCTCACCAGCACACTGGGCGAGGCCAAGGTGAGTGCGCTGGAAACGCGAATACGCGACATCAATCCCGATTGCCGGGTGACGCCGATAGACGACTTTCTGACCGCAGAGAACATGACACAACTGATCCCGGCGGGCGCGTTCGATGCGGTGATCGACGCCTGCGACGAGGCGAAGGTAAAGGCCGCGCTGATCGTGCATGCGCGTTTCAACAAGATCCCGCTGGTGGTGTGCGGTGCGGCGGGCGGCAAGCGCGATCCGCTGAAGCTGCGTTGCGACGACCTCGGCCGCACCACCCAGGACGCGCTGCTGGCGCGCATACGCAACATGCTGCGCAAGGACTACAACATCCAGCCGAAGAAAAACGGCAAGTTCGGCGCGGCCTGCGTGTATCTGGAGGAGCCGTCTAAGCGCAGCACTACTTGCGCCACGGGAGACCTGAGCTGTTCCGGCTACGGCTCGTCGGTGACGGTCACCGCGGCGATGGGATTCGCCGCCGCAACATGGTGCATCGAACGCATCGTATCAACTCCCTCGAATTAGGCTGGCGTTACTTCAGCCAACCCTTGCGGTGAAATATCCAGAACGGCACCGCCACCGACAGCAGCATCAGCAACAGGGCAAACGGGTAACCCAGTTTCCAATTCAATTCCGGCATCACGGCGAAGTTCATGCCGTAGACGGATGCGATCAGCGTGGGCGGCAACAATCCCACCGAGGCGACCGAGAACATGCGCACAATCTTGTTCTGGTTGATGTTGATGAAGCCGACCGTCGCGTCCATCAGGAAGTTGATCTTGTCGAACAGGAACGAGGTATGGCCGTCCAGCGATTCGATGTCGTGCTGGATCTGGCCCACCTCCGCTATCTGGTCTGCCGTCAGCAGCTTGCTGCGAGCCAGAAAGGACAAGGCGCGCTGGGTGTCCATCACGTTGCGGCGGATGCGGCCGTTAACGTGTTCGGCATGGGCGATATCGGCCAGCACCGCGCCCGCCTGTTTGTCGCTCAACGGCTTGTCGAGCACATGCTGACTCACGTTGCTCAGGTCGGCATACACCTTTTCCAGCGCATCGGCGGAGAATTCCACGTCCATGCCGTACAGGTCGACCAGCACATCGCGGCAGTCTTCGATACGCCCCGACTCGGCAGTCTTCCTGATCCGCAGCAGGCGGAAGATAGGCAGGTCATCGGCATGGATGCTGATCAGCGTCTCCCCCTTCAGCACGAACGCCACCGCCACGCTGTGGGAGTGGCTATCGGTGCCGGACAGGAAGTCGGAACGCAGATGCAGGGAGTCCTCATGCTCGTAGAAACGCGCGCTGGCCTCGATGTCGCGCAGATGCTCCGGATTGGGCAGCGTCAGCAGGCAGGTACGTTCCAGCCATACCCGCTCTTCCTCGGTCGGGTCGACCGCATCGATCCAGACCGGCTGATCGCGGCACAGGCCATCCTCTTCAAATTCGACGCGATTGAGGCGACCGTTGTTCAGCGCGAAGGCATGCAGCATGGGGTCAGCCGGCGCGGTTGCGCATGTGGTCGGCCAGCTTGGCGAAGGCGGTCGAGAGTTCGCGGCGCAGCTCGGCATCCGCGACGACTTCGTTCAAAGCCTGATCCATGCACAGCATCCACTGCTCGCGCTCGGATTCGCCGATGGCGAAAGGAAAATGGCGTCGGCGCAGGAAGGGTTCGCCGAATTCCTGCACGAACAGCTGCGGCCCGCCCATCCAGCCGGAGAGGTACTTGAACAGCTTGTCGGACGCGCCGTCCAGGCTTTCCGCATGCATCTTGCGGATGCCGTAGGCTTCCGGCAGTTCATCCATCAGCTCGTAGAATCGATGCACCAACGCGCGAACACCGGCCTCGCCGCCGATGCGTTCGTAATGGGTCAACACTTTAAGTTCATTCGACATAAAAGCTCCCCGCGGCTATTTCGCCACGCGGTCCTCGTGGACGCTCACGACATCGTTCGCCACGACCGGCAGGTAATCTTCGCAGTCGGACACATGGTCGGTCGGCATGATCTCCAGACTCGACGTACAGGCCACCTTGTCCTTCTCGTCCCTGATTTTGACGGTCCTGGAACAACTTCCGCAGACCGCATGCCGACGCATCTCGCCGTGCCGCTTGGCTTCTTTCACTCGCTTATTCTCCGTATCCATTGCCGATGAAACGATGCATTCCAACGGTTCCGCCAAATCATACCACCCGGCGAAGACCCAACGGCCCGCAACGCCCCAACGGAAATCGCGCCAGCACCTCGTAGCGCGCGCCCTGCTCGTCGCTCAGCGACTGCACCAGCGCAAAGTCACGCACGCGCCAAGCCACTTCAGGCAACTCCGGCAGCGGCTCGTCGCTCCACTGCGCATGACGCAGCATCGTCACATGCGGCTTGTAATCGCGACGGTCGAAACGGAAGCGATGCGCGCGCAGCCGCTGCTCCAGATCGAGCACCAGTTGCGACAGCGGCGCGGGCACGACCGAGGGTGCGGCATAGGCGATATGGTTGTGCCCCCAATAGCGCGCACTGTCGAAATCCAACTCGAAAGGCTCGCCCCCGACCTCTTCCGCCGCCAGCTTCAGCGCCTCCAGCCGATGGGCGGGCACATCGCCCAGGAACACCAGCGTCGCATGCAGCGTGTCGGCGCGCATGGCCTTGCCGCCGCACAGTTTGCGCAACGGCGGCTGCCAGACGGCCATTGCCGCGCGCTCCGCCGCATTCGGCCAAAGCGCGAAGAACACCCGCATATGCGGATCGTGGGAGCGCAGTTTCGTCATGGCCTGCATTCTATCTGCGCCAGACCATGCACAACATAGGGTCGAGAGTCGGGCCGCATTCGGGTAAAATGCGCGCCTTGTCGAATCAGGGCAGACCATGACTGCACGCTTGAGAGAAATCCCCTACAACTACACTTCGTTCTCCGACCGCGAAATCGTTTTGCGCATACTCGGCGACGAAGCTTGGGACATCATCAATACGCTGCGCGAAGAGCGCCGCACCGGCCGTTCGGCGCAAATGCTGTACGAGGTGCTGGGCGACATCTGGGTGCTGACGCGCAATCCCTATCTGGAAGACGACCTGCTCGCCAACCGCAAGCGGCGCGAGGCGCTGGTCGGCGCGCTGCGTCACCGGCTGAACGCGGTCGAGGAACGGCGCGGCAATAATGACAAAGTAAAGCGTCTGCTTGAACTCGCCGACGAGGCAGTCGACCGCTTCGCCGCGGAATTCGAACACACGCTGCAACTCCGCCGCCGCGCGCTGCGCGTGCTTTCCCGCATCACCCGCCGCGACAACATCCAGTTCGACGGACTGGCGCGCGTCAGCCACGTCACCGACGCCACCGACTGGCGCGTGGAATACCCGTTCGTGGTGCTGCACCCGGATACGGAAGCGGAGGTCGCGCATCTGGTGCGCGCCTGCATCGAACTCGAACTGACCATCATCCCGCGCGGCGGCGGAACCGGTTACACCGGCGGCGCAATCCCGCTCACCAAACATTCCGCGGTGATCAACACCGAGAAGCTGGACACGCTGTCGCCGGTCGAGCGCCTGACGCTGCCGGGGCTGACCGCGCCCTACGCCACCGTGCATTGCGGCGCGGGCGTGGTAACGCGGCGCGTGATGGAGGCGGCGGAAGCCAACGGGCTGGTGTTCGCGGTTGACCCGACCTCGGCGGACGCCTCCTGCATCGGCGGCAACGTCGCGATGAACGCGGGCGGCAAGAAAGCCGTGCTGTGGGGCACCGCGCTGGACAACCTCGCGTCCTGGAAGATGGTCACGCCAGACGGCCTGTGGATGCTGGTCGAGCGTCTGGAGCACAACCTCGGCAAGATCCACGACACCGAGCATGCCCATTTCCGCATCTCGCGTTACGAAGCCGACGGCAAGATGCCGCACGGCGAACCCGAAGTCCTGACGATAGCCGGCGGCTCGTTCCGCAAGGCCGGGCTGGGCAAGGACGTCACCGACAAATTCCTGTCCGGCCTGCCCGGCATCCAGAAGGAAGGCTGCGACGGCATCATCACCTCGGCGACCTTCATCCTGCATCGCGCCCACGAACATACCCGCACCGTGTGCCTGGAATTCTTCGGCCAAGTACGCGAGGCCGTTCCCGCCATCGTCGAGATCACCACGCTGCTGCACAACCGCACCGGCTCGCAGGTGTTCCTCGCCGGCCTCGAACATCTCGACGAGCGCTACCTGAAGGCGGTCGGCTATGCAACCAAGTCCAAGCGCGGAAGCCGACCCAAGATGGTGCTGGTCGCCGACGTGGTCAGCGACGATGCCGATGCGGCGGCGAAAGCCGCCTCCGAGATCGTGCGGCTGGCGAACCTGCGAAGCGGCGAGGGCTTCATCGCCGTGTCCGCCGAGGCGCGCAAAAAATTCTGGCTGGACCGCGCGCGCACCGCCGCGATCGCCAAGCACACCAACGCGTTCAAGGTGAACGAGGACGTGGTGATCCCGCTGCCGCGTATGGGCGACTACTGCGACGGCGTGGAGCGCATCAACATCGAGCTGTCGCTGAAGAACAAGCTGAAGCTGCTGGATGCGCTGGACGAGTTCTTCGGCGGCGAACTGCCGCTGCGCTACCAGGACGACGAACAGCTGGGTGACGCCGAGCTGCTGGGCAACCGCCCGCAGGCCGCGAAACAGCTGCTCGCCGAAGTGCGCGCGCGCTGGCAGTGGCTGCTGGACAATCTGGATTCGGACGTAGGTCGGGCTATGCCCGACGCGGCGGGCGAAGCCCGCCCTACCGGCTCCGTTTTCCAGGCTTTGCAGAACCACTCCATACGCGCCTCGTGGAAGCGCGAGCTGCGCGAGCCGCTGCGCCAGATGTTCAGCGGCAGCACCTACCAGCCGATACTCGACCAGTGCAACGCCGTCCACCAGGGCGTGCTGAAGAGCCGCGTGTTCGTCGCGCTGCACATGCACGCGGGCGACGGCAATGTGCACACCAACATCCCGGTGAACTCCGACGACTACGCGATGCTGCAAGAAGCCAACGGCGCGGTGGACCGCATCATGCAGCTGGCGAAGGACCTGGGCGGCGTGATCTCCGGCGAGCACGGCATCGGCATCACCAAGTTCGACTTCCTCGAAGAACAGGAAATCGCGCCGTTCGTCGCCTACAAGCAAAAGGTCGATCCCGAGGGCCGCTTCAACAAGGGCAAGCTGCTCAAGGGCAGCAACCTCGAACGCGCCTACACGCCTAGCTTCAACCTGATGGAGCTGGAGAGCCTGATCCTCGAAAAGAGCGAGCTGATCCAGATCTCCGACTCGATCAAGGACTGTTTGCGCTGCGGCAAGTGCAAGCCGGTGTGCAACACCCATGTGCCGCGCGCCAACCTGCTGTATTCGCCGCGCAACAAGATACTGGCGACCTCGCTGCTGATCGAGGCATTCCTGTACGAGGAACAGACGCGGCGCGGCGTGTCCATCCAGCACTTCGACGAATTCGGCGACGTGGCCGACCATTGCACGGTGTGCCACAAGTGCGTGACGCCTTGTCCGGTGGACATCGACTTCGGCGACGTATCAATCGCGATGCGCAATTTCCTGCGCAAGCAGGGCAAGAAGAAATTCAGCCCGGTCAGCGCGCTGTCCATGCTGTATCTCGGCGCAACCGATCCGACCGCGACCAAGTTGCTGCGCAAGGTCATGTTCGAATGGAGCTACAAAGCCCAGCGACTGGGTTACCAGGTCGCCAAACATCTGGGGCTGTTCCGCCGGCAAGTGGCGCATCCGCCCGCCACCGTGGGCAAACCGCCGCTGGTCGCGCATGTGATCCACTTCGTGAACAAGCCGCTGCCCGGCAAATTGCAGTCGAAGACGGCACGCGCCTTGCTCGACATCGAGGACAGCGCCATCGTGCCGGTAATCCGCAATCCGCGTAAAACGAACGAAGAATCGGAAGCCGTGTTCTATTTCCCCGGCTGCGGCTCGGAACGGATGTACTCGCAGGTGAGCCTCGCCACGCAGGCGATGTTGTTCGAAACCGGCGCAATCACCGTACTGCCGCCGGGCTACCTGTGCTGCGGCTATCCGCAAAGCGCTTCCGGTTTCGAAGACAAGGGCAACCGTATCACCACCGACAACCGCGTGCTGTTCCACCGCGTCGCCAACACGCTGAACTACCTCGACATCAAGACGGTGATCGTGTCCTGCGGCACCTGCATGGATCAGTTGCTGAAGTACCAGTTCGAGAAAATTTTCCCCGGCTGCCGTTTGCTGGATATCCACGAATACTTGCTGGAAAAAGGCGTGAAGCTGGAAACGCCCACAGGCAAGCGCTACATGTATCACGATCCTTGCCACACGCCGATGAAAACCCACGCGCCGCTCAAGGTGGCGAGCGAACTGATGGCGACGCCGATTGCGCAGACCGAACGCTGCTGCGGCGAAGCGGGCACTTTCGGGATGAACGTGCCGCACATCGCGACCCAGGTGCGCTTCCGCAAGGAAGAGGAAATAAGCAAGGGCGTGGCCAATCTGCGCCGAGACGGATATGCCGACGAAGTGAAGATACTCACCTCCTGCCCGGCCTGCTTCCAGGGCCTGAGCCGCTATGCCGACGATGCCGGCGGCACGAGCACGGACTACATCGTGGTGGAAATGGCCAAGTATTTGCTCGGCCCGAATTGGCAGGAAGACTATGTCGCCCGCGCCAACGACGGCGGCATCGAGCGGGTGCTGCTGTGAGCATGCAATGCCCCGCCTCGCGCTTGACGGGAATGCATGCCTCATGGAAAGTAGCGGCCTGACACCGAAATAACAAGACATGCTGACCCTGCCACTCGACCCGACCGACGACCGCGCCGATCCGATCTTCAAGGATGCGGCGGGGTGCGCCAAGTGGCTGGGCCAACTGCAACTGACCAACCTGCAACTGGCACACAGCCTGTTGTACACCCAGATCGGCGAACTCAACCGCTATCCGATGCGCGGGCTGGAGCGTCTCAACACGCTGGAGTTGCTGCGCGAAACCGTCGGTTACGTGCAGGACGACTACGCCAAGAAGCTGATCGCCAAACCGCTGCCGCTGAACGAGAGCGAACTGATGGTGTTCGTCGCCATCGTGCATCTGTGGCAGGCGATGGTGCTGGGCTACCAGCGATGCATGCAGGCCTACATCGCCGGCGACAAACAGCTCGCGAAACACGGCGCGCTGCTGTGCCAGCGCTGTTTGCTGTACAGCGGACTGGAAATTCTGGAGCACCTGCGCACCGGCTACGAATTCGAAGCCAAGCTCTGGCATCAATTGCATGCGCTGTACGCCTTCGCCGAGGAACAGGACTTCCATGCGACCGAAGTGACAGATCCGCTGAACGCAAAATTTCCGCGCAGCAGTTGCCGCAGCATCTACGTCAAAACGCTGCTGTCCTGCTACGCCCGCCCGGCGGAACTGACACGCTCGCAGTTGCAACTGCTGGACAACTGGCTGACGCAATGGAGCGGGAACGTCACCGTGGAGCACAGCTACACCGTCAGCAAGGGCGACGCCCAGCCGCTGGCGGTCGATCTTTCCAGCACTCGGGGATTGCATGCGGTCACGCACAGCACACACACCGAATCGATGCGCTATCTGGCGATGGTGCCATTGTCCAAACTACTGCGCGTCAAGACCGTCCTGCTGCAGCAGGGCCAGACCCCGCGCCAGGTCAACCTGTGCGAACACTGCAGCAGCAGCGACTGCATCGAGTTCCTGACCTTCCTGCACCTGTGCTGGTGCGAGAGCCACAACACCCGCTTCGGCGAACGCCGCCCGGTCGCGCAGCATGCGCAGGTCTGCTACAAGATGGAAGGCATCTACGCCCATCTGTCCGGCAGGCCGTTCAAGCAGCCGGGCCGCGACAGTGCGATCGGCAACACCGGGAAACGGCAGATCGAGGCCTTCGGCCGCGTGCTGCAGGATGCGCACAACAAGGAACTGCTGGAGATGGGCTTCCCGCTGGAGACTTGGCGGTTCGAGAACGAAAGTATCTCGGGGGCGCGCCTGACGCGCGAGGACACCTTCGGCGGACGCCTAAACTACAACCAGTTGATCGGCCTGCGGCCCAGCGACGCCGAATCCCTGATGCTGGGCGCAGTGGCATGGGCCAACGTGACCCGCGACGGGCAGTTGCAGATCGGCGTGCGCTACCTGCCGGGCGCGGCAGAACCGGTCAGCATGAAGGCGACCGGCATCAACCAGACCGTGTCGAGCCGCTATGTGCCGGCCTTCGTCCTGCCGGCCATTCAGGCGCTCAAGATACCGGCCAGCCTCGTCGTCCCGCGCGACTGGTTCCAGCCTGACCGCGTCGTTGAGGTGCTGCACCTGAACGGCGAGGCCATGGACGTCAAGATGGGTTTCAGCGTCGAACGCGGCCTCGATTACGAACGCGTCAGTTTCTCGCTGGTTTAACCTAACTGGCATGGCGGTTGATTGACGCCGCCCCGAATGATGCCGCTCCTACAAAAACCGCTCAGCGCGCCGCGCGTCCCGCCGGAAACACCAGCGCGAAGGTGCTACCCTTCCCCTCTTCGCTCAATACTTCAAGCTTGGCCTGGTGGCGCATCGCGATGTGCTTGACGATGGCCAGACCGAGGCCGGTGCCGCCGGTCTCGCGCGAGCGGCTGCGGTCCACCCGGTAGAAGCGCTCGGTCAGCCGCGGGATATGCTGCGGCGCGATGCCGATGCCGCTGTCCTGCACCGAGAACACCGGCTGCCCGCTGCGCTCGCCCCAGCGCAACAGGATCTCTCCGCCCTCCGGGGTGTAGCGGATCGCGTTGCTGACCAGGTTGCCGAACGCACTGTGCAACTCTTCGCGATTGCCGGCCAGATTGAAGGCGCGCGCGACTTCGAGGCGCAGCGCATGGCGTCCGTTGCTGAGCAGCATGCCCTCGCGACAGGATTCGTCGAGCAGGGCCGCCATGTCCACGGCCTCCTCCCGCAAAGGATTCTGGTCGCTCTCCAGGCGTGACAGCGTCAGCAGATCGGCGACCAGGTTCTCCATGCGGCGGGTCTGCTCGGCCATCAACTGCAAGGCGCGCTGCCTGTCCTCGCGGGCGAGGTCCGGCATGTCCTGCAGGTTTTCGACATAGCCGTTCACCACCGTCAGCGGCGTGCGCAATTCATGCGAAACGTTGGCGACGAAGTCGCGGCGCATCGCCTCGATGCGTTCGAGCTGGGTAATGTCGCGGCTGATCATCAATCGCTTGTCGCCGCCGTAGGGGATCAACTTGATCGACAGCACCATGTCGTCGTGACGCGCCGGGGTCATCATCAGCGGCTCGCTGAAATTCGACTCCGCGAGATATTCGACGAATTCCGGCTGGCGCATCAGGTAAGTGATGTCCTGCATGTAGTCGCGCTCGATATCGACACTGAAATGCTGCCCGGCGAGCGGGTTGCACCACTCGATGCGGTTGGCGTCGTTCAGGATCACCACGCCCTCCGGCAGCGCGGCGGTCGCCTGTTCGATGTGCTGCAACTCTTCCGCGAGCTCCTGCTTGGTCTGCTTGTGCTGCTTGACCATCTTGTACAGCGCCGCGAACACTTCGTCCCACAGGCCGTCGGCCTCGGGTATCGTCTCGATGCGGGGATCGTTCAGCCACACCCCGAGCTTGTACAACTGACGCGCGCGATAAACCATCGTCGCCAGCAGCACCAGCAGCAGGAACAACAACGCGACCGTGGCGGAAAAAACGCCCCAAAGCACAGCGGCGACAATGCCGCCATACAGTATGGGCTGACTCGCCCGGAACCAAAAATCCAGCAATGCCGCCTCCCTAGTATTACGACCGACTGTCCCTCATCCTGTGCGGGCCAAACCGGAATTTATTGTAGGTCGGGCTCCGCCCGCCCTACGGTTACTATGCCAAGCCCTGACTTAATTCGCCGAGAATCGATACCCGCTTCCGCGCACCGTCTGGATCAGGCCATCCTTGCCCAGCGGTTCCAGCGCGGCGCGCAGGCGGCGGATGTGCACATCCACCGTGCGCTCCTCGACGAACACCTGCGTACCCCAAACCTGGTCGAGCAGTTGCGCGCGACTATACACGCGCTCGGCATGGGTCATGAAGAAATGCAGCAGGCGAAACTCGGTCGGCCCGAGCTCGATGTTCTTCCCGTCCGCACTGACCCGATGTGCGGCCGGCAACAACTCCAGCCCGCCTACGGCCACCGATTCTTCCTGCAACTGCGGCACATGGCGGCGCATCACCGCGCGTATCCGCGCCATCAGTTCGCGCGGCGAAAACGGTTTGGTAATGTAGTCGTCCGCGCCGGACTCCAGCCCCAGTATCTTGTCGCGTTCCTCGCCTCGCGCGGTCAGCATGATAATCGGGATGTCCTTCGCCGCAGCGTCGGCCCGCAACTGCTTCGCCAGCACAATGCCGCTGGTGTTCGGCAACATCCAGTCCAGCAGGATCAAGTCCGGCTTGGACGCACGTATCTGCTGCCACGCGCCTTCCGCGTCATCTGCGCGCAGCGCCTGGAAACCAGCCTGCATCACATTGAACGCCAGCAATTCCTGAATCGCCGGTTCGTCTTCCACGATCAATACCTTCGCTTTCATCGCCACTCCTTTACCGATAAACGAGATTGCAAGGGTATGAAGGTTTTATGACAGTCTTGTGACACTGCTTAACGTTCGCTGTGGCGCAGATGGTGCGACACAGGCTCCGGTTGCTGCCGCAGCAGGGAGCCGGCCACCATGCCGACGATGCTCATCAGGAAGCCGGCGAATTGCGGCGGGATGTCGGCCTCGGGCGCGAGGAACTCCATCGGCAGCCAGGTCGCCAGCCCCAAACCCATCGCCCAGTAAGCGCCCAGCGTCGTGGCGCGCTTCCAGTACAGCCCGGCTACCAGCGGCGTGAAGGCCAGCACCAGCGTCACCTTGTAGGCGTTTTCCACCATCTGGTGGATGCCGGTGTCGTGATCCAGCGCCCACAGCGCATAGAGCGTGACGCACACCGAAAAAATGCCGACCACCCAGCGCGTCATCGCCAGCATCTTGCGCTCAGACAGGTTACGGCGCGTGATCCAGCCCTTGAGCACGTTCTCGGACAGCGTGACCGAAGGTGCGAGCAGCGTGCCGGAAGCCGTGCTCATGATCACCGACAGCAACGCGCCGTAGAAGACCACCTGAGCGAACAGCGGCAGGTGCGCCTTGACCAACTCCGGCAACAGCTTCTGGCTGTCCTCGGACATCCACTGCGTGACCAGCGCCGGGTCGATCAGGTTGGCCGAGTAGGCCATGAACAACGGCACCGCAGCGAACAGAAAATAGGCCACGCCGCCCAGCACCGTGCCCCACACCGCGACGTTCTCGTTCTTCGAGGCGTTGGCGCGCTGGAACACGTCCTGCTGCGGGATGGAGCCGAAGCCCATGGTCAGCAGGCCGGAGATGAAAGCAACCATCGCCACCGCATTCAACTCGGGCCAGAAATGGAATTTATTGTTTGCCACCGCATGCTCGATCACCGGTGCGACGCCGCCGGTCTTGTCGGCCAGCAGTATCGAGATGTAAATCAGTCCGACGACGATGACAATCATCTGGACGAAGGTGGTCATCGCCACCGACCACATGCCGCCGTACAGCGTGTACATCAGCACCACCGCCGCGCCGATAAGGATGCCCTGCGCCTGCGTGATCGATCCGTCGGACAGCACGTTGAACACCAGTCCCAGCGCGGTGACCTGCGCCGACACCCAGCCGAGATAGGACAGCGCGATGGCGATGCCGGCGATGACCTCGACCTTGTGGTCGTAGCGCTGGCGGTAGAAGTCGCCGATGGTCAGCAGGTTCATGCGGTACAGCTTGCGCGCGAAGAACAAGCCGAACAAGATCAGGCACAGTGACGCGCCGAACGGATCGGAGATCAGCCCGCCGAGATCCTCCTCCATGAACGTGGCCGGAATACCCAGCACCGTCTCCGCGCCGAACCAGGTGGCGAACACCATCGCCAGCACGATGTACAGCGGCAACGAACGACCGGCGGTGATGTAGTCGCGCGCATTGTGGACCTTGGTGGCCGCATACATGCCGATGCCGATGGAAACGATCAGATACAGGAAGACGAAACCGGTCAGCATGAAGCGCACCCGCCCGAAAATTGAGATGGGGCGGATTCTAGCAGCGATTTATCACGCTCAGGGAGGACGATATATCCAAACAAAAAGGCCACCGTAAACGGTGGCCTTCAGGGCGATCAGCGGGGCTGATTACAGCTCGGTAGCGTGGTTGGCCAGGTACGCGGCCACACCTTCCGTCGAAGCCTTCATGCCTGCCTTGCCCTTGTTCCAGCCAGCCGGGCAGACTTCGCCGTGCTCTTCGGTGAATTGCAGGGCATCGACCATGCGGATCATTTCGTCGATGTTGCGGCCCAGCGGCAGATCGTTCACCACCTGATGGCGCACCTTGCCGGCGCGGTCGATCAGGAAGGAGCCGCGGAACGCGACGCCAGCTGCGTCGAACTCGACATCGTAGGCCTTGCAGATCTCATGCTTCACGTCCGCGACCAGCGGGTACTGAACCTGGCCGATGCCGCCCTTCTCGACGGGGGTGTTCTTCCATGCCAGATGGGTGAACTGGGAGTCGATGGACACGCCGATCACCTCGGTGTTGCGCTTCTTGAACTCTTCCAGGCGGTGGTTGAACGCGATCAGCTCGGACGGGCACACGAAAGTGAAGTCCAGCGGATAGAAGAACAGGACGGCGTACTTGCCTTCCGTGTACTTGCTGAAATTGAAGTTTGCGTTGATATCGTTGTTGCCCATCACGGCAACGGCGTTGAAATCAGGGGCTTGCTTACCGACGAGAACGGCCATATTGGTCTCCTTAGGGGTTGGTTTTTGTTGGGTGGCGCAATTTAGGCTATTTGGCTCTGTCGAGTCAACCTTGCTGGCGATGTGGGAAGGAAATGGCCCGGGATGCGCAGGTTGCATAAAACTTTGCATCACCAATCGGCCACCCCGGCATCTCGTTTGAGGTCACAGATTGTGACCTCAAAGCTACCCACTCCCCGGCATCCAACTGGAACATAAAAATCCTCCGGGAACGCTCGAGGTTATGCTTGACCGCTTGCAACAACACCTTGGGCTTCCACGCCGTAGAGCGCGGCTGTAATCGTTATTGATTTTCCGTCGTCGGATGCGATAGCATATGCATAAATCTGCATCGACGAGAAAGCCATGAGAACGACACTGAATCTGGATGATGGCCTGCTGGCCAAGGCTAAATCGCAAGCCGCCAAGGAACACATCACCCTGACCCGATTGATCGAGCAAGGACTAGCCTTGCGCCTGCACCCGCGCAAGGCTGCGGCAAAGCAACAAGGCAAAGCGCTACCGGTCTATGCGGGAAAGGGCGGATTGCGCTCGGCGGTGCTCGATGCTCGCAGCCATCGCGCGCTGCTCGATGCTGCGGATGAAGTGCTGTGACTCCTGACGTAAACATTCTGATTGCCGCATCGCGCCAAGATCATGCACACCATGCCCCGGCGCTTTCATGGCTGGAACGCGTGCTGGAGAACAGCGCCGCCGGTCAACCGCTGGCGATACTCCCCATGGTGGCTTCCGGATTTCTGCGCCTGACAACACATCCGAAAGTATTCGTCGAGCCCACGCCGCTCGATGCTGCGCAAGCCTTTCTGCGCGCGGTGCTGGACGCTCCCGGCGTAACCATGCCCTCGCTCGGCGAGGAATGGCTTCTATTCGAAAAGCTATGCACGCAGCACAGCCTCTGCGGCAACGCAATTCCCGATGCCTGGATCGCCGCTGCCGCCCAATCTCATCATCTGCAACTGGTCACTTTCGACAAGGATTTCCGCCGCCTAATGAAACCCAGCATGGTTACTGTGTTACCCACAAAATGATTAGCTTCAATCAGGTCAATAAACGCTATCCCGGCGGCTACGAGGCGCTGAAGAACGTTTCGTTCGACATCGCCGAGGGTGAGATGGTGTTCGTCTCGGGGCACTCCGGCGCGGGCAAGAGTACGCTGCTGAAGCTGGTCGCGGGTATCGAGCGTCCCAATTCCGGCAGCGTGCTGGTGAACAACCAGAACGTCGGCGCGCTCAAGGGGGCGGCGCTGCCTTATCTGCGCCGCAATCTCGGCATCATCTTTCAGGACCACAAGCTGCTGTTCGACCGCAGCGTGTTCGACAATGTGTTGCTGCCGTTGCAAATCTGCGGCTTCGATCATCGCGAGAACGCGAAGCGGGTGCGCGCCGCGCTGGACAAGGTGGGGCTGCTGAAGCGCGAGAAGGCGAATCCGATTGCCTTATCCGGCGGCGAACAGCAACGGCTGTGCATCGCGCGCGCGATCGTCAACCGCCCGTCCATCCTGCTGGCCGATGAGCCGACCGGCAACCTCGATACCGAGTACGCACACGAGATCATGGATATTTTCCGTTCGTTCCACCAGGTCGGCGTGACGCTGCTGATTTCCACCCACGACGAGAGCGTGCTGCAAGACGGCGCGGTTCGCCGGTTGGCGCTAAAACAGGGGGAGTTGCAATGATCCATGCATTCGCCCGGCACCTCGGTATTTTGCGCGCCGTGTTGCGCCGCATGTTCGCCTCCAGAGTGGGCGGCCTGCTCAACATTCTGGTGATAGGCATCGCGCTCAGCCTGCCCGCCGGCATGTATGTGCTGCTGAAGAATGCACAAGGACTGGTGGAGCAACTCTCCGGCACGCCGCAGATCAGCCTGTTCTTGGCGTTAAATGCGCAGGAGAGCGACATCGCCGAACTGCACGGACGGTTGGAGGCAAATGAGGCGATTGCCAACGTCGAATTCATCTCGCGCGACCGCGCGCTGGAACAGCTCAAGCAAAGCACCGGCTTGGCCGACGTGATCGGCAGCCTGGAAAAAAATCCGCTGCCGGATGCCTTCATCGTCTCGCCCAAGCAAGCAGAGCCGCAGGCGCTGGATGCCTTGCGCGACGAATTGGCGCGATTGCCTCGGGTCGAACAAGCGCAACTCGATTCTGCCTGGGCTTACAAGCTCGAAGCGCTGCTCCGCTTCGGCCGCCTCGCGGTGCTGATCCTCGCCAGCCTGCTCAGCCTCGCGCTGATCGCCGTGACGTTCAACACCATCCGCTTGCAAATCCTGACCCAGCGCGACGAGATCGAGGTCTCTCGCCTGATCGGCGCGACCGACGGCTTCATCCGTCGCCCCTTCCTGTATTTCGGCGCACTGCAAGGGTTATTCGGCGGCATCGCCGCCTGGCTGATCGTGAGCGCCAGCCTGCTGCTGCTGAACCGGCCGCTGGGCGAACTGTCGCAACTCTATGCCAGCCAGTTCGTGCTGCAACCTCTTAGCCCCGGCGACAGCCTGTCGCTGCTGCTGTTCTCGCTCTACCTCGGCTGGCTGGGCGCTTGGTTGTCGGTGGCGCGGCATCTGTCGCGAATTATTCCGGCCAATTAAAGTCGTAAATTAGGAATGCCATTTGACGCGACTTCCAAAGCAGCAATTTTCCTTTTGCTCTTTAGAAAAGTCGTAAATACTGTTCCAATGGTTTTTGAGCGCCATTTACGACTGCTTCATTAGAATTTCGCTAACGCGGATCTTTGTATCCTGGAGCTAGGACAGCATTAGACACGCCATAGAGCGCCAGATAGTTCTTCAGCCACAGCCTATATTCTTTTCCTATTAGACTGTGTTTTGGCGAGCAATCTACTATCCACTGACGTAACACGTAGCCGACAGTGGCAGCTCTCACTTTGAGATGCAAAACACCGTCCGTCATCCCGTAGTCACTCTGAATAATCTCGGGATGCTCTTGATTCGGATGAGGGACTAGTTCCAGCGCATTGGCAATATAAAATCGTTCCTCCTAAACCCCAAGCAGGCCCTGTAGGCGCATCAGAAGCCTTCAAACCGTGACCAACTTTCGAGAGTTCTGTCCGCGCTGCGAATCGGAAATGTGCTGGATGAACAAACGCGGCAGATAGCCCAACTACCCCGAGAGCTTGCGGATCAGCGCTCCCTCGGTCTGGCAGTCCATGTTGCTGATGACGAATACCAATTGTTTCATCGCCCGCACCCCATGAGCATGGTCCTATGCTCCTTAGAAGCTGATTTCCACACGAGCCCCTGCGATCCACACGTTCTGCCGCGCGGGGTTCATATTCGGGTGGAGGACATATTGCACCGTGGGCTGAACCGCAAGCCAAGGATTGACCTGTATGCGGTAGGTTGCTTCGGTGCTTGTTTCGCTGCTCAGGCTGTTATTCAGTCGTTGAAATGTTGGGCTGGCATGACTGACGGTGATGCCAATGGCTGCGATGTCGTCGTCGCGTCCGGCAATCAGGCCGTGATAACGCAGACCTATACTGCCAGTCCAGTCCGACTGATGAATATCCTTGCTGGCGACGCCGTAACGCACGAAGCCTGCCAATCCCTGTTCCGGATGATCCTTTTCGTTCATCAGCGTACGTTCCGCCAGGAAATAGGCTCCCTGACTTGGATGAAGTATGGGGTTGAGAGGATCAAGGTCGCTAAAACGAGTGGAGTAGCGCCAATAGCCAAAAGCCGTCTTGTTGAAATATTCGCCGTCATCCGCCCCATCGGGTTGCGGCGTGAGTCCGAGTTCCACAATGGAAAGCGTCCCATCGCCCTTGTTCAACTGGATATGGGTGCCGCGCGGATTGTTGGGGTCGCCCGGCACTCCATCCGTCAGCGCGTATTGAGCGTAGAAGCCCTTGTCTTGCGAGGTGTATTTCAACCGGAGCGCCAATGCTCCCACAGGGAAGATAGGCGGAGCGTTCATGCCCGACTGCCCCAGATCATTCGCCATGCCATAAGGAGTCTGGGTAAACACAGCGGAGGTGTCGTTGACGTAGAACTCGGAATCTATCGCATACAGACCGAACAGCACGGACAGACTTTCATCATAGAAGCCCTTTTGTATCCAAGCCTGAAAAAACTGGGCCGTGTTATTCGCCTCGATGTTGTCCACGATAACGAAACTATCGACATAATCCCGGTTAAATTTGCTGCCGAGTTGGCTGTGATATTGGACGTAAGCAGTAGTGGACTTCCATCCCAACAGCTTTTCCAAGTCCATCTTGACCCTGGCTTCTGTGTTGCCCATCCATGCCGTGCCCCGCTTGATCCCACCGGACAGATTGGAAAGAACATCGCTCTTGTGGGTAAAGCCCAGCTC
>MGWR01000070.1 GCA_001801085.1 Gallionellales bacterium GWA2_60_142 | reverse complement strand
CCGGCATGGCGCTGGCGAACGACTCCGGCTCCGTCGAAGAAGTGCGCAAGGCGCTGGTGATGAAGCTGGGCGAGAACCTCACGATCCGCCGCTTCCAGCATTACGAGACTGCCGACGGCAAGCTGGCTTCCTACCTGCACGGCAGCAAGATCGGCGTGTTGCTGAACTTCACCGGCGGTGACGATGCGCTGGGCCGCGACATCTGCATGCACATCGCGGCGAGCAAGCCGAAGTCGGTCGATGCATCCGGCGTGAATCCGGAAGACATCGCGACCGAGCGCCGTATCGCGATCGAGAAGGCCAAGGAATCCGGCAAGCCGGAAGCCATGCTGGAAAAGATCGCCGAAGGCACCGTGCAGAAGTTCCTGAAGGAAGTTACGCTGCTGGGCCAGGTGTTCGTCAAGGCCGAAGACGGCAAGCAGACCATCGAACAACTGCTGAAGGCCAAGGGCGCATCGGTGACCGCGTTCCAGATGTTCGTCGTCGGCGAAGGCATCGAGAAGAAGGTGGAAGACTACGCGGCTGAAGTGGCTGCTGCCGCTGCTGCTGCCCAGGGTTAATCGCCATGAAGCCAGCCTACAAACGCATCCTGCTCAAGCTGTCCGGCGAAGCCCTGATGGGTGAGGACAGCTACGGCATCAACCGCGAGGTGATCGAGCGCATCGTCGGCGAGATCGCCGAAGTGGTGGGTCTGGGCGTGGAAGTGGCTATTGTGATCGGCGGCGGCAACATCTTCCGCGGCGTGGCTCCGGCCGCGGCGGGGATGGATCGCGCGACCGCCGATTACATGGGTATGCTGGCGACGGTGATGAACTCGATGGCGCTTCAGGATGCGATGAAGCGCGCCGGGCTGGACTGCCGCGTGCAGTCCGCGCTGAGCCTGGAGCAAGTCGCCGAGCCGTTCATACGCGGCAAGGCGTTGCGTTATCTGGAAGACGGCAAGGTGGTGATTTTCGCGGCAGGCATCGGCAGCCCGTTCTTCACCACCGACACCGCCGCCGCGTTGCGCGGCGTGGAGATGTCCGCCGATGTGGTGATCAAGGCCACCAAGGTGGACGGTATCTACACTGCGGATCCGAAGAAGGATCCGAATGCGATCCGCTATCAAAGCCTGAGCTTTGACGAGGCGATCAGCAAGAATCTCAAGGTGATGGACGCGACGGCGCTGACATTGTGCCGCGACCAGAAGCTGCCCATCATCGTATTCAGTATTTTCAAGGCCGGCGCGCTGAAGCGCGTGGTATTCGGCGAAGGCGAAGGCACGCTGGTGCGTATCGATTGATCCGGGAGGGAACTGTGATTGTTGACCTGAAAAAAACTGCCGAACAGAAGATGCAAAAGTCGCTGGAGGCGCTGAAAACCGATCTGGGCAAGGTGCGCACCGGACGCGCGCATACCGGCCTGCTGGATCATGTAATGGTGGACTACTACGGCAGCATGACCCCGGTGAACATGGTGGCGAACATCACGCTGGTCGATGCGCGCACCATCGGCGTGCAGCCTTATGAGAAGAATATGGTTGGCCCGGTCGAGCGCGCGATCCGCGACTCCGACCTGGGGCTGAATCCGGCCAGCCAGGGTGAACTGATCCGCGTGCCGATGCCGATGCTGACCGAGGAGCGCCGCCGCGACCTGATCAAAGTGGTCAAGAGCGAAGGCGAAGATGCGAAGATCGCGGTGCGCAACATCCGCCGCGATGCCAACACCCATCTCAAGGATGCGCTCAAGAAGAAAGAAATCTCCGAGGACGACGAGCGCCGCACCCAGGACGATATCCAGAAACTGACCGACCGCTACGTCGCCGAGATCGACAAGGCGCTGGCTGCCAAAGAAGTTGACTTGATGGCGGTGTAATGTCGCCGCTGCCGAGTTCCACTCGCACCATCCCTGACATTCCCAGTGTCCCGCGCCACATCGCCGTCATCATGGATGGCAACGGGCGCTGGGCGAAGAAACGCTTCATGCCGCGCGTGATGGGTCACCAGCGTGGCGTCGAATCGCTGCGCGAGGTCGTCAAGGCCTGCCGCGATCTGGGCGTCGAATATCTCACCGTTTTCGCCTTCAGCAGCGAGAACTGGCGGCGTCCCGCCGACGAAGTCTCCTTCCTGATGTCGCTGTTCCTGAAGATGCTGGAACGCGAAGTCGCGAAGATGCACGAGAAGAACATCCGCCTGAAGATCATCGGCGACCGCAGCCGTTTCGACGACAAGCTCAGCCAGACCATGCTCGATGCCGAACAACTGACCGCGAACAACACCGGACTGACGCTGACCATTGCGGCCAACTACGGCGGCCGCTGGGACATGATGAACGCGGTGCAGTCCATGCTGAAAGAGCATCCGCAACTGGCGCAGGGCTTCACCGAAGAGGATATGGCGCCCTACCTGTCGATGAGCGACGCCCCCGAGCCGGACCTATTCATACGCACCGGCGGCGAACAGCGCATCAGCAACTTCATGCTGTGGCAACTGGCTTATACCGAACTGTATTTCACCGATGTGCTGTGGCCCGAGTTCGGGCGCAAGGAACTGGAGACGGCGATCTCCTCGTACCAGAAACGCGAACGTCGTTTCGGCCGGACCAGCGATCAATTGAAGGGCGAGCAGCACCAGGGAGAGGGCAATGCTTAAGTCGCGCGTGATCACCGCCATCGTGCTGCTGGCGCTGTTGCTGGCGGCGTTGTTCCTGTTGCCGCCGATGGCATGGGCGCTGCTGGTCGTCGTGATGGTAATGCAGGGGACGACAGAATGGTCGCACCTGTCCAGATTGGAGGGCGGGAAGGCGCGTCTGTATTGGTGGTTGACGCTAGCCCTGATGCTGGGACTGGTGTCGCTCGACGCCTATGCCGCCGAGACGGTGAATTTCTACGTCCATCTGGCGATCTATCTGGTGTCTGCGCTGCTGTGGCTGGTCATCGTGCCGACCTGGTTGATGGTGGGCTGGAAGGTCGAGCGTCCGCTGGCGATGGCTGCGGTCGGCTGGGCAGTGCTGATCCCGACTGGTGCTGCGATGATGGATCTGCGCGAAGCCGCGCCCAGCCCGTGGTTGCTGCTGTTCGTGATGGGGCTGGTGTGGGTCGCCGACATCGCGGCGTATTTCGCCGGAAGGCGTTTCGGCAAGAACAAGCTCGCGCCCGAGATCAGCCCAGGCAAGACCTGGGAAGGCGTGGCGGGCGCGATGTTCGGCGTGTCGGTCTATGTGGTGCTGGTCTGGAGTTTCAGCCCGCATTTCTCGACGCGCGAGATTCTGCCGCCATTGTTGCTGACCGCATGGTGGTGGGTGGCGCTGGCGGTGATCGGAGACCTGTTCGAATCGGCGATCAAGCGTCAGGCCGGCGTGAAGGACAGCGGCGCGCTGCTGCCGGGACACGGCGGCCTGCTGGATCGCATCGACGCGCTGACCTCGACGCTGCCGCTCGCAGCATTGGCGATGCTGTTCCAGAGGATAGGCTGACATGCAACACCTGACCGTTCTCGGCTCCACCGGCAGCATAGGCACCAGCACGCTGGACGTGGTGGCGCGCCATCCCGACCGTTTTCGTGTCGTCGCACTGACCGCGAATTCGCAGGTCGATCTGCTGTTCAAGCAGTGCGAACAATTCAAGCCGGACTATGCGGTGCTGCTGGACGAGGCGGCTGCCGCAGGACTGCGCCGGTGCCTGAAGGATGCCGGTATATCCACCGAGGTGCTGTGCGGCGTCGAGGCATTGGAGCAGGTCTCGGTGCTGCCCGAGGTGGATGCGGTGATGGCGGCCATCGTCGGCGCGGCGGGTCTGCGCCCGACGCTGGCGGCGGCGCAAGCAGGAAAAAAAATCCTGCTGGCGAACAAGGAGACGCTGGTGACCGCGGGCAACGTGTTCATGGAGGCGGTGCGCGCCAGCGGCTCAGCGCTGCTGCCCATTGACAGCGAACACAATGCGATCTTCCAGTCCCTGCCGCATGACTATCGCGGCGATATGAAGCGCAGCGGCGTCAGCAAGATACTGCTGACCGCCTCCGGCGGCCCGTTCCGCAACACGCCGCTGGCCGAGCTGCACGACGTCACGCCCGAGCAGGCCTGCGCGCATCCGAACTGGAGCATGGGCCGCAAGATCTCGGTGGATTCCGCGACCATGATGAACAAGGGCCTCGAAGTCATCGAGGCGCACTGGCTGTTCAACGCGAGTGCGGACGACATCCAGGTGGTGGTGCATCCGCAGAGCGTGATCCATTCGCTGGTGCAATACGTCGACGGCTCGGTGCTGGCGCAGCTCGGCAACCCGGACATGCGCACGCCGATCGCCTATGGTCTGTCCTGGCCGGAGCGCATCGATGCCGGCGTCGTGCCGCTGGACCTGTTCAAGGTCGCGACGATGAACTTCGTCGCGCCCGACTTCGAGCGCTTCCCCTGTCTGTCGCTGGCCTATCAGGCATTGCGCGCTGCGGGCACGGCCCCGGCGATCCTGAACGCGGCGAACGAGGTGGCGGTGGATGCCTTCCTGAATCGCCGCATCGCTTTCCTCGATATCCCGCGCGTCATCGAAGCTGTGCTCGACGAATTGCCGGTCAATGCAGTCACCTGTCTGGAAGATGTGATTGGTGCGGATGCCGAGGCGCGTAGTGCTGCGCAACAACAGATCGGCAATCTCGCAGGAGCACGTGAAACTTCTGTTCCGGCACCGGCACGGCGCGCCGCGCCCCTACATCCATGATTACCTTATTGGCTTTCGTTGTCGCCATTGCACTGCTGGTGGTGTTCCATGAACTGGGGCACTACTGGGTGGCACGGCGTTGCGGCGTGAAGGTTCTGCGCTTCTCGGTCGGCTTCGGCAAGGTGCTTTACAGTAAACGGCTTGCCAACGGTACAGAATGGGCGATTTCGGCGATCCCGCTGGGCGGCTACGTCAAGATGTTGGACGAGCACGAGGGCGAGGTCGCGCCGGAAGAACTGGATCAGGCTTTCAACCGCAAGCCGGTGTTGCAGCGCATGGCCATCGTCGTGGCCGGGCCGTTGTCGAATTTCCTGCTGGCCATCGTTCTGTATTGGGCGCTGTTCGTCCACGGCGTGCCCGGACTGAAGCCGGTGCTGGGCGAGGTGCCGCCGGATACGCCCGCCGCCGCGGCAGTGATGCAACCGGGCGAGACCATTACGCATATCGACGGCGAGCCGGTGCCGAGCTGGCAGGAGTTGCGCTGGATGTTGCTGGATCACGCACTGCAACAGGCCGAAGTGAAAATCGAGGGCCGCAGCGCACAGGGCGAGCCGCTGGCCCATGTGCTCGACATGCGCGGGCTGAATGCGAACGAGCTGGACGGCGAGCTGCTCGCCAAACTCGGTTTGCAACTGTATCAGCCGCACGTCCTTCCCGTCATCGGCAAACTCTCCGAAGGCGGTGTGGCGCAACAGGCGGGACTCCAGCCTGGCGATGTGGTCATGAACGCCAACGGGCGGGCTATGCAGCACTGGAGCGAGCTGGTCGAGGTAGTGCGTACGCATCCGGGACAAACCGTGCAGTTCGATATCCGGCGCGGCGAACAGGTGTTGAGCGTGACGGTTATGCCGAACGCGGTGGACGAGGGCGGCGAGCCGGTCGGCAAGATCGGTGCTGCGCCGCAGGTCGATAAGGCGGTGTGGGAATCGATGCTGACCGAAGTGAGCTATGGCCCGCTGGATGCGCTGCTCCAGGCATTGCGCAAGACATGGGAGACATCGATCATCAGCCTGAAAATGCTGGGCAAGATGGTGCTGGGCGAGGTGTCGATGAAGAATCTTTCCGGCCCGATCACCATCGCCGACTATGCCGGACAATCCGCCGAAATGGGGCTGGTGTCGTATCTGGGTTTTCTCGCATTGATCAGCGTCAGTCTGGGCGTGCTGAATCTGTTGCCCATCCCCTTATTGGATGGGGGGCACTTGCTGTATTATGCTGCCGAACTGGCGAAAGGAAGTCCGGTCTCGGAGCAAGCGTGGGAACTCGGACAGAAGATCGGTATGGCGCTGCTCGGCACGCTGATGGTGTTTGCCCTATATAACGACATAACTCGGCTAATCTCAGGTTGAAAATGAAACTGAAAAAACTGGCAGGGCTGATTTCCCTGCTCTGCATCTCGCCCGCCTGGGCGATCGAGCCATTTAAAGTCACCGATATTCGTGTCGAAGGTATACAGCGCACCGAGGCCGGCACGGTGTTCAGCTACCTGCCCATCAAGGTCGGCGACACGATGGACGACACGCAGGCGGCTGCGGCAATCCGCGCGTTGTATGCCACCGGCTTCTTCAAGGATGTGCGCCTGGAGGTCGAGCAGGGCGTGCTGATCGTGCTGGTGCGCGAGCGTCCCTCCATCGCCAGCATCGAACTTAACGGCATCAAGGATTTCCCGGCGCAGCAACTCAAAGACAACATGAAGTATGCAGGGCTGGCCGAGGCGCGCATTTTCGACAAGGGGGCGCTGGAGAAGGCGACGCAGGAGTTGAAGCGCCAATATGTCGCGCGCGGTAAGTACGGCGTCAGCGTGACCACCTCGGTCACCGAACTGGAGCGCAACCGCGTTGCCGTAGTGTTCAACGTGGTGGAAGGCGAAGTCTCCAAGATCAAACAGATCAACTTGGTCGGCAATCAGGCCTACGGCGAGCAGGAGTTGCTGGACCTGATGAAGCTCAGCACGCCGGACTGGATGAGTTGGTTCAGCAAGAACGATCAGTATTCCAAGCAGAAACTGTCCGCCGACATGGAGGCGATGCGTTCGTTCTACATGGACAACGGCTATCTGGAATTCAATATCGATTCCACCCAAGTCTCGATCACGCCGGACAAGAAGGATATTTACATCACGATCAATTTCAGCGAGGGCACGAAATATACCGTGTCCAATGTGGCTGTGGTCGGCAACACGATAGTGCCCAAGGAAGAGGTCGAACAGTTGATCCAGATCAAGGCAGGCGATACTTTTTCGCGTAGCGCTTTGACGGACTCAAGCAAAAAGATCAGCGACCGCTTGGGAGGGGAGGGCTATGCTTTCGCCAACGTGAATGCAGTGCCGACGATAGACAAGGAAAAGCATGAGGTGGCGTTCAATTTCATGGTCGATCCCGGTCAGCGCGTGTACATCCGCCGCATCAATATCGCCGGCAACGACAAGACACGCGACGAAGTGATCCGGCGCGAGTTCCGTCAAGTCGAGGGTGCATGGTTCGACGTCGAGAAAATCAAAAAGTCCAAGCAACGCGTCGATAAACTGGATTTCTTCGAGGAAGTGAATGTGGAGACCCTGCCGGTGCAGGGCACGGCGGATCAGATGGACGTGAATATCGCCGTGGCGGAGAAGTCCACCGGCAACATTTCCGCAGGTGCGGGTTTCTCCCAAGGGGAAGGCTTGTCGCTGAGCGGAAGCGTCAGCCAGAACAATTTGTTCGGCAGCGGCAACCATGCGGCGGTGCAGATCAACACCAGCAAGACCAATCAGGTTTATTCGTTCTCCTATACCAATCCGTATTTCACCGACGAGGGCGTTAGTCGCGGTTTCGATGTTTACAAGCGCAACACCGATTCGACCAGCACTGCGGTCAGCCAATACGGTTCGCATACGCTGGGCGGCGGAGTGCGTTTCGGTGTGCCGATCGACGAGGACGAGTCCATCAGCTATGGGCTGTCTGCCGAAAATACCCAGTTGATCCTGACGGCGGCTTCACCGGCGCGCCTGTCGCAGTACGTGAACACCTTCGGCGCCTCGAACAGTAATCTGCTCGGCACGGTCGGCTGGTCCAGGGATAGCCGCGACAGCGCGATTTACACCACCGAGGGCACGGTGCAGCGCGCCTTCCTTGAGATGGCGCTGCCGATGTTCGATATGCGCTATTACAAGTTGAATTACCAGCATCAGCGGTTCTATCCGGTCGCCAGCGACATCACGCTGCTGTTGAACGGCGAAGTGGGTGTAGGCGGAGGCTACGGCGGCAAGGACTTGCCGTTCTTCAAGAATTTCTATGGCGGCGGCACCGGATCGGTGCGCGGTTTTGAGTCCAATTCGCTCGGCCCGCGCGACGTCAACAATGCGGTGCTGGGCGGTACGCGTCGCGTGGTTGGCAACGCGGAATTGATGGTGCCGTTCCCGGGTATGGAAAAGAATAAGTCGGTGCGCCTGAGCGGTTTCGTCGATGCCGGTGCGGTGTACGGTCCGGGCGATCTGCCTGGTAGCGCGGGCATACGCTATTCCACGGGGGCGGCGGTCATCTGGATCTCGCCGATGGGGCCGCTCAAGTTCAGCTATGCCGTGCCGCTGAACAAGCAGCCGGAAGACAGGCTGCAGAAGTTCCAGTTTAATTTGGGCTCGATGTTCTGACATGCAACCCCCGGTTGTCCGGGATACCGATTACGATGAGCGAGGAGTATGTAATGAAAACGAAGATCATGATGGCGATGCTGGCCCTGGGGCTGAGTGTCGGAACGGTGCAGGCTGCCGATTTCAGGGTGGGCGTGGTGGATACCGAACGCGTGTTGCGCGAATCGTCGCCGGCGCTGAAGGCCGAGAAGCGCATTGAGAAGGAGTTCTCCGGTCGCGATCAGGAGATCAAAAAGCTGATGAAGCAGGTCAAGGAGCTTCAGGCGCTGCTGGAGAAGGAGGCGGGCGCGATGACCGATGCCGATCACCGCAACAAGGAGCGCGAATTGACCGCGATGAACGTGAATCTGCAACGCATGCAGCGCGAGTTCCGCGAAGACCTGAATCTGCGCAAGAACGAGGAATTGTCCATCGTGCTGGAGCAGGCCAACAAGGCGATTCAGATCATCGCCGAAACGGAGAAGTACGACCTGATCCTGCAGGAGGCGGTGTATCGCAATCCCAAGATAGACATCACCGACAAGGTCATCAAGCACCTCGCGATAGAGAAACCTGCCGCCAAGGATGGCAAGTAGGCGGCATTTTCGGCATGTCTGTCACATATAGTCTGACCGCAATTGCCGCCCGGCTCGGTGGGCGCGTGCTGGGCGACGGCGAGGTGCGCGTAGCCCAGATCGCGACGCTGGAAAGCGCGCAGTCGCGGCACATCAGCTTCCTGACCAATAGCAAGTATCGCGCGCAACTGGCGACCACCGAGGCGGGAGCGGTGATACTCGCCGAGGCGGATGCCGATGCGACCGGTCTGCCGCGCATCGTCTGCGCCAACCCCTATGCCTATTTCGCCCGAGTCTCGGCGCTGCTCAACCCGTTGCCCGAGATTCGTCCGGGCGTGCATCCTTCCGCGGTGATTGGCGCCAGCGCCCGTATCGACCCGACCGCCAGCATCGCCGCGACTGCGGTGATCGGCGAGGGGGCGGTGATAGGTGCGGATTCGGTGATCGGCGAGGGATGCTGCATAGGCGAGAACGCGATGATCGGCAGCCGCGCGCGGCTGTATCCGCGCGTGACGGTCTACCATGATTGCGTGATCGGAGACGACCTGATCGCCCATTCCGGCTGCGTGATTGGCTCGGACGGTTTCGGCATCGCGATGGACGAGGGCCGCTGGCTCAAGATCCCGCAGATCGGTCGCGTGGTGATCGGTAACGACGTCGAGATCGGCGCGAACACCACGATAGATCGCGGCGCGCTTAACGATACGGTGATTGAGGACGGCGTGAAGCTGGACAACCAGATCCAGGTCGCGCACAACGTGCGCATCGGCGCGCACACCGCCATTGCCGGCTGCGCCGGCATTGCCGGCAGCGCGGTGATCGGCAAGTACTGCCTGATCGGCGGCGGAGCCCGCATCCTCGGTCACCTGCAACTGGCCGATCATGTCGAGGTCGCCGCGCATACGCTGGTCGGAAAATCGATCCGCGAGGCCGGCTCCTATGCCGCGATCTTCCCGCTCTCCAAACAGGAAGACTGGCGCAAGAACGCCGTGCATCTGCGTCATCTCGACCAGATGGCGAAGCGCATCAAGGCGCTGGAGCAACAATTCGAATCATTGAAAACAAGCATCACTGAAAGGGAAGAATAATGAGTACCGCCATGGACATTCACGCCATTCTCGAACATCTGCCGCACCGCTATCCCTTCCTGCTGGTCGATCGCGTGCTGTCGGTCGAACCCGGCAAGAACATCGTCGCGCTGAAGAACGTCACCATCAACGAGCCGTTCTTCCCCGGCCATTACCCGCATCACCCGGTGATGCCCGGCGTGCTGATCATCGAGGCGATGGCCCAGGTCGCGGCCTTGCTGTCGTTCAAGTCCATGGACAGCAAACCGGACGAGAACTCGGTGTACTACTTCGCCGGCATCGACGGCGCGCGCTTCAAGCGCCCGGTGTCTCCCGGCGACCAGCTGATCTTCAAGGTGGAGCTGACGCGCAGCATGCGCGGCGTGTTCAAGTTCAAGGGCACTGCCGAAGTGGACGGCCAGCTGGCTGCCGAAGCCGAACTGATGTGCACCGTCAAGTCGGTCGCGTAATCCCGGATTTGACGAGGTTTACATGATCCATCCGACCGCGATAGTCCACCCCAACGCCAGGCTTGCCGACGACGTCGAGGTGGGGCCGTACTCGATCATCGGCGAGCATGTCGAGATCGGCGAGGGCACGGTGATCGGCCCGCATGTGGTAATCAACGGTCACACGCGCATCGGCAAGCACAACCGCATCTTCCAGTTCTGTTCGCTGGGCGAAATTCCGCAGGACAAGAAATACGCCAACGAACCGACTCGGCTGGAGATCGGCGACCACAACACCATACGCGAGTTCTGCACCTTCAACCTCGGTACCGCTCAGGATGTCGGCGTCACGCGCGTCGGCAGCCACAACTGGATCATGGCCTACGTGCATCTGGCGCACGATTGCCAGGTCGGCAGCCACACGATCTTCGCGAACAACGCGCAGCTGGCCGGCCATGTGCATGTCGGCGACTATGCGATCCTCGGCGGCTTCACCGTGGTGCACCAGTTCGTCAGGATAGGCGAGCACATCATCACCGGTATGGGAACCATCCTGTTCAAGGATGTGCCAACTTACGTGCTGGCTTCGGGCAATCCCTGCGCACCGCACGGCATCAATGCGGAAGGGCTGAAGCGTCGCGGTTATTCGAGCGAAGCGATCATGGCAATCAAGCGAGCCTACAAGACGCTGTACAAGTCCGGCATGAGTTTCGACGAGGCCAAGGCCGAAATCGAGGGTCAACTGGCCGAGCATCCGGAGTTGCAGCCGCTGGCCGACTTCCTCGCGACATCTACCCGCGGTATCGTCCGTTAGATCGGATAACACAAAGGTTTCTCCATGCAGCAGAAAAGAATCGTAATCGGCATCGTCGCGGGCGAAGCGTCCGGCGACATGCTTGGCAGCCATCTGATGACAGCATTGAAAGAAGCGCGTCCCGACATCCATTTTGTCGGCATCGGCGGGCCGAAGATGCAATCCGCCGGCATGGAGGTGCTGTTCCCGATGGAAAAGCTCGCGGTGCGCGGCTATGTCGAGGTGTTGCGTCACTATCGCGAGATCGTCGGCATCCGCCGCAAGCTGCGTGAATATTTCCTGGGCAAACGCCCGGACCTGTTCATCGGCGTGGATGCGCCGGACTTCAATCTGGATCTGGAGATGGCGCTCAAGATGAGCGGCATCCCGACTATCCATTACGTCAGCCCGTCGATCTGGGCATGGCGCGGCGAGCGCATCCACAAGATCGGGCGCGCCGTGTCGCGCGTGCTCGCGCTGTTCCCGCATGAGCCCAGACTGTACCGGCAGGCCGGGATCGCGGTGGATTACGTCGGCCATCCGCTCGCCGACATGCTGCCGGAATTCCCCAAGCGCGCCGAGATGCGCGAGACCATGCGCATTCCGCTGCACGCGAAGGTGTTCGCCTTTCTGCCCGGCAGTCGCCAGAGCGAAGTGAAGCACCTCGCGCATACCTATATCGAGACCGCGAAACTGGTGTTGCAGCAAATACCGGATGCGCGCTTTCTCGTGCCGTTGGTCAGCCGTGAGACGCGCGGCATTTTCGAACAGGCGCTGTACGATTGCGATGCCGAGCAGTTGCCGATCACCCTGTTGTTCGGTCACGCTCAGGACGCGATGATCGCCGCCGACGGCGTGCTGGTCGCCTCCGGCACCGCGACGCTGGAGTGCGCGCTGCTGAAGCGCCCCATGGTCATCACCTATCGCATGCCGGCTTTCTCCTGGTGGATGATCAAACGCAAGCGCTACCAGCCGTACTTCGGCCTGCCCAACATCCTGTGCGAGCGCTTCGTCGTGCCCGAATTGATCCAGGAAGATGCAACGCCGGAGAACCTGACGCAGGCGCTGCTGAATCTGGTCAACAATGGCGAGGCCGTGGTGCAACTGGAAGAGACGTTCCACGAACTGCATCGTACGCTGCGCCAGGACACCGCGCAGAAGGCGGCGGCGGCTATTCTGCCTTATCTGCCGGCATGAGCGTCATCCTGATCTGCGGCGTAGACGAAGCCGGGCGCGGCCCACTGGCCGGGCCGGTCAGCGCCGCGGCGGTGATCCTCGATGCGGCGCATCCGATCGAGGGGCTAGCCGATTCGAAGAAACTTTCCGAAAAACAGCGCGACCGCCTCGCCCCGATCATCCGCGAACGCGCGCTGGCTTGGGCGGTGGCTTACGCCGAGGTCGGCGAAATCGACGAGATGAACATTCTGCAAGCCACGCTGCTGGCGATGCGCCGTGCGGTCGAGGCGTTGCCGATCCGTCCGCAGCAAGTATTGGTGGATGGCTTGTATTGTCCGCAGACCGGCATCCCCAGCGAGGCTATCGTCAAGGGCGACAGTAAGGTCGCCGCGATTTCCGCCGCCTCGATACTGGCGAAGACCGCGCGCGATGAACTGATGTTGCAATTGCACGAACAGTATCCGCAATACGGCTTCGCCGAGCACAAGGGCTACCCGACCGCCGCGCATCTCGCCGCATTGCGCGAACACGGCGTGTCCAATGTGCATCGCCGGAGTTTCAGGCCGGTGCGCGAGATGTTGCATTACACTTAACTGAGAACCTTAGGAGAAAATCATGGCTCTGTTCAAAATGCTTCATCTTCTCGCCGTGCTGGTCTGGGTCGGCGGCATGTTCTTCGCCTATGTCGTGTTGCGCCCGACAGCCGCCGAGGTATTGCAGCCACCCGAGCGTCTGCGCCTGTGGGACGGCGTGTTCCGACGCTTTTTCAATTGGGTGTGGTTGTCGATAGGATTGCTGCTGGTCACCGGCTTCTACCTGATCTATCTGTACGGCGGGCTCGCTCATGTGTCGCGCCATGTACACATCATGCTGGCGCTAGGCGTGGCGATGATCGCGATCTACGGCTATGTGTTCTTTTCCTGCTATGTGCCGCTCAGCGTGCATATCTCCAAGCAGAGCTGGAAAGAAGCTGGCGAGCAACTGGGCCGGATACGCAAGCTGGTCGCGGTGAACCTGACGCTCGGGTTGTTGACCGTAAGTGTCGCAGTCCTGGGCGCGGGGGGCGTGTTCGCATAAGCGCGAACATGGGTGCGACTCAGAACATCCCTGCCTGAGTTGCGGCGCTTGCTGCGCCAATTACCGCGTTCCTTTACTACTGGGCCGAGGCCGACGATGCGCCCGGCGGCATCGTCCCCGCACACCTCTCCAAACCCGTCTCTCCGCATCTGCGCAGCATCGCGCTCGCAGGCGAAGTCGGCCGACGGGTTCTTTTGCAGTATCTACCACCATCGCCTCTCCACCTGCCGCGAATTTTGCTCGATGCGGACGGCAATCCCAATCCCAATCAAAGATGCGCGGCTTTGCGTATCGGATTGGGACTAGCTGATGTAGACTTCCCCCTATAGCGCCAGAGATGTTTCATTGCTAGATTGGCCGGTGTTTTTTGTGCGTGTCCGCAATCGCGGACGCAGTCTGTAGTCATCTGAATGGAGGTGTGCAGTGGACAGCATCGTAAAGGCAGGAAAACAGGTCTTCGCATTCGAAGAAGGCGACGGCAAGAACAAGAAACTGCTGGGCGGCAAGGGAGCGAATCTGTGCGAGATGACCCAGATCGGGCTGAACGTGCCGCCCGGCTTCGTCATCAGCACCGAGGCCTGCCTGAGCTATCTCGCGGCGTCGGGCGAGGAATTGCCGAAATCGCTGCTGGACGAGATCGACGCCCAGATGAAGGCGCTGGAAATTAAGACCGGCAAGCGTTTCGGCGATGCGAATGCTCCCTTGCTGGTATCGGTGCGCTCCGGTTCGGCGATGTCCATGCCGGGCATGATGGACACCATCCTCAACCTCGGCCTGAATCCGCAGACGCTGGCCGGCGAGATCGCCCAGACCGGCGACCCGCGCTTCGGCTACGACACCTACCGCCGCTTCATTCAGTTATTCGGCAAGATCGCGCTGGATATTTCCGACGAGTTGTTCGATGCCGAACTGAGTGCAGTCAAACAGGATCGCGGCATCAAGGAAGATCTGGCGCTGACTGCCGACGACCTCAAGGAAGTCAGCGAACGGTTCCTGCGCGTAGTGCAGGAACAGAGCGGCCGGCCGTTCCCCGAAAATCCGTACGAACAATTGATCCTGTCGGTCAAGGCAGTGTTCCGCTCATGGATGGGCAAGCGCGCGGTCGATTACCGCCGCGAATTCCACATCACACCGGAGATGGCCAACGGCACCGCGGTGAACATCTGCACCATGGTGTTCGGCAATCGCGGCAACGATTCGGCGACCGGCGTCGGTTTCACGCGCAACCCGGCGACCGGCGAGAACCACATCTTCGGCGAGTATCTGGTGAACGCGCAGGGCGAGGATGTCGTCGCCGGCATCCGCACGCCCAAGCCTATCGACTACATGGCGACCGAGATGCCCGACCTGTTCCGGCAGTTGCAGGAACTCCGTGCCAAGCTGGAGAACCACTATCACGAGGTGCAGGATTTCGAGTTCACCATCGAGCGCGGCATCCTGTATTGCCTGCAAACGCGCAATGGCAAGATGAACACCACCGCGATGGTGCGCACTTCCGTCGAGATGGAGAAAGAAGGGCTGATCACACGCCGTCAGGCGCTGATGCGCATCGCGCCGGACAGTCTCGCGCAAATGCTGTTCCCTCGCCTCGATCCCGCCTCCAAGGCCAGGCCGCTGGCCAAGGGGCTGCCCGCTTCGCCGGGCGCAGATTTTGGCCACGCCGTGTTCGATGCCGACCGCGCCGAGGAACAGGGCAGGGCAGGCAAGCCGGTGATCCTGGTGCGCGAGGAGACCAAGCCGGAAGACATCCACGGTTTCTTCGCCTCGCGCGGCATCCTGACCAGCCGGGGCGGCAAGACATCGCATGCGGCGGTGGTCGCGCGCGGCATGGGCAAACCCTGCGTCGCGGGGGCCGAGGGCATCGAGGTCAACGTCACGCTGCGTCAAGCGACGATAGGCGAGACGGTGATCCACGAGGGCGACATCATCACCATCGATGGCACTACCGGCATGGTCTATCTGGGCAGCGTGCCGACCATAGAGGCGGAGATTACCGACGAGCTGAACACGCTGCTGGGCTGGGCGGATCAGGAGGCGCGGCTGGCGGTGATGGCTAACGCCGATACGCCGAACGATGCGAAGCGCGCGCTGCAACTGGGCGCGAAAGGCATCGGCCTGTGCCGCACCGAACGCATGTTCAACGCCAGCGACCGTCTGCCCATCGTGCTGGACATGATCATCGCGGAGGATACGCAACAGCGTCAGATCGCACTCGATCGCCTGCTTCCGATCCAGCGCGGCGACTTCAAAGGTTTGCTGGAGACCATGGCCGGCCTGCCGGTGACGATCCGCCTGCTCGATCCGCCTATCCACGAATTTTTGCCGTCGGAACAACAACTGATTAAGGAGCTCGCCGACCTGCAATACCTGCACCAGACTGCCAGCGGCATGGAAATCCTGTCCAATACGCTGGATCTGTTGGGCGACGCGGAACTGAGCGCCGCCGATGTGGCGCAAGTCAGATCGAGCACGCTCAATTCGCATCTCGTCGAACAGGCTATCGAGAAGAAACAGACGATCCTGAAAAAAGTGCGCGCGCTGCACGAAGTCAACCCGATGCTGGGACACAGGGGCGTGCGCCTCAGCGTGACCTATCCGGAAATCTACGCGATGCAAATCCGCGCGCTGGCCGAGGCCACCGTCGAATGCGTTAAGGAAAGTACCGATGTGCATCCCGAGATCATGGTGCCGCAGGTGTGCACCTCGGTCGAATTGCAGTACGTCAAACGCATGGTCGACAAGATCGTGGCCGAGGTCGAGCAGACCAGCGGCGTCAAGGTGAAGATCAAATTCGGCTCGATGATGGAAGTGGTGCGCGCCTGCGTGCGCGCCGACAGCCTGGCGAAGGAGGCCGAGTTCTTCTCCTTCGGCACCAACGACCTGACCCAGGCGACGTTCTCGTTCTCGCGCGAGGATGCCGAGAACAAGTTCCTGCCGGACTACATCGATCAGGCCATCCTGCGCGACAACCCGTTCGAGGTACTGGATACGCAGGGTGTAGGCAAGCTGATGAAGCTGGCGATCGAAGGCGGACGAGCCACCCGCCCGGACATGAAGATCGGCATCTGCGGCGAACACGGCGGCCACCCGGCCTCGATCATGTTCTGCCACCAGATCGGCCTGAGCTACGTGTCCTGCTCCGCGCCTCGCGTGCCGATTGCAAGATTGGCAGCAGCACATGCGAAACTCAAAGAGGCTTGACGATTCTGCAGTTGCGTGGCGGGAAACCACCGCGTCTGTTGTAGAATTCCCGGCATGAGCAAGGCATTCACCAAAGAGACCGACGGCGACGACGATGACGAACTGGAATCGTCGAGTCCTTTGCCTGCGGGCGTCAAGAATTACCTGACGCCGGGCGGCTACCAGAAGCTGCGCGACGAGTTGGATCATCTGTGGAAGGTCGAGCGTCCGGCGCTGGTGAAGACCATCACCTGGGCCGCCTCCAACGGCGACCGTTCCGAGAACGGCGACTACATCTACGGCAAGAAGCGTCTGCGCGAGATCGACCGCCGCGTGAGGTTCCTGCGCAAGCGTCTGGACATGGCAGAAGTAGTCGATCCATCCACGCGCGGCAAATGCGATCAGGTGTTCTTCGGTGCGACGGTCACGGTCTGCGACGAGAAGGGCTTCGAGAACGTTTACAGCATTGTCGGCGTGGACGAAGCCGATGTCGGCAATGGCCGTATCAGCTGGGTGTCGCCACTGGCGCGCGCGCTGACCAAGTTGCGCGAGGGCGAGGTTGCGAACCTGCGCACGCCGGTCGGCGTCACCGAGCTGGAAATTATTAGCGTGGTCTATTGTTCATTGGACTGATGCTGCAAGATGCAAAGCCTTGCTACAATGCCGCCCGTTTATCTGCCAACCATTGCATAGAGGGAACTCCCCATGAAGAAAGTCGAAGCGATCATCAAGCCGTTCAAACTGGATGAAGTACGCGAGGCCTTGTCCGAACTGGGCGTGAGCGGCCTGACGGTCACCGAGGTCAAGGGCTTCGGTCGCCAGAAAGGGCATACCGAGCTGTATCGCGGCGCGGAATACGTGGTCGATTTCCTGCCCAAGATCAAAGTCGAGGTGGTGGTGGCGACCGAGTTGCTCGACACCGCGGTCGAGGCCATTATCAAGGCGGCGCACACCGGTAAGATCGGCGATGGCAAGATTTTCGTGTCGTCGGTCGATCGGGTGATACGCATCCGCACCGGCGAAACCGACGAAAGCGCGCTGTAACGAGAAATTCGCATAGCGATTCGTTTGCTTGGCTGCGCCCCCTCGCTACGCTCTCCCCATTTGCGGGAGATAACCAGCGACTTTCCCGCTTGCGGGCTTAGTCGAATGGCTAGTAGTTCCATCAGGATTGAGGAGAGGGGCTGGTATGGAGGTTCCTCTCTAGTTTGGACGAGCCGTTTACCCGTCCGTCCGGCATGCGTATAATGCGCGCTTTGCCGAGGGCCGTTTGACATGCGCATTATCCAGAAAGCACTGACCTTTGACGACGTTCTGCTCGTCCCAGCCTACTCCAATGTGTTGCCGCGCGATGTTACCCTGCGCACGCAACTCACTCGCAATATCACGCTGAACATCCCGCTGCTGTCAGCGGCGATGGATACCGTCACGGAATCTCGTCTGGCGATTGCGCTGGCGCAGGAGGGCGGCATCGGTATCGTGCACAAGAACATGACCGATAAGGCGCAAGCCGCCGAAGTCTCCAAGGTCAAACGCTTCGAAAGCGGCGTGGTCAAGGACCCGATCACGATCACGCCGGACATGACGGTGCGCAATGTATTGGCTTTGACTCGTCAGCATCGTATCTCCGGCCTGCCGGTCGTGCAGGGCAAGCAAGTGGTCGGCATCGTCACCAACCGCGACCTGCGCTTCGAGAATAATCTCGATCAACCTGTCCAGAACATCATGACTCCGCGCGAGCGGCTGATCACCGTCAAGGAAAACGCCAGCCTAGAAGAGGCGCGCAACCTGATGCACAAGCACCGCATCGAGCGCGTGCTGGTGGTCAACGACGCATTCGAACTGCGCGGCCTGATGACGGTCAAGGACATCCTGAAATCCAACGAACATCCGCGCGCCTGCAAGGACAGTCTGGGCCGTTTGCGCGCCGGCGCTGCCGTCGGCGTCGGTGCAGGCACCGAAGAGCGCGTCGCGCTGCTGGCCGAAGCCGGCGTCGATGTGATCGTGGTCGATACCGCACACGGCCATTCGCAGGGCGTGCTGGATCGCGTTCGCTGGGTCAAGGATAACTTCCCGCAGGTAGAAGTGATCGGCGGCAACATCGCCACCGGCGGCGCGGCGCAAGCCCTGCTGGACCATGGCGCCGACGGCGTCAAGGTCGGCATCGGCCCCGGCTCGATCTGCACCACGCGCATGATCGCCGGCGTCGGCGTGCCGCAGATCGCGGCGATCCAGAACGTCGCGAAGACGCTGCAAGGCACCGGCGTTCCGCTGATCGCCGACGGCGGCATCCGCTTCTCCGGCGACATCGCGAAGGCGATTGCGGCGGGCGCGCATGCGGTGATGCTGGGAGGCCTGTTCGCCGGCACCGAAGAAGCACCGGGTGAGATCGAATTGTTCCAGGGCCGTTCGTACAAGTCTTATCGCGGCATGGGCAGCTTGGGGGCGATGCAGCAGGGCTCCAGCGACCGCTACTTCCAGGAAGGCGAAGCCAACCAGGACAAGCTGGTGCCGGAAGGCGTCGAAGGCCGCGTGCCTTACAAGGGCAGCGTGCTGGCGGTGATCCACCAACTGATGGGCGGTCTGCGCGCCAGCATGGGTTACCTCGGCTGCGCCGACATCGCGACCGTACACACCAAGGCCGAGTTCGTCGAGATCACCTCTTCCGGTATCCGCGAGTCGCATGTGCACGACGTGCAGATCACCAAGGAAGCACCCAACTACCACATCGATTAACACTACGGGAAAGCGAAGGGGGAAAGAGAAAAGAGCAGACGCTCCAACCACTCTTCCCCCTTTTTTACTTCATCCTTCACGGTTCCTGATATGCACAAAAAAATCCTCATCCTCGACTTCGGTTCCCAGTACACCCAACTGATTGCACGCCGCGTGCGCGAGACGCATGTCTATTGCGAACTGCATCCCTGGGACATGAGCGAAGCGGACATCCGCGCGTTCAACCCGGCGGGCATCATCCTGTCCGGCGGGCCCAACTCGGTGTACGAAGACGAGACGCCCAAGGCGCCGCAGGTCGTGTTCGATCTCGGCGTGCCGGTGTTCGGCATTTGTTACGGCATGCAGACCATGGCGGCGCAGCTCGGCGGCAAGGTCGAGAGCGGCCATGTGCGCGAATTCGGCTATGCCGAGATCCGCGCGCAGGGACACTCGAAGCTGTTCGACGGCATCCAGGACAAGACCAACGCGCAAGGCCATGGCCTGCTGGATGTGTGGATGAGCCACGGCGACAAGGTTACTGCGATTCCGCCCGGCTTCTCGGTGATCGCCTCCAACGAGGCGACGCCGTTCGCCGCGATGGCGGACGAATCGCGCCGCTACTACGCGGTGCAGTTCCATCCGGAAGTGACCCACACCCATCAGGGCAAGGCGATCATCGGCCGCTTCGTACACGACATCTGCGGCTGCGGACAGGACTGGAACATGCCGGACTACATCGCCGAGGCGGTGGCGAAGATCAAGGCGCAGGTCGGCGACGAAGAAGTCATCCTCGGTCTGTCCGGCGGCGTGGATTCGTCTGTCGCGGCGGCGCTGATCCACAGAGCCATCGGCGACCAGTTGATCTGCGTGTTCGTGGACAACGGCCTGTTGCGTCTGCACGAGGGCGAGCAGGTGATGGAGACCTTCGGCAACCACTTGCACATGAAGGTGATCCATGTCGATGCCAGCGACGAGTTCATGAAGCACCTGACCGGCGTTTCCGACCCTGAGCAGAAGCGCAAGATCATCGGCCGCGAGTTCGTCGAAGTGTTCCAGCGCGAGTCCGCGAAGCTGCAGCAGGCCAAGTGGCTGGCGCAGGGCACGATCTACCCGGACGTGATCGAATCGGCCGGTTCCAAGACCAAGAAGGCGCACACGATCAAGTCGCACCACAACGTCGGCGGCCTGCCCGAGTCCATGCACCTGAAGCTGCTGGAGCCGCTGCGCGAGTTGTTCAAGGACGAAGTCCGCGAACTGGGCGTGGCGCTGGGTCTGCCTGCGGACATGGTGTACCGCCACCCGTTCCCCGGCCCCGGCCTAGGCGTGCGCATCCTCGGCGAAGTGAAACGCGAATACGCGGAGTTGCTGCGCCGCGCCGATGCGATCTTCATCGAAGAACTGCGCAACACGAAGGATGCCAGCGGCAAGACCTGGTATGAACTGACCAGTCAAGCCTTCACGGTGTTCCTGCCGGTCAAGAGCGTCGGCGTGATGGGCGACGGCCGCACCTACGAATGGGTGGTGTCCTTGCGTGCGGTGCAGACGCAGGACTTCATGACCGCGCACTGGGCGCATCTGCCGTACGAGCTGCTGGGCAAGGTGTCCAACCGCATCATCAACGAAGTGCGCGGCATCAACCGCGTGGTGTACGACATTTCGGGCAAGCCGCCAGCGACGATCGAATGGGAGTGACAGAAACCTAATTGCGAGCAGAGGAAAAGGCGCAGCTTATTTTCGTAGTGCCATATCTGAAGTAGATTATGTCGTCCAGAGGATGAGCGGAATTGCAGCCGAGATCATCCGTTCCTGATCGAGCCCCTTCCTGTTTTTTCGAACCGAATCCTCCAAAGCGATGCTCTTTCCCGATAGATGCAGAGCATCGAGCTCCCGTAGCTGTCCGAGGTAAAGATCGTCCCTCCCATAGAAGGAGAGACATTCTTGCGGCTTCTTCGGCCCGATGATTCCGGCTAAGCGCGGCAGGCTCGACGCATACAGCAGGCCTGCGGCATCCATATCCGGCCACGCAATGACCGGCGCTTTGCCGGCATGCAGGAACTTGAGCACCGTGTCAGTCGTATTGACACTGTCTCCGCGAAAAATGATGAGCGGTTGCGGAAACGGCAACTCGATTGCTGCGTTCTCATAGTGTATGAACGCTTCAAAGTTTTCCACCACGACAGCGCAGTCATAACGAAGGCAGGCCGCATCTGCCAATGGAATGTCGAGGAAGGCTTGTCCGGGAAGGGGAAGCAGCGTCTCGCCTAGGCGTAATCCGGTTGGCCCGCGCAGGGCAAGCCGGTCTTCGCGTGGCCGTCGTCCCGCCAGTTTCTCGTTCCGTCCCAGCTCGGCGGCGCCGATGCGGGTGCGTTCGCTCCACGCATCGGGCGGCGTGGCGGGGTCAATGCCCTCTACCTGTTGCAGATAGACGCGGATTCTCTCCCGGTCGTGATCCGAAACCAGCCATTGCTTGCCAACGATGCGCCCAAACCCCAATGAGTCGGCGAGCGCCTGCGCCGCCTTGCTGGCGGGGCGGCGACCATTGTCAGACTGGCACGCGCGCAGCAACGCTTGGATGTGTTGTATCGGCAGCATGGAGTTCCAGCCAGATGTCGGTGAGCACTGGGGTTTCCCAGCGTAGGTCGGGAGCGGCCACTTGGTGCCGATAGCGCCAGCCGTCCGGTGCCGTTAGCCCGTTGTCGATGGCGCACGAGAGCGTGCCCAACCAGATTACCGGCGAGTAGGGATAAAGCGTTTCACGCTCTCGGTGGGTGCGTAGCCAGATCATCACCGAAATCGCTACGGCATGATGGTCGATCTCGGCGAGCAGCAAATTCAAGGCGCGGCGGAATTCGCTCGGGCTGGGTTTGGAGGGAGGCGGTTCGCCAGCGTCATCGAGGCAACCAGCGCGCGGTGCTGTGGGGCGGGCGGACGGACGCCGGTCGTCGCGGATTTCCATCAGCAGCGACAGCAGTGCGCCGCTGTCGTCGCCGTTCGGATCGGGATAGCTTGGCAGCGGGAAACCTGGAAAACGGAACAGCATGTCGGGCAGGTTGCCGTCATCCTCCCAGACCGGTGGCTCGAAATCTGCTTGGCGCACAAGGCGGTCGTCGAGACGGAGCAGCACTTCCACCAGATGATGCGCGGCCTGGAGATCGAACAGCGCGGCGTTCAGTGCCTGTTGGACCTCGAACAGGCGGCGGCGCAGATCGTCGCTGCCTTCGACGCGGTTGTACAGATGCCGCTGGAGAACATTGGTGAGCTCCATGAAGCCCCGGATGGCATCCAGCAAGTCTGCTTGGTCGAGCAACCCAACTGCCTCTACCATCTGGGAGGCTTGTGCAACGTAGTTCCTATTGTGGAACAGCCTGTCCTTGAGAGCGCCACCCGAGAAACCTTTGCGGGTGTCGACCACCATGCGGAAATGCTCGATGTCCTCTTTCATGCCGGTGGCGAATTCGTCGCACAGGTCGATGATCTCGTCTATGCATTCCTCCTGGCTTTGCGCATCGGCGGCGATCATTGCACCTTGATAGGCTTCCAGCATGCCCTCCAGCTTGCCGACGACATGGGCGTAATGGGTGGAGTTGCCGTAAATTTTGACGCGATTCACCGCGCGGTCGAAAAACACGCGTAGGCGCCGATCCAAGCGGAAGCTGCCCTCGATGTAGGGCGCCAGCGCTTTCACCTTGAGCAGGCGAGTGAAGGCCGCTTCGGTTTCCTTCTCCGGGGCGACGCCTTGCCCACGGCAATAGGCATCGGCGATCAGTTCGCGGTTCTGGTGCAGCGCCTGGATGACGTTGAGAATGTGCTCACGCATCGGGCGCATCCGGAGATGTGCTTGGCGGCATGGGAGAGCTGGCGGCGGAGCGGGGGATAGAAGGTGTCTGACGCTCCAGCGATTCGTCGATGGACAGGATCATGTCCAGCACCCAATCTACCTTGCCGGTCAGGCGGTAGATGCCCTTTTCTTCGTCTATCAGTTCCAGTAGCCCTTGTTCCGGGCGGACGGCCCAGTTGATGACCAGTTCGAGCATCTTTTGCAACGAAGCATCCGGGGTGCTGCGCAGCCGCTGGCAAAGCGTGCGCAAAGTTTCCTGCAGGTTGAGATTTTCATGCACGGCATCGTTAAGGCGGTGGGCGTGGAGCAGTGCTCCGGCTACCGGCGCTGGCTCGCTCAGCGCCGCCATGGTCAGCTTGAGGAAGCCGACCCAGTGCCGCAGTTCGCGCTTGGCCTGGACTGCGGTTTCGCGCGCGGCATTGCGGTTCGAGTCATCCAGCCGCCGCAGGGCGGCAAACCAGGTTTCGCCGCTCGCGGTGCGCAGCGCGAGCAGCCCCAGACGGCCGAGAAAGTCGTTGATGCCATCGACATTGGCAGGCTCTTCCAGATAGTCGAACAACTCCGGATCGGATGCACGGTTGATGAAGCCGCCGCGCAGCAAACAGGTGGCGATGGATTGAAAGCGATCAGCGCTCATCGGCGACCTCTGCAAGCAGACCGGGTAGTTCGTCCTCGCTGAGGATGCGGCGGATTTCGAAATCCTGGAGCACTTCATAGCGGTGATCGAACAGGGTTTGCAAAGATTCCTTCGCCTCCGGGCTTGCCGAGACGAGGCGGATGCGGTTGCGGTTAAGCATCGCCAGCAAGGCTCTGGAATTACCTTCATCTATGGTGCCGATCTCGTCGAGCGCCCAGGTGAGCCAGATGTCGGCTGACTCGCTGTTGCGCCGCGCGCGGTTGGCGAAGGCGACGAAGATCAGACACAGCACCAGATAGCTCAGCCCATTGCTCGATACCTGCTTGAGGTCGGTCTCGTTGCGGACGCGTTTGACCTCGGTGCCATCGTCTACCTCTATCTCCAGATCCATGAGAGTTTCTGGATTTTCGGCCAACTCGCCTTCCGGAAGATGGCGGGCGAAATCCTGCAGTTCTTCCAGCAGGGCATGGCCCGGCAAGCCGGCAAACCCGGCTTCCTGCCAGCGGTCATGTTCCGTCAGGACGCGGACGAGAGCGTCCCAATAGGGGCGCCGCCCCACCAGTGCAGACAGGCGTAACGAGAGCCGCCGGATCGCCTCGAACACCATGTCCGATTCCAGGCTGTTTTGGAGCTCTGTCGAGAGTCCGTTGATGCTGCTCTGGAAGCCCAGTAATCCTTCCTGGAAGCGCCGCAGGATGCCGCAACCGTTGCGCAGGGAGCCTGCCAAGACATCGCGTTGCTGGGCGTGGGCGTCGCCGTACCAATCGCCGAAAACGTCCAACGTGCGCCATGCCTCGGACCAATAGTCGTCTGCGATGTTGGTGGCAAATTCGCCAACCTTGGTTGCGGCATATTCCGGCTTGCGGAAAGTCCTCACCAGCGTGCCGAGGTGCTGGCGCAACAAACGCTCCTGTTCGCGGAGCTGGCCGGTCGCCGCATCGAGTTCAGACAGAATGTCGGGCAGCAACCAGTGGACGGCCACTTCGACGGCCTCGCCGGATATGTCGGCTTCGATGCCCGCCAATCTGGCCTGTTGCGCGGTTTCTGCCTGCTCCAAGCGTTGATGTGCAAGGTTGGCAGCCTGTTTGGCTGTTTCGCACACTGTCTGCTGATTCTCGATGCGTGCCTTGAATCTCGCCGTTTGCTCCTTACGCAGGCTTTCCTGCGTGTCGGCCTCGGCCACTTTTTGTTGTCTTTGATGCCGATGCGTTTCGCGCTGCACCGGAACCCGCACCAGCCAGCGCTGATAACTTTCGACGACAGGCGCAGCCTGTTGCGCGCTTTCTGCCGTTTGCTTGGCGGCGGCAAGCTCGCCTTCAAGGATTTTCAGCGCTGCCGTATCCACTCCGGCCTGGGTCAGATCGGACAAACGAAGTTTTTCCAAGCCTTCGAGAGCTTTGCATTTTGCAACTTCGAGTTGTGCAAGTTCTTCGGTATGCCGATCCTTAGCCCCCTGCTGCCGCTTGCGTAGCTCTTGAGCACGCTGGTCGAAGCCGGACTTCACAGTCTTTCGGGCTTGCTCATGGCTACGCCGCAAGCCCTCGATGGCCTGTTTGCGGCTGAGCGCAATGACAGCGGCTTCGGCGCGTTGTGTGTACAACTGGCCGCGGCGCTGGTCGAGCTCCTCGTCCCGCCTTTTTTCGGTTGCGCCTACTGCTTGGCGGCAATGCTCCTGTTCGTTCTTGCAACGGCTGTATTCGGCGATCCGGGTGCGGTGCAGGTCACGTGCGGCGTCCAGCGCTTTCGCGAGAGCGTCCCGTTCGCGTTCAGCATTCTTCCAGGCAAGTTGTGCTTCATCCTCGTTAGTCTTGGCGCGAGCGATTTCTGCTGCTAGGGATTGCTCGCTGGCGGCGCGTCCCGCTTCGATGCGGGCAAGATCGAGCGCTAGGCCGTAAAGGCTGTCGTCGCCCTGACCGGTGCTGTCAGGGGACAGATCGGTGCGCAGCAACAGGTCCTCGCGCACGACCTTGGCAATGTTGGTATGCCAGTCCGGCAAATGCGTGCGCAGGTGGTGCAGCAGGGTGTCGTGGCTTGGGTTTTCCAGCAGCAACAGGTGCGAGTGTCTGTCCTTGGCCTGGGCATGTTTCTGCGCGAGTTGCGTCGTTTGCTGGGCTTGCTGGGTCAGGCGGTTCTCTGCCTGCTCTACGGAGAGCAGGGCATGCGCCGCTTCGGTCGCCGCCTGGAGCAGCGCGGAAGACGCGGCCTCGAGCGCGGTCTTTGCGACGCTTACGAGTCCCGCTAGTTCGGCATCGGGAGTCAGTTGCGCTAACGCTTGGTCAATGTCCGAAACGATAGCCGTCGCGGCTTGCCACGCGTCGTTAGCGGTATCCGTTTCGGTGGCCTGGGCGTCATCGAGGGCGCTTATGGCGGTTTCGCGGTCGGCGGCAAGTGTCTCTGCCTCTCCGTTCAACTCACTGGTTATTGTGTTGAGGCGTTCTTGTGCGTCGGCCTCGAGTTGTTTGCGGCGGGATTTCTCTTCGGCGAACAGGGCTTGGTACTTGCGATCAACAGAATCGGCCTGGGCGAGCAGCTTCGTTTGCCGTTCCCGCAAGTCGGCAACTTCCTTTTCCAGCGCAGACCGCCGAGCCACGAGGGCGATCAAGGCATGAATGTCCTTGTCGTTCCATTGCTTTTCTTCTCTATCCGCCAGTTTGATTTCGTTGTCGAGCCGGGCGATTTCGTCTGCCAGCGTCTGCGCTTCGAGATCGAGCGCGGCCAGCGCTTCCCGCTGCTCCCGTTGCAAAGCCGAAAGCGCGTCTTCCGCATCGAGCGCTTTCTGGCGCAGGGTTCCGTGCAACCAGCCGAGCGCCTGCACCAGATGTTTGAGCTTGCCTGCCGCGCGTGTCTGGTGCTGGCGGGCGGTATTGCCCTGAACGTAAGCGGCGTTCGCGGCCTGGAAGGCCGGTTCGAGCGCCATGGCGGCGTGGTAAGCCTTGAAGTCGGGCAGGAATCCTTCCAGTTCCTTGCGCGATAGCTTTAACACGATTTCATTGTCTTCTTCGTTGCGAGCAACGGAAGCGGCCATGCGTTTGAGCGCCACGAAGGTGATGTCCTTGGAAAACATGCCCGAACTAATGCGTTCGATGCCGGCCAGGCGGGAGCGTGTTGCCACGAGCGCAAAGCGCCGCACCAGCGGGCGATGCTCCGGTGCATTAAGCCGGGCTGCCGTTCCCTGAATGACTGCGCGATACTGAAGCACGCCGAGGGCACCGCTCGGATTGCGACCGAGAGTGCGCAGGCGGGCATTGAGGTGGCGGCCTTCGATCAGTTGGTCATTCTCGACGAAAATATCCTTGGTGTAGGGGCCGTCGGCCAAGTGGTATTGCGGGCTGTTGTCCGAGCCGTAATGCAGCACGGCGAGTTTGACGCCGTCGTGGTTCTCGTACTCGAAGGCAACGTAGGAAGTCGAGCGGCTGAACATGAATTCGCGCAGCGAACGAACCACGCTGCCGGATGAGCGCACGACTCGGGAAGGCTGTTCGCCATAGAAAAGCGGGATCAACCGGATGAGGGTCGTCTTGCCGCGGCCGTTGCGTCCAGATACGTGGACATGCCCATCCAGCCGGACCTCGCGGATGCGCGAGGCGGCATAGGAATCAATAACAATCAGCTTGCGGAGGCTGGGCATCGTGCTGGAAATATTTTTTATGTTGAGGGTTATATTAACCCAGTTTGATTGGATCACTCGGCTCAACCCGCGGAATAGGCAGCTTCCATGCAGTGAAAGTCCCTCTTTACCTGAACCGATAATTTTCGATAGTTGATGATAGGTGCTTTTTAGTGACATCGCCCTGGGGCCCGCATGAATACCAGCGGTCTAGCCATTCCTGCGGAGGTATGTTAGATTCTGGCCAGACTGGACAGAATTAAGGAGGGCGTCATGCGTAGCGAATGGCAATTGCAGGAGGCGAAGGGTAACTTTAGCCAGCTCGTCAAACGGGCGGCGGGCGGGGATGCGCAGGTGGTGACGGTGCATGGCAAGCCGACGGCGGTGGTGGTTTCGGCGGAGGAATATGCGAGGCTCACCCGTCGCAAGAGCAAACTTTCTACCGCGCTGCTGCGTCCCGATCTTGCAATCGACGATCTGGATATTTCCCGCAGCCGCGACACTGGGCGCAACGTCGAGCTATGAGTTGGCTGCTGGATACCTGCGTGCTTTCCGAATACGCACGGAAGGCGCCTGCGCCGCAGGTGATTGCCTGGCTGGACGAGCAGGACGAGTCCAGCCTGTTCATCAGTGTCATTACGCTGGGCGAAATCGAAAAGGGCATACTCAAACTGCGTGCCAACGGTCCGCGCCGCAGCCAGAAACTCACCGACTGGCTGGGAAAAGTGGAGCAGCGCTTTGCGGGACGCATACTGCCGCTGGACGCTGCGTCACTGCATGTCTGGGCGCAACTCGCCGCAGCCGCGGAGCTGGCCGGACAGCCGCTGCCGGTGATGGACGGTTTGCTGATGGCCACGGCGCAATGCCATGGACTTACCGTAGTCACCCGCAACGTGCAGGATTTCGCGTTTTATCCTCAGGTTTTCAATCCTTGGGATGTCACCTAAGTGCAGTCATTCAATAACACGGGCCAGCAAAACTGATAGCATCCGTCCGATTCAACACGAAACAAATCCGAGAGAATTTCCATCCATGCTGAGCTACCGTCACGCCTTTCATGCGGGCAATCACGCCGATGTGCTGAAGCACTTCATCGAAGTGCAATTGCTGCAATACCTGTCCCAGAAGGACAAGCCGTTCTGGTATATCGACACCCATGCCGGCGCGGGTTGTTATGCGCTGGACAGCGGTTACGCCACGCAGAATGCGGAGTACGAGAGCGGCATCGCGCGGCTGTGGGATCGCGACGATCTGCCGGCTGCGCTGGCCGACTATGTGGCGCTGGTCAAGGGCATCAATCCGGACGGGCAGATGAAGCTATATCCGGGTTCGCCGCTGGTCGCGCAGCAGCTGTTGCGCGGGCAGGACAAGATGCGGCTGTTCGAGCTGCATCCGACCGACAGCGACATCCTGCAGGAGAATTTTTCTGGGCAGGGCTCGCAGGTGCTGATGCAGCAAGCCGACGGCTTCGGGGCGCTGAAGGCGTTGCTGCCGCCGCCGCCGCGTCGCGCGCTGGTGTTGATCGATCCACCTTACGAGGACAAGCAGGACTATCGCCGCGTCGTATCGGCGCTGGGCGAAGGGTTGAAGCGTTTCGCCAACGGCGTGTACGCGGTGTGGTATCCGCAGTTGCAGCGCGCCGAAGCGCGGGAGTTGCCGGAACAGCTCAAGCAGTTGCCGGTGAAGAGCTGGTTGCATGTCGCGCTGAGCGTTCAGGGGCCGTCCGAGGACGGCTTCGGCATGTACGGCAGCGGCATGTTCGTGCTCAATCCTCCGTGGACGCTGCACGGCGTGCTGCAGGAAACGATGCCGTATCTGGTTCGCCATCTGGGGCAGGACGGGCAGGCAAGCTATACGCTCGAACATCGGGAACAGTAGTCGCAGGTCAACTCATCGGGGCAGGGAGGACGCATGACACATACATGGAATTTCTTTCGCGCGGGCGGCTTCGATCAGGTGCAGATCGATAGCGGTGCGGACCTGCTGGCGCTGCGCGAGCTCGACCAGAAGCTGTGGGCGGCGCTGAGCTGTCCGACGCGCGGCATCGAGTTCGACGCGCGCACGCTGGACATGATAGACAGCGACGGAGACGGCCATGTGCGTCCCAACGAGGTGCTTGAGGCGATCGTCTGGGCCGGCGGGATGCTGAGAAATCCGGACCTGCTGATCGACGGGAGCGACCGGCTGAACCTTTCCGATATTAACGACAACAACGATGCAGGCAGGGAGCTGCTGGCCTCGGCGCGACATGTCCTGAAGAGTCTGGGCAAATCAGATGCGCAGGAAATCTCGCTGGCGGACATGGACGATGTCGAGAAGCTGGTCGCCAGCCAGAAGTTCAATGGCGATGGCGTGGTCTGCGCCGAAGATATCGCCGACGAAGCGTTGCGCGCGACGGTCGGCGACATCGTCGCCTGCGCCGGTTCGTCGGCGGACGTGAGCGGGCAGCCCGGCATCACCGGGGAGATCGCCGGGCGTTTCTTCGACGAGGCCGCGGCCTATGAGGCATGGCATGCGCAGGGCGAAGGCGATGCGGCGGTGCTGTTCCTCGGCGAGAATACAGCGGCAGCGGCTCGGGCCTGCGCCGCCGTTCGCGACAAGATAGACGATTATTTCACGCGCTGCCGCCTAGCCGCCTACGATATCCGCGCCGCGGCGCCGTTGAGCCGCGCGGTCGAGGATTACCAGCAACTCGCCGCGAAGAGCCTGTCGGCCCAGAGCGCCGAGGTCGCGGACTTTCCGCTGGCGACCGTGGCGGCAAACAAGCCGCTGCCGCTGCTCGCGGGCGTCAACCCGGCCTGGCAGGCGCGGCTGGAGGCGTTCCGCGCGCAAGTGGTGCAGCCGCTGCTGGGCGATATGGACGCACTGGATGATCGCGCGTGGGCTGCGTTGTGCGCCCGTTTCGCAGCGTTCGATGCCTGGCAGGCGAACAAGCCGCAAGGCAACGTCGAGAGGCTCGGCATCGACCGCATCCGCGAGATCATCTCGGCAGGACGCCGCCAGCAAATCGAAGCATTGATCGCGCAGGACAAGGCGGTCGAGGCCGAGGTCCGGGCGATACGTTCGGTGGAGAAGCTGCTGCACTACAAGCGCGACCTGTTCAAACTGGTCAACAACTTTGTATCGTTCCGCAACTTCTACACCGGCCGCGACAAGGCGATCTTCCAGGCCGGCACGCTGTATCTGGACGGCCGCAGCTGCGAGCTGTGCGTCAAGGTAGAGGACGTGAACAAGCATGCCGTCTTCGCCAGCATGAGCGGTGCATGCCTGGTGTACTGCGACTGCGTGCGCAGCGGCGGCACCGAGAAGATGAGCATCGTCGTGGCATTCACCTCCGGCGACTCGGACTTCCTGACGGCAGGCCGCAACGGCATCTTCTATGACCGCAAGGGGCGGGACTGGAACGCGCAGATCGTGCGCATCATCGACAATCCGATCAGCATCCGTCAGGCGTTCTGGTCGCCGTACAAGAAACTCGCGAAGGCGATCAGCGAGCAGTTTCAGAAGTTCGCAGCCTCCAAGGTGGGTGCGGTGGACGACAAGATGCTCAAGTCGGTGGCGGAAGGCGGCAAGGGTGTGTCCGATCCCGCTACGCCTAAGCCTCCATTCGACATCGGCAAGTTCGCCGGTATCTTCGCGGCGATAGGGCTGGCGATAGGGGCGATCGGCGGCATCCTCGCTTCCGTCGTCGGCGGCGTGCTGGGACTGAAATTCTGGCAGATTCCGCTGGCGCTGATAGGACTGATGTTGCTGATCTCCGGTCCGTCGATGGCGATGGCATGGTTCAAGCTGAAGCGGCGCAACCTCGGCCCGATACTGGACGCCTGTGGCTGGGCGATCAATGCGCGCGCCTACATCAACATCCCGTTCGGCACTTCGCTGACCGCGCTGGCCGACCTGCCCAAGGGCGCCAACCGTTCGCTGGTCGATCCCTACGCGGAGCGGCATGTGGTGTGGCCCTACTATCTGGTCATCGCGATGGGTATCGTCTCGCTGATTGGCCTTTGGTATGTCGGTTTTTTTGGATGATGAAATGACTTTTTCAGAGAATTGCCGTGTTTGTCCGCGGCTAAGCAGTTTCCTCGATCAGGTGCGCATCGAGCATCCCGGTTATCACGCCTTGCCGGTCAGCTCGTTCGGCGCGCCTGGAAGCAGGTTCCTGATCGTCGGCCTCGCTCCCGGCATGCACGGTGCGAACCGCACCGGACGTCCTTTCACCGGCGACTATGCCGGCAACCTGCTGTACGGCACGCTGCACAAGTATGGCTTTGCGACCAGCCCCGATCCGTTGGATGCGGAGAAGAACGCGAACCTTGCGCTGGAATTGCGGGGTTGCCGCATCACCAATGCGGTGCGCTGCCTGCCGCCGCAGAACAAGCCGGAGCCTTCCGAGGTGCGCGCCTGCAACGGCTATCTGGCCGGGGAACTGGCGGCCTTGCCCGGCGGGGCGGCGGTGATGGCGTTGGGCCTGATCGCCCATCAGGCGGTGCTGACGGCGATGGGCTTGCGCAAGAGTGCGTATGTCTTTGCACATTGCGCGCGACACGAGTTACCGGGCGGCCTGACGTTGTTCGACAGCTACCACTGCAGCCGCTACAATACCCAGACGAAACGCCTGACCACGGCGATGTTCGAGCAAGTGGTCGCGGACGTTTCACGGCATGTGGCCTGAGGGCTGCGAGTTTGGAATTTCGAATACGGTTTTCTATCCGGTGTAGGGCTGATAACAGCCCGTTTTTTATGCCTTGATTCGCGCCTCGCTTGTCGTTGTTCCGGCAAGTTCGCCGGGGCGCTATATATTTTGCGGTAAATGCGTATCAACCAGATACAGGGAGCAACGCCATGTCCAAGCAACCAGTCATCCGTCTAGTCGACAAGGACGAGAATAAGGTTTCCGCAGAAACGCTGGCTATCCAGGAGGCACGCGGTCGCATCGAGGCCGAGACCCAGGCCGAGCTTTCCGCACAGGCGCGCGCGCGCGCGGAAGCCCATGCGCGCGCGGTGGCCCAGGCTCGTGCCCGCGCCGAGATTGAGCTGACCGCCCAGATCGAGGCCAAGGCGCAGGACGAGGTCCGGCTGGGCGAGGCGATACGGGCCAAGCTGGACATCGAGAAGCGAGCCGCCGCGGAATGGCAGGCCAGACTGGATCTGGAGTTGCGCCTGCAGGCCGAGAACCAGGCCAGGTTGCGTGCCGAACAACAAGCGACCGAAGAACTGAACCAGCGCCTGCATCAGGAACAGCTTGCCCGCACCTCCGCCGACGAGAAGCTGCGCGCCGAGCGCGAGCTGGCGCAACTGCTCGAACAGCGCATCAAGGCCGACGAAGAAGCGAGGCGAAGCGCCGAGGCCGAGATGCGGACGATACGGACGGATATCGCCGAAATCGAAACGCTGCTCGCACAGACGGCCGGCGAACGCGAGGCCGCCGAACTCGAACGCAAGCGCAACGCCGAAGAAAAACTCGTGCTGGAGCAGCAACTGCGCGACATGGCGGTCAAACGTGCCGAGGAGGAAGCCGAGGAGTTGCGTCTGGCACGCAGCAGGGCCGATACCGAACAGGCGGAACTGGAAAAGATAGGCCGGCGCGTCGAGGCCGAGCAGCATTCCGTGCATGCCGCCGAAAATCGCGTGCGCATGGAGCAGGATCTGGCGCGGATGGCACAGGAACAGGCTGCGACGGACACGGCAATCGCCCGTGCCGCAGAAATCAAGGCGCGCAAGGAACAGGAAGCTCTCGACCTGGTCAATGCCAGACTCGTCGCCGAGCAGGTGGCCGCCGAGGCTGCGGAGGCCAGAGCAAGCGCCGAAGCGGAAGCCTTGAGCGAAGTCCAGAAGAAGATCGCTGCGGAACGCGAAGCCGAGCAGGCCGCCAAAACGCGCGCCGAACGCGAGCGTGCCGCGGCCGAGATGCTGGCTCAACGCGCCCATTTCGAAGAACAGGCCAGACTCAATGCCGAGGCTCGCGAACGTGAGGAGCGTCAGTTGTTCGAGGCGGTCAGGCAGCGCGCCGAGGCGGAAGGTCTGGCGCGAGCCGAGGCCGAACGCCGGTTCAGGAGCGAACAGGAAGCGGCGGAACTCGCACGCTCCCAAGCAGAGCTCGACCGACAGATCCAGCAGCAGCAGGAAGAGAACAATGCGCTGTTGCGCCGGGCCGAACAGGAGGCGCAGGAGCGTCTGGGCATCGAGCGCAAGGCCGCACAGGCAGCCGCCTACAAGCTGCAGGCGGAGCAGAACCTGACAGTGTTGACGCAACAGCGAACCGATGCGGAGATGCAGGCCACCCAGGAGATCGAACTCAAGCTGCAGGCCGAGTTGCGCGAGATCGAGGCGGCCAATCTGCGTGCGGCAGCGGCACAACAGGCCAAACGCGTGGCCGATGAGAATGCCGAGACCGAGGCGCAACTGCGTGCCACGATAGAGGCGCGCACCGCCGTCGAACAGAGTGCCGTTCAGAGCAACAAGGAGCGCTTGGAATACGAGGCACGCGCCGGAGAATTGGCTGTGGAGGTCGAGAGAGAAGCGATGCAGTCGCGGGAGCAGGCGATTGCCCTGTTGCGCCAGGTCGAAGAGGAGGCGCAGGAGCGTATAGAGACCGAGCGCAAGGCGGTGCAGACGGCGGCCGAGAAGGTTCAAGCCGAGCAGCATCTGGCAAAACTGGCACAGCAGCACATCGATGCGGAATCCCAGGCGATTCGCGAGATCGGACTGCAGGAGCTGGCCGAGCAGAAGGCGATCGAGGCCGCCAGCCAGAAAGCCGCCGCGGCGCAGCAGGCCCAATGTCTGGCAGAAGAGAAGGCCGAATCGGAATCCTGTCTGCTTGCGGCGATAGAAGCGCGCAATGCCACTGAACAGAGCGCGATCCTGAAAAATCAGGAACGCATTGAACTCGAAGTGCAGGCCAGAGAGCTGGCGCTGGAGACAGAGCGGCTGGAAATGCAGCTGGTCGAGACCATGCGCGAGAAGGAGCAGACTGCAGTGCGCGCCCGCAATATGGCCCGTGCGCGTGCCGAGGAGGAAGCCCGGGCGCTTGCGGCCGAGAAGGAAAGGATCCGCGCGGATGCACTCGCCACGGCGAGTTTCCAGAAGCAGGTCGCCGCAGCGGAGGAGGCCCTCCAGACCGCGATGGCGCGGGCAGAGAACATGGCTAGGCTGCGTATCGAGGAAGAAAACAATGCGGCCGAGATCGAGCAGTCGAAACTGCGCATCGAGGCGGCGGCAGCCGTTGCTGCGCGCAAGCGCGTCGAACTGGAACAGCAGGCCAGGGCGGATGCCGAGCAGCGCGAGAAGATGGAGGCCGAACTGCTGGCCCGCCAGCAGCAGCATGCCGAACGCGAACGCGAACTGATCGGGCAGCTGGAGCGACAGAAGGCGCTGGAAGAGGAAACGGCCGCGATGCTGCAGGCGCGTTCCGAAGAAGCCGAACGTATAGCCGTGCAGGCGGAGCAGGATCGCATCGCGGCGGAACGGGCGATCGAAGAACGCATCAATGCGATTTCGGAATCGACGAAGCGGCAGCTGGAAGAGCGCGAGGCGCGGTTGCAGGAATCCCGCGCGCGATGCGATGCCGAGGAACAGCGTGCGCGGGAAGCGGAAGAAGCGCAACGACAGAAGGAAGAGGAAAACGCCCTTATCGTGGTCAAGCGCATCGAGATGGCGGAGCAGGCGCGCTTGCTCGCCGAACAGCGCGAACAGACCGAACTCGAATTGCTGGGGCAGCAACGGGTCCATCTCGAACTGGAGCGCGAACTGCTCGGGCAGGTCGAACAGCAGCGGTCGCTCGAAAAAGAGACCAGCGCTTTGATGCAGGCCCGCATCGATGCCGAACGCCGTGCCGAATTTGCCGAGCAGCAGGCGCAGGCCGCCGAGCAATGGGCCATGGAGCGCGCCAAACGGCTGATCGAAGAAGCCCGGAGGAATCGCGAGGAATTCGAGCGGGCCGTTTCGCAGGCGGCGGAAGCCGAGATCCGGAAAATGGCCGAGCGGGAGGAGCAGTTCAAGCCCGAGCACTATCCCAGCTGGGAAAGAATGATGCTGGCCGAACAAGCGGGGAGCGACCAGATATCCGTGCTGCCCCCGGAGGATGAACAAGCTGCGGTGGGCCGCGAGGAAGAGCCGGAGTTGACTATCGTCGATGAAGTCATTGATGCGGAAGACCGGCCGGATGATGCGGCGGCTGCATCCGTTGCCGGCGAGACTCCGGACCAGGCGTCGTCGCCGGAATACGCGGATGCCGAACCGGAGAGCGACGCGATCGCGGCGGAAAACGACACGCCGGCCGTTTCGTCCGATGAGCCCGGGAGCGACGAGCGATCGACTGTCGAAACCGAAGCGGTAAACGAGACATCGCCGCACATGCAACACGCTCCATTGCGCCCGGAACAGATGCCCCGTCAGGATGCGCCGGTGTTCCTTTCCAGGGCGAAGATGATCGGCCTGACGGTGGCCGTCGCAGCGGTGATAGGCATCATGTTCTGGGTGTTCCAGGCAGGCGAGCCTGACACGGTGCCCGAGGCGGCCAATCCGGCCGTTTCCTCCGGCAATGCCGGTGATGAGAACGCAACGGACCGGGCTCAGCCGGACTCTTCCGCCGCTCCCACGCTCAACGGATTGAAGTTGAGCGACCGTCTCGATCAGAGGTAAGAGAGCGGCTGCGCGAGGCCTATTTCATCAGGGCTTCGCGTAGCGCGGCGGTCTTCTCCGGCTGCGCCAGGATGCTGCCGCTGATCCAGAACACATCTTCCGCACGGCTGCCCAGCGTGTTGACCTTCGCGCGGTGCAGCCGGATGTCGCGCTGATCCAGTATCTGGGCGATATGAGCCAGCAGGCCGGGACGGTCTCCGGCGGTCAGCGACAACACCATCAATCCCTTGTGGTCCGGCCTGATCTCCACTTCGGTAGGGATGGGGAAATGCTTGAGCTGGCGGCTGATGCGCCCTCCGGCGGCCAGGGTCAGCGGTCCGTCCTGCGCGATCTGCTGCGTCAGTTCGTGTTCGACATAGTTCATGATGTCGCGGTAGGCGGAACTGGACGGCGCGGCCTCCATGATCTGGAAGCTGTTCAGCGCATAGCCGTGGCGGGTCGTATGGATCTTGGCTTCGGCGATGGTGAAGTTCATGCGCGCGAAGAAATCGCAGATGCGGGCGAACAGGCTGCGCTGGTCCGGACAGTACACCAGCACCTGCAGGCCTTCCCCGGCGCGGCTCAATCGGGTCTTGACCACGGGCGATGCGCTGTTGACCTTGAATGCCAGCTGCCGCGTATGCCAGGCGATCTCCTGCGGCTCGTGATCCTGAAAGTAGCTGTCGTCGAGCTGCGCCCACAACAGCTTGTAAGTGTCGGGCGACAGCGCATACAGATTGAGCGTGTTGGCGGCCTCGCGGCGGATCTCCCCGAGCATGTCTGCGGACTGTCCGTCGCTGAGGTAACGGCGCGCGAGATGGAACAGGTCTTCCATCAGCTTGCCTTTCCAGGCGTTCCAGACCTTGGGGCTGGTGCCGCGCACGTCGGCGACGGTGAGCAGGTAGAGCGCGACCAGATGGCGGTCGTTCCTGATCGTCCTGGCGAAACCGGCGATCACGTCGGGGTCCGACAAGTCCTGCTTCTGCGCGGTGGCCGACAGCGTCAGGTGCTGCTCGACCAGCCATACCACCATTTCGGTATCGTCTTCGCTGAGTTCGTGGCGTTTGCAGAATGCGAGCGCGTCCTTCTTGCCCAGTTGCGAATGGTCGCCGCCGCGTCCCTTGGCGATGTCGTGGAACAGGCCGGCGACGTACAGCACCTCGGGGCGCGCGAATTCGCTCATCAACCTGCTGCATAGCGGCACTTCATGCGCGTATTGCGGCAGCGCAAAGCGGCGCAGGTTGCGCACCACCATCAAGATATGCTCGTCTACGGTGTGGATATGGAACAGGTCGTGCTGCATCTGGCCGACGATGCGGCCGAACGCGGGGATGTAGCGACCGAGAATGCCGTACTGGTTCATGCGCCGCAACGCATGGACGATGCCCTGCGGCTGGCGCAGGATTTCCATGAAGCGCGCACGATTAGCTGTATCGTTGCGGAACGCCGCGTCGATGCGATGCTGCGCACGCCACAGCGCACGCAAGGTTTTCGCGGACATATCGGTCAGTTCGCCGTGCTGCTGCATCAACAGCATGGCTTCGAAGATTGCCGACGGACTGTGCTCGAACAGCTGCTCATCGCGGATGTCCAGCAGCGTGCCGATGACGCGGAAGCGCTCGTTCAGCGCATGCTGCGGCGGCATATCCCGGAAGATGCGATCGCGCAACGTTTGCAGCAATATCGTATTGAACTGGCGCACCGCGAGGCGAGTGCGATAGTAGCGCTGCATCAGGTGCTCGCTGGCGCGGCGGTTGGCCGATGCCTCTATGCCCATCTGCTCGGCCAACGCGGTCTGGAAGTCGAACAGCAGGCGATCCTCGCGGCGCTTCGCCAAATAGTGCAGGCGGGTGCGCAATGTTTGCAGCAACGCATCGTGACGCGCGATCTGACGTGCTTCGGTGGCGGTGATGAGTCCGGCGGCAGCCAGGTCGCGCCAGCTTGTCCCCAGTCCCGCGGCACGGGCTATCCAGTTGACGGTCTGCAAGTCGCGCAAGCCGCCGGGGCTTTCCTTCAGGTTGGGTTCTAGGTTGAAGTCCGCCTCGAGGAAGCGTGCATGGCGCTGTTGCTGCTCCTGCTGTTTCGCGAGGAAGAAGGCGCGCGGATCGAGGTGCTGTTGCACCGCGACATTCAAGGCTCTGAACAGCTTTGCATTGCCGCAAAGCAGGCGCATTTCCAATAGGTTGGTCTGCACCGTGATGTCGGTGGACTCGGCGAGACATTGTTCGATGGTGCGTATGCTGTGGCCGACTTCCAGTCCGATATCCCACAGCATGCCGATCAGTTGTTGCAGCTTGGCTTGCAGCGATTCATCCTGCGGGGGCCCGGCCAAAAGCTTTTCGGGCTCTTCATTCAGCAGGATCAGCAGGTCGATATCGGATTTCGGGTACAGCTCGCCGCGGCCGTAGCCGCCTACCGCGATCAGCGCAAGCGGCGCCGGCATGTCCAGCTGTTGCCAGACACGGCGCAGGTAATCGTCGATCAGCCTGCTGTGCGCCTTCAGCAACTGCGCCGCCTTGTCGTGCCGGAGGAACTCCTGTTCGAGGGCGGTGCGGTCGCCGCGCAACGAGGCGCGCAGGGTTGCGACGTCGTCAGACGGAAGGCGGGGGCGGGCAACCATCGGAAACGGTCAGCACTTCGTAGCCGGATTCGGTGACGAGTATCGTGTGCTCGTATTGCGCCGACAGGCTGTGATCTTTGGTGACCACAGTCCAGCCGTCGCCCAGTTGCTTGATGTCCTTCTTGCCGGCGTTGATCATCGGCTCAATGGTGAAGGTCATGCCGGCTTCGAGTTTGATGCCGGTCTTGGGACGGCCGTAGTGCAGCACCTGCGGTTCCTCGTGGAAGCGGTTGCCGATGCCGTGGCCGCAGAATTCGCGCACCACGCTGTAGCCCAGCGGCTCGACAAAGCTCTGGATCGCGTGACCGATGTCGCCCAGATATGCGCCCGGCCTGACTACGCGGATGCCGCGCCACAGCGCCAGCCAGGTGGTCTCGCACAGGCGTCTGGCCTGGATCGACGGTTCGCCGACCATGTACATCCGGCTGCTGTCGCCGTGGTAGCCGTCCTTGATCACGGTGACATCGAGGTTGACGATATCGCCGTTCTTCAGAACCTTATCGCTCGGTATGCCGTGGCAGATCTGGTGGTTGATCGAGGCGCAGATCGACTTGGGGTAGGGCGTATGTCCACCCGGCGCATAGTTCAGCGGCGCGGGTATGCCTTGCTGGACGTTGACGATATAGTCGTGGCAGAGCCGGTCCAGCTCGTTGGTGGTCACGCCGGCCTTGACGAACGGGGTGATGTAATCGAGCACCTCGCTGGTCAGGCGGCCGGCGATGCGCATCTTTTCGATTTCTTGCGGGGTCTTGATGGAAACGGACATGGGTTATGGGATGACTTTCTCGGAGTCCGAGAATATCATGCGCCCCGGATTGCCGACAAATTCAGTTAACTTGAAACTCGCGTAGCGATTCGTTCGCCTGGCTTCGCCCCCCTCGCTGCGCTCTCCCCGCTTGCGGGATAACCAGCGACTTGGCTGCGGTTTTATGCAGCTTAGTCGATTGGCTAGTTGTTTCACTCAGAGGATTGAGGAGAGGGAGAGCATGGCAAGTTCGATCATCAAAGGGCTTGCCATGCACGTGAGGAACTTAAACTGCATCGGAGCATACTAAACGGCGCAACATCCATACATTTGTTACGGAGAAAACATGAAAAAACAATTAGCGATGGCCCTATTCCTTACTGCCAGCATCAATGCCTATGCGGTTGATAGTGGCGCCGTCGTCGGAGGTGCGATAGGCGGGGCGGCGGGGGCGGCTGTTGGATACAACGTAGGCGGCCAGAACGGCGCGATCCTGGGGGCTGCCATCGGCGGTGCGACCGGCGCGGCAGTAGGTAGCAGCAATACTGCTCCCGCCGCACAGGCGGCACCGGCCAAGGTGGTGCAAGTGCAGCGCGTGAACGACGATGACGAGGATCTCGATCACCACGACCACGGCAAGCACCGCGATCATGACAAGCACAAGAAGCATAGCCACGATAAAAAAGACTGATTATTGCGTTGCAGGTATGCGAAAAAGGCACGGTTACGTGCCTTTTTCTTTGGGCATTATTCGGTCGCGTTCGCGGCTGGCGCCGCATCGATATATAGCGTGTCGAGCTGAGTCGCGCCGATATCCAGGACTTGCAGGCAGGCAGCCCCCAGCTTCGGCCATTCCTGGGTCAGACTCAGGCCGAGTTGCTGCTGCACGATGTGTTCGGCAAGCTGGGCCGTCGCAATCAGCCGGCGGCTCAGCATCGGCAGGGTGGAGTTGACCGACTCAATCGCCGCGAGGTCATGATGGTTGCGGATGGCAAGACATATCTCTTCCGGTAGCCACCAGCTCTGCGCCAGTATGCAGCCAACCATCGCATGGTTGGTCGGTATGGCGGTCTCTTCGACCTCGGTGAAACTGTGCTCGGCATCCCGGTTGGCTTCGTCCAGCACCGCTGCATAGTTCGGGAAACGTCCCAGCAGGACAGGGATGCCGCAGTCACGGAACAGGCCGTAGGTGTAGGCGTCCTCGGCACGCAGGCCGCGGATATCGAGATTCTGGGCCAGCCAGCCAGAGAGGTGGGCGATGCGAGCCGAGGCATCCCAGAAGCGCTCCAGATTCGGCACGTTCGGGAAGGAGTTACGCAGGATGATGCCTGCCACGGCGCGGCTGGCCGGTTTAAGACCCAGAACCGTGAGCGCTTCGTTGACGGATCGAACGCGCTGGCGCAGGCCGAAATACGGCGAATTGGCGGTCTTGATCAGGCCAGCCGAGATGCCGACGTCGCTGCTGATAATACCGGCCAGGCGAGTGTAGTCCGGCTCATCCTTGTTCGCCTCGGCCATGAAACGATCCAGTATCACCGGGCAGGGCGGGATGCCTACGTCAATGATGGACCGTTCGAACAGGTTGTCAACATCCGTCGGGGGAGAGTCTTGCTGGGCGGCATTCATTTTGTTGTGTTCCTTGCTTGCAGCCAAGGGAGCAGCTTCTCCTCCGGCATGGGTCTGGCGTAATAAAATCCCTGGATGGCGTCGACACCGGCATCGAGCAGGGCGTCAATCTGATCCTTCGTTTCGCAGCCTTCGGCGACGATGGTCATGCCCAGTTCGTGACCGAGTTGGGTCATTGCCCTGACGACCGCCAGAGCGCGTTTGTCTTCGGGCAGCACAGTGACAAAGGCGCGATCCAGCTTGAGTTTCCGGGCCGGGATATCCTTCAGGTTGGCCAGACAGGAATAGCCGGTGCCAAAATCATCGATGGCCAATCCGACGCCTGCAGCGATGGCGTTCTTCAAATTTTTCTGGACGGTGTCGGAAATATCCATGAACAGAGACTCGGTCAGTTCCAGCTCCACCAGTTCGGGCTTGACGTTGGAGCAGACCAGCGCAGCATGCAGCGCCTGGGTGAATTTCGGCGAGACTAGTTGAGCGCGCGAGACGTTGATCGCAACCTTGGTGCAATAGCCGGCATCCTGCAGCAGGCGCGCATGCATCGCCCCTTGCAGCAGACTCCATTCGCCGAGACGAATTACCAGACCGGTCTTTTCGGCGACAGGGATGAATTTGCCGGGCGAGATGTTTTCGCCATCGACCGAGCAGCGCATCAGCGCCTCGGCGGCCTCAATGCTTCCGTCCGCGCGGATGATAGGCTGGTAGTGCAGGCTGATGCCGCCGGTCTCCAGCGCCGTATGCAGACTGTTCTCGATAGCCAGCTCCTCGCGCGCGAGGGTGATTCCGAGACGTCCCGGAATCGGCTCTTCGCCGGAGCAAACGATGCTGTTCCCGCCCTTGTTCTTGGCCGCGAACATCGCGCGGTCGGCGCGGTCGAGCAGGGTAAGCGAGTCTTCGCCGGGTTCGTGGATCGCGATGCCGATGCTCGCGGTCGGGCGTAACGTCAGGCTGCCGATGGCGAGCGGCTCCTCGACTGTACTGGCAAGCTCTTTCGCCAACTGCTGTGCGTACTCGCGACCGCAGTTCGGCATCATGAACACAAATTCGTCGCCCCCCATTCTGGCAAGTTCGGCGCGTCCGCTCACCCGGTTGCGGAAGCGCATCCCGAGGTTGCCTATCACCTCGTCGCCGCCAAGCTGGCCGAACGATTCGTTGATCTGCTTGAAGCGATCAAGGTCAACCCAGATTACGGCCAGCGGTTTTGCGTCTGTCGTCGAATTGGCCACCAGCATCATGGCGGTTTGAATACAGCCGAACCGATTCAGAAATCCGGTGAGGGGATCTATGCTATTCATATCTTGTGCGAACTGCGCCGATGGCAGGGGAGCCAAGGATAAACCAAAACGGTAATATTGCGCAGCGCGCTCTTCTTGTCTCTATCTATGCGGATCGCCAAGACTACGCCGCACCGGCATCCAGCCGTGCGATGAAGCCCGCCAGTTCCTGCGGCAGCGGCGCGGTAATCTGTAACGGTTCGCCGGTCAGGGGATGATTGAACGAGATTGAATGCGCATGCAAAAACATGCGCTTAAGTCCTTGTTTAATTAGCTGCCTGTTGCGCGCAAAGTCGCCGTACTTATCGTCGCCCGCGATTGGAAAACCGAGGTGCGACAAGTGTACGCGGATCTGGTGGGTGCGCCCGGTTTTGAGCTCCGCTTCGAGCAGGCTGAATCCAGTTCCATTATTTTGTGGTCCCCAGCTTTTTTGCAGGCTGAAAATGGTGTGGGCCTGCTGGCCATCTTCGCGCACCATTACGCGTTTTTCGCCCTGCGGGGTGTCGAACTTGTACAGCGGCAGCTTGACATGCTGCCGCGCGTTCTTCCACTGACCCAGCACCAGCGCGTAATAGCGCTTGTCGCTGTTGCCCTCGCGCATGATCTCGTGCAGCCCGGTCAGTGCGGAACGCTTCTTCGCCACCAGCAGCACGCCCGAGGTCTCGCGGTCGAGCCGGTGCACCAGTTCGAGAAATTTGGCTTGGGGTCTTGCGCGGCGTAGCTGTTCGATGACTCCGAAGCTGACCCCGCTGCCGCCATGCACCGCCGTTCCCGACGGCTTGTTGATCGCCAGCAGCGCGTCATCTTCATAAAGGATGGGAAATTCCGCCGCCGGGACGAACTCGGCTTCGGGCTTCTCCGCGACGCGAATAGGCGGGATGCGCAGCAGGTCGCCCAGTTTCAAACGATAGGTCTGATCCACCCGTTTCTTGTTCACCCGCACCTCGCCGCCGCGCAAAATGCGGTAGACATGGCTCTTCGGCACGCCTTTCAGGTGGCGGAACAGGAAGTTGTCGATGCGCTGCGTCTCGCCGGATTCGTCCACTTCCAGAAAGGTGACAGATTCTTTGCTTAAACCATTCATTTTGAATATACTTCGTCGCTCGCGTGTGCGCCTTTGTAAAAACGGGTGGAAATTCCCCGTCGCATATGAGGCAGGCAGTCAAGCCGCCTACGAAGCAGCCGCCCGCCCGGTTAATGTCACTCACCGGAAATCAAGCAGTGATGGTAATTGAAATACGCGCTCAAAGCACCTGTGGATTTTTCGTGACGCGCCATTGGCCGCGTTACCCAGAACAATTAAAGACAAGCTAACGACAGAGAACCGATTTTGACCAAACGTACGCACAAGCCGACACTGTTTGCACGATTGCTCCTCTCGCACGCCTGACCGCGTGTAGCTTGGTCTCGCCCGTGTCAGAGCGCGGGAGACAATAAAAAATGAAACGCATGCTATTCAATGCGACGCAGCCGGAAGAACTCCGCGTCGCCATTGTCGATGGTCAGAAACTGATCGACCTCGACATTGAAACCGCCGGCAAAGAGCAACGCAAGAGCAACATCTACAAGGCAGTCATCACCCGCATCGAGCCCAGCCTCGAGGCCTGTTTCGTCGAATACGGCGGCAGTCGCCACGGTTTCCTCCCCTTCAAGGAAGTCTCTCCCCAGTATTACCTGCCTGGTTGCGGCAGCCGCCCCAGTATCAAGGAAGCATTGCGCGAAGGCCAGGAACTGCTGGTGCAGGTCGAGAAGGACGAGCGCGGCAACAAGGGCGCGGCGCTGACCACCTATATCAGTCTGGCTGGCCGCTACATCGTGCTGATGCCGAACAACCCGAACGGCGGAGGCGTGTCGCGCCGCATCGAGGGCGAAGAGCGCAACGAACTGCGCGAAGTGCTGTCGCATATCGATGTTCCGCAAGGGATGAGCATCATCGCCCGCACCGCCGGTATCGGCCGCAGCGAAGAAGAGTTGCAGTGGGACCTTAACTACCTGAATCAGCTGTGGGATGCGATCGAAGGCGCAGCCTCCGCCGAAAAGGCGCCGTCGCTGATCTATCTGGAAGGCAGTCTGGTAGTGCGCGCGATCCGCGACTACTTCAACCCTGAGATCGGCGAGATCCTGATCGACACCGAGGATATCTATCAGCAGGCGCTGGCGTTCATGAGCACGGTGATGCCGGATAACGTTGATCGCATCAAGCGCTACGTAGATGATGTGCCGTTGTTCTCGCGCTTCCAGATCGAACACCAGATCGAGTCCGCCCATGCGCGCGAAGTGCGTCTGCCTTCCGGCGGCGCAATCGTGATCGACCACACCGAAGCGCTGACCTCCATTGACATCAACTCGGCGCGTTCCACCAAGGGTGCGGACATCGAATCGACCGCGTTCAACACCAACCTCGAAGCGGCCGAAGAGATCGCCCGCCAGTTGCGTCTGCGCGACTTGGGCGGCCTGATCGTGATCGACTTCATCGACATGGAGTCGAGCAAGAACCAGCGTGCGGTGGAAGATCGCCTGCGCGACTCGCTGCGCTACGACCGCGCCCGCGTGCAGACCGCGAAGATCTCGCGCTTCGGCCTGCTGGAGCTTTCGCGCCAGCGCCTGCAACCCAGTCTGGGCGAGAGCAACTACATCGCCTGCCCGCGTTGCAGCGGCATCGGCCACATCCGCGGCACCGAGTCCTCCGCACTGCACATTCTGCGCATCCTCCAGGAAGAGGCGATGAAGGACAGCAGCGTCGCGATCCACGCGCAGGTGCCGGTGGATGTTGCGACTTTCCTGCTGAACGAGAAGCGCGCCGAAATCCATCGCATCGAATCGCGTCTGCGCGTCAGCGTCACGCTGATCCCGAATCCGCATCTGGAAACGCCGAACTACAGCATCAACCGCCTGCGTCACGACGATATGACCGCCGAGGTGATGCAAGCCAGTTACAAGTTGGTGGAAAAGCCGGCGGAAGACAAGCCGCTGACCCCGGCGCAGGAGCAACAGAAGGCCGTGCGCGCCACAGCGGTGGTGCAGGGCATCACGCCGGCACAACCGGCGCCGGTGAAGGTGGAAGAGCCAAAGGCACAAGGTCCCTCGCTGCTCGGCAAGATCATCGGCTGGTTCAAGTCGCTGGGCGCGGAAGAAGAAAAGCCCAAGGCGAAGTCTGCAACAGGCAAGTCGCGCCAGCGTCGTGAACGCGGTGACCGTGCAGAGCGAGGCGAGCGCGAAGGTGGCAAGCGCCGCGACCGCGGCGATCGCAACGAGCGAGGCGAAGGCCGCCGCGAGCGAGGCGAGAAATCGGCTCAGTCCGAGGCCAAGCAGCAGGAGCCGCGTCAGCCGCAAGGCGAGCGCGAGCCGCGTCCACCGAAGCAACCGCGCCCGCCGCGTGTAGCTCCGGCCGCAGAAACCGAAAAGCCGGTGCAGGAATCCCGGGTCACCGCTCCCGCCGCCGAGCAGTCGGAAGAGGGGGCGCGTGAGGGTAGCCGCCGTCGCGGTCGCCGCGGAGGCCGCCGCGAACGCGAACGCCGTGAAAATGGCGCTCCGAACGGCGAGGTGATGACTACGGAAACGGGCGGCGAGGTGATGACTACGGAAACGGGCGGCGAGCAGGCTGCACCTGCCGCTCCGGTAAGATCCAAACCGACCGAGTATGTCGCTTATCCCGCAGGCTACGTGCCGCCGCTGAAACCGACCGAGTACATCGCTTATCCGGCAAACTATGTGCCGCCAACTCCAGCGGCTAAGCCAAAGTCAGTTGCAGCGCCACAGCCTGTTGCGGTCGCCGCACCCGTCGCGACGGCACCCGGTAGCGACGGCCTGGTTCAGATCGAAACCGATCCGAACAAATTCAGCGCCATTACGGAAGCGGCTCCGGCCGGCAACCAGCCGGTAAACCGCCGCCGCACGCGCCAGCGCGAGGTGTACGTCGAGAATGAACCGCTGGTTCAGATCGAGACCCAGCACCCGCAAGCGTAGTTTCGGCCAGCAGTAAAACAAAAAGCCGCACAATCGTGCGGCTTTTTGCTTGTTGGTATTCATATTCGCCGGAACCAGTTTAGGTTCCGGCGAACGCAGAGGACTCAGGGAAACTGCGGCGCCACCTGCGGCAAGCCCCATATCTCGCGGTTGTAGTCGAGGATGGTGCGGTCGCTGGAGAACTTGCCGCTGGTCGCGGTGTTGACGATGCTCATACGCGTCCATGCGTCCCGGTTGCGGTAGGCTTGCGCTGCACGACGCTGGCAGTCGATGTAGCTGCGGAAGTCCGCCGCGGTCAGCCAAGGATCGCCGGGACTATAGATCGACTGGATGACCGGATCGAAGATGCCTGGCTCGAACAGGTTGAAGTGGCCGCTGGTCAGCAGACCCATTACGCGCCGGAAATCTTCGTCTGTATCGATGATAGACGCAGGATCGTAGTGTCCGCGCATTGCATCGACCTGTTCCGCGGTCAGGCCGAACAGGAAGAAGTTTTCCTCACCGGCTTCTTCGCGGATTTCAATGTTGGCGCCGTCCAGCGTGCCTATCGTCAGCGCGCCATTCATCATGAACTTCATGTTGCCGGTGCCGGAGGCTTCCTTGCCTGCGGTGGATATCTGCTCCGACAGGTCGGTTCCGGGACAGATCGCTTCCATCGCGGTAACGCGGTAGTTCGGCAGGAAAGCCAGACGCAGCAAGCCCTTGGTGTCCGGATCGCTATTGATGACATGCGCGACCGAGTTGACCAGTTTGATGATGCGTTTCGCCATCATGTAGCCGGGGGCTGCCTTGCCGCCGATCAGTACGCAACGCGGCGTCCAGTCGGCGGTGTCGCCGCGCTTGATGCGGTCGTACAGGTGGATCACATGCAGCACGTTCAGCAACTGCCGCTTGTATTCGTGGATGCGCTTCACCTGCACGTCAAACATCGCATTGATGTCGAACTCGACATCGCAGTCGCGTTTCACCATATCGGCCAGACGCTGCTTGTTGGCCTGTTTCACCTCATGCCAACGCGCGCGGAAAGCGGGGTCGTCCGCAAATTTTTTCAGGCTCTGCAAGCGGGATAGGTCGGTACGCCAGCCGTTGTCGATGGCGTCGTCGAGCAATGCGCCCAGCGCCGGATTGCTCCACGATAGCCAGCGGCGCGGTGTAACGCCGTTGGTCTTGTTGTTGAATTTTTCCGGCCACTTCTCGTAGAAATCGCGGAACAATTGCTCTTGCAACAATTGCGAATGCAGCGCCGCGACGCCGTTGACCGAACGGCAAGCCACCACCGCCAGGTAGGCCATGCGCACCTGCTGATCGTGGCCTTCTTCGATGATGGACATGCGGCGCTGGCGCTCGATGTCGCCGGGATAGCGCAAGGCCACCTTGGCGATGAAGCGGGCGTTGATCTCGCGCACGATGTCCATCAGGCGCGGCAGCAGGCGACCGAACATGCTGACGGGCCACTTTTCCAGCGCCTCCGGCAGCAGCGTGTGATTGGTGTAGGCCATGGTGCTGCTGGTGATGGCCCATGCCTCGTCCCAGCCCATGCCGTGCTCGTCCATCAACAGGCGCATCAGTTCCGGCACCGCGCAGGTCGGATGGGTGTCGTTCAACTGGAAGCAGTTCTTCTCGGCAAATTCGCTGAAGTCGTGATCGTGCGTTTTGACCCACTGGCGCAGTATGTCCTGCAAGCTGGCCGAAGCGAGGAAGTATTGCTGGCGCAGGCGCAGTTCCTTGCCGTTCTCGCTGGCATCGTTCGGATAGAGCACCATGGTGATGTGCTCTGCGGCATTTTTGGACGCGACCGCCTCGGTGTAGCTGCCGGCGTTGAATTCGGACAGATCGAATTCTTCGGTCGCCGCCGCGCTCCACAGGCGCAGCGTGTTCACCGTGCCGTTCTGGAAGCCCGGCACCGGCACGTCGTAGGGCATCGCCATCACGTCGCGCGTATCGACCCAGCGCACATGCATGCGGCCGATCTGGTCGGTGAAATATTCCGTGCGCCCGCCGAATTTGATACGCGTGGCGAATTCCTGGCGCTCGATCTCCCAAGGGTTGCCGTCGCGCAGCCAGTGGTCGGCTTCCTCGATCTGGCTGCCGTTCTCGATCTTCTGGCGGAACATGCCGTATTCGTAGCGGATGCCGTAGCCCATCACCGGCAGTTGCAGCGAAGCGCAACTATCCAGAAAGCAGGCCGCCAGCCGTCCGAGGCCGCCGTTGCCCAAGCCTGCATCGTGCTCGTGTTCGGCAATGGCATCGAGTTCCACCTCCAGCTTGCGCAGCGCGGTGCGCGTATTCGGATCCACATTCAGGTTCAGCATCGCATTGCCGAGCGCGCGCCCCATCAGGAACTCCAGCGACAGGTAATAGGTGCGTTTGCAGTCCGACTCGCGATAAGCCAGCCGGGTGTTACGCCAGCGCTCGACCAGACGGTCGCGCAGCGACAGCACCAGCGATTCGTACATCTGGGTGCTGGAGAACTGAGGCTCGTCCCGGCCCAGGGTATGGCTGAAATAACGTCTGAAATCGTCGACGATGCTGTCGGCGTCCATGCCGAGCGGGGGCAGGTTGCCGATTACGGAGGGTGTGTGGCTCTTTTTGCTTGGGGTCTTGATGATGTGCTCCTCAGTTGATTCATTCTGGCCGGCCATTCCGGAAGGGAGCATAGGAGCGGCGACGGCGAATTATACCGTCATTGCCCTGAGGCAAGCGATCCATGCCACGGGCGAATCATTGCCTGCAATGTGCCGCGACGCGGTGGAAGCTGCCGATGTCCGGTGCGATCTCCCCGGGTGGTGCGATGTTCCAGCGCCATTGCTCAGGCGCTGCATCGTCGAGGCGGAGCCGCGATGCGAAGTCGATACGCTCGATGATTTCGCCGTTGCCGGTATGGATTACCTGCTCCATATCGGCCAGCAGACAGGTCGGTGCGGCAAAGGCGGCGAGGTAGTCCAGATGCTGCCTCATCACCTGCGTCCCCCATTCTTCCAGCATCGCTTCGCTCAGCTCGGGGAAACGTTGGCGCAGCCAGTCCACCGGCAACAAAGGCAGTTGGGAGAGCAGGTTAACCGAGGCCACCCAATCAATGTCAGGCTCATCAAGAAAGTATTTCGGCGGCGGCAATTCGAGTCGCTCTGGAGACAGCGCCTCCATATGCTCGATGAACCCAGTGACATCGAGATCGATGCAACGCACGTTGGCATGATGGCGCACGGCGCGCTTCACCTCGGGTAAATGAACGATATCGACCAGATACACCTTCTTGAAGCGCCGGGCCAGTTCGTCCAGCGGGATGTCCAGCAACAGCCCCGAACCGAACACCAGCGCGGTGCGGAAGCTGCTGCATGCTTGCAGTGAATCGAGTAATGCGGCGCGGCTGTTTGTCAGATGCGGCTGCCACATCGTCTTGCAGCGTCGATAGCGCGTACGGATGGCGATGCTTTCGCGCAGATAGCCCAGCTTGCGCGTCGGTGGTGGGCAATCGGCGGCGAGCCAGGTCAGCCATTCGGTCAGCATCTCGGGAGATTCAGGATGACAGGCGTTAGCAGTAGCGGCGAGGTAGCTAGCGATGTCGGCGGTAGTGTCCGATCAAACCGCCGGTCGAAGCGTCGTGCGCGGATACCGCACCGCCGTCGCGCAGTTCTGGCAATATCTTGCCGGCTAGTTGCTTGCCGAGTTCCACGCCCCATTGGTCGAACGGGTTGATGTTCCACACCACGCTCTGCACGAACACTTTGTGTTCGTACAAGGCGATCAGCATGCCCAGCGTGTGCGGATCGAGCCTGTCGAACAGCAGGGTGTTGGTCGGCTTGTTGCCAGGGAAGACCTTGTGCGGCAGCAGGGCTTCGAGGGCATCGCCGCTCAGGCCTTGCGCTTCCAGTTCGGCGCGGGCCTCCTCGGCGGTCTTGCCCAGCATCAGCGCCTCAGTCTGGGCGAAACAGTTGGCGAGCAGGATTGCATGGTGCTCGCCGATGGGATTCTGGCTGTGCATGGGGGCGAGGAAATCCGCCGGGATCATGCGCGTGCCCTGATGGATCAACTGATAGAAGGCGTGCTGGCCGTTGGTGCCGGGTTCGCCCCACATCACCATGCCGGTGTCGTAGTCCACGGCATTGCCGTCGCGGTCCACGCGTTTGCCGTTACTCTCCATGTCCAGTTGCTGGAGGTAGGCAGGGAAGCGGTGCAGGTACTGATCGTAGGGGAACATGGCGTTGGCGCCTGCGCCGAAGAAGTTGCCGTACCAGATGCCGAGTAGGCCCATCAGCACCGGGATGTTTTGTTCCGGCGGCGCGCTGCGGAAGTGTTCGTCCATCGCATAGGCGCCGCCCAGCAGTTCCTCGAAACGGTCCATGCCGACATGCAGCGCGATCGGCAGGCCGATGGCCGACCACAGCGAGTAACGCCCGCCGACCCAGTCCCAGAACTCGAATACGTTGTCCGGGTTGATGCCGAATTCGCCGGTGGCCTTGAGGTTGGTCGAGACCGCGGCGAAGTGCTTGGAGACAGCCTGTTCGTCGCCCAGCTTGCCGACCAGCCAGGCACGCGCCGAACGGGCGTTGGTGATGGTCTCCTGGGTGGTGAAGGTCTTCGAGCTGACGATGAACAGCGTGGTCTCCGCGTCCAGCTTCTTAAGCGTCTCGGCCAGATGGGTGCCGTCGACGTTGGAGACGAAATGCGCGCGCAGGTCGCAGCGCGCATAGTGTCTGAGCGCCTCGCACGCCATCAGCGGGCCGAGATCGGAGCCGCCGATACCGATGTTGACGATGTCGGTAATCTGTTTGCCTGTGTGGCCGCGATGTCCGCCGCCGCGCACTGCATCGGCGAAGCGACGCATATGTCCCAGCACGCGGCGCACGTCCGGCATCACGTCCCGGCCGTCCACCAGCACCGGACGCTCCGAGCGGTTGCGCAACGCGGTATGCAGTACGGCACGATGTTCGGTGGAGTTGATCCTGTCGCCGCCGAACATGCGCTCTATCCAGGCGGGCAACTCGGCCTGAGCAGCCAGATCAAGCAGCAGCCCGACGGTCTCTGCGGTGATGCGGTTCTTCGAGTAGTCGAACAGCAGGTCGTCGAACCGGATCGAAAAACGCTCGAAACGAGCGGGATCGTCGCGGAACATCTGCCGCATCGAAAGCGGTGCGACTGCGGGATGGTGTGCCTTGAGTGCTTGCCAGGCGGGCGATTGAGTGAGTTTCGACATGATGGTCAATTCAGATCAATGACGGGTTTCAGGCTGATGTTCTTCAGGCTTCGGGGACGAGGATCACTCCGGCCAACGGTGGCAGCGAGATCACCGCGGAGCAGGGCAGGCCCATCCAGGGGATAGCCTCGGCCTGGATCAGTCCGGCGTTGCCGATATTGCTGCCCGCGTAGTATTCCGAATCACTGTTCAGCACCTCGCGATATTGCGTCTGGAATGGCAGACCGATGCGGTAATGCTTGCGCGGAACCGGAGTCAGGTTCAGCGCGACGACGACGCTGGAGCCATCGCGGGCGCGGCGCTGGTACGACAGCACGGAATGCTCCGCGTCGTTGCAGTCTATCCAGTCGAAACCTTCCGACTGGAAGTCCAGGTCGTGCAACGCCGCCAGCTTGCTGTACAGATGATTCAGGTCGCAGGCCAGATTCTGCATGCCGCGGTGGTAGTCCTGGCCGAGTTGCCACCATTCCAGTTCCCATTTCGATTGCCACTCGCGTCCCTGGGCGATTTCGTTGCCCATGAAGTTGAGCTTCTTGCCGGGGCTGGTCATTTGGTAGGTCAGCAGCAAGCGCAGGTTGGCGAATTTCTGCCATGCGTCACCGGGCATTTTGGATAGCAGCGATCCCTTGCCGTGCACCACTTCGTCGTGCGAGAACGGTAGCACGAAGTTTTCGCTGTAGGCGTAGAGCTGGCCAAAGGTGAGCTCGTTCTGGTGGTAGCGGCGATGCACCGGATCGTGCTGGAAATAACCCAGCGTGTCGTTCATCCAGCCCATGTTCCACTTGATCGAGAAGCCCAGGCCACCGAGGTAGACGGGGCGTGATACGCCGGGCCAGGCGGTGGATTCTTCCGCCATGGTCAATGCGCCGGGGAATTCCTCGTGCACCATGATGTTCATCTCGCGCAGGAAGTCCACCGCATCGAGGTTCTCTCGGCCGCCGTATTTATTGGGTATCCATTCGCCGGCGTTGCGCGAGTAGTCGAGGTACAGCATCGAGGCGACCGCATCCACGCGCAGGCCGTCGAAGTGGAATTCGGACAGCCAGAAATGTGCGCTGGACATCAGGAAGCTCTTCACTTCGTTGCGACCATAATTGAAGATATGTGTGCCCCAATCCTGATGGAAGCCGAGGCGCGGGTCTTCGTGCTCGTACAGCGCGGTGCCGTCGAAACGGGCCAGCGCCCAGCTGTCCTGCGGGAAATGCGCCGGCACCCAGTCCAAGATCACGCCGATGCCGGCCTGGTGGCAGGTGTCGATGAACAGGCGTAACTCGTCCGGGGAGCCGAAACGGCTGGTCGGCGCGAAATAGCCGGTGGCCTGATAACCCCAGGATTCGTCCAGCGGGTGTTCCGAGACCGGCATCAACTCGATATGGGTGTAGCCCATGCCCTTGACGTAAGGCACGAGGTCGGTGGCCAATTCGCGATAGCTGTAGAAGCGGCCATCCGGATGCCGTTTCCATGAGCCTGCATGCACCTCGTAGATGTTGATCGCGCCATGCAACCAGTCCCACTGGCCGCGCTGCTCCATCCATGCCGCATCCTGCCAGCGATGCTGGCGGGGCGGAGCGGCGAGCGAAGCCGTGCCGGGGCGCAATTCGTAGCCCTGCGCATAGGGATCTGTCTTGGTCAGGATATTGCCGCTGGCGCGGTTGCGTATCTCATAGCGGTAGAGCGCATGCGGGTTAATTTCGGGCAGGAATAGCTCCCACACGCCACTGGAACCATGCGAGCGCATCGGATGCACGCGCCCGTCCCAGCCGTTGAATTCGCCAACCACGCTGACTCGCTCGGCATTCGGCGCCCAGACCGCGAAGCGCACGCCCTTGACGCCGTTGATCTCGACACTGTGCGAACCCAGCATGCGGTAGCTCTGACGCAGCCGGCCTTCGCTGAACAGGTACAGGTCTTGAGGGGAAATATGGGGTGGGAACTGGTAGGGATCGCAGACCTCGTGGGCCGCGCTGCCGAAATGGAGTTTCAGACGATAGGGACGAGTGGGTTCATTATTACCGCGCCACTCGAATACACCTTCGGCATGAACGCGTTTAAGTGTTTCGCTACCGGTTTTGTTCAGCAGATCGACTCCGCTCGCATGAGGTTCGTAGACCCGGATGACCCATTCATTGCCTTCGCGATGCAGACCCAGCAGGCCGAAAGGATCGTGATGCCGTGCTTGCAGCAGTAACTCGTATGGTGTATTCACCTTAATTACTCTCCGCTGTCCTTGTGTAGTGAATCGATTGTAAACGATAATGCCTGAGCCAGACATGCAAACAAACGGAGATGTGGAATGAATGCTGAACTAGGTTATCTGCAAAAAAAATACCACCTCACTGCCGGCGATACGTCGCCTCGCTTCATCAGCCGTATCACCAAAAATACCTACGCGATGATTCTGGCCGGCGGACGCGGCAGCCGTCTGCATCAGTTGACTGACTGGCGCGCCAAGCCGGCCGTCCCGTTTGGCGGCAAGTTCCGCATCATCGATTTCGTGCTGTCCAATTGCGTCAATTCCGGCATTCGCCGCATCGGCGTGGCCACCCAATATAAGTCGCACAGCCTGATCCGCCACATCCAGCGCGGCTGGTCGTTCCTGAACGGCCAGTTCGGCGAGTTCGTCGACATCCTGCCTGCGCAGCAACGCGTAGACGAGGAGCATTGGTACCAAGGCACCGCGGATGCGGTGTACCAGAATCTCGACATCCTGCGCGAGAACCATCCGGAATTCGTGCTGATTCTGGCGGGCGATCACGTATACAAGATGGACTACGGCAAGCTGCTGGCATTTCACGTCGACACCAAGGCTGACATGAGCGTAGCCTGCCTGGAAGTGCCGCTTGCCGATGCGACCGCATTCGGCGTGATGGGCGTGGACGAACATGGCCGCGTCATGGAATTTGCCGAGAAGCCGGCGAATCCCACTCCGCTCCCGGGCCGGACTGACAAGGCGCTGGCCAGCATGGGTATCTATGTGTTCAACACCAAGTTCCTGTTCGAACAATTGATCCGCGACGCAGACGATCCGAAGTCAAGTCACGATTTCGGCAAGGACATCATTCCCTATCTGGTCGAGAAATACCGCGTGTTTGCGCAGAGCTTCGACCAGAGTTGCGTGGGGATGGGGGATGACAAGATCCCGTATTGGCGTGACGTGGGAACCATCGATTCTTATTGGGAAGCGAACATGGAGCTGACCAAGGTCATCCCCGATCTGAATATGTACGATCAGGAATGGCCGATCTGGACACATCAGGAACAATTGCCGCCGGCCAAGTTCGTGTTTGACGAGGACGGGCGACGCGGTATGGCGATCGATTCGCTGGTTTCCGGCGGCTGCATCATCAGCGGCTCGTCGGTACGGCGTTCTCTGCTGTTCTCCGATGTGCGTATATGCAGCCATTGCAATATCGAGGACTCGGTGCTGTTGCCCAACGTTAATGTCGGTAGCCATGTGGTATTGAAACGCGTGATCGTCGACAAGAACTGCAAGATCCCGGATGGGTTGCAGGTCGGGATCGATCCGGAAGAAGACCGCAAACGCTTCCGGGTCAGTCCCAACGGAATTACGCTGATCACAGCGGATATGCTGGGGCAAAAAGCTCACAGCTTCCGTTAAATAGTTTGTGCAATTAATTGAAAATTAATGCCGTCCCTCAAATGAAAAAGAACGCAAATCTGGTTTTTCTCTGGCACATGCATCAGCCGGATTATCGCGACTATTCCAGCGGCGATTTCGTGTTGCCATGGACTTATCTGCATGCCATCAAGGATTACACCGACATGGCTTATCATTTGGAGCGCCATCCCAAGGTGCGTGCCGTGGTGAATTTCGTGCCCATCCTGCTCGATCAGATCGAAGACTATTGCGACCAGTTCGCCAGCGGGGAATTGCGTGATCCGTTACTGCGTTTGCTGGCGCATGAGGATCACAGCAAGCTTACGGTGGAGCAACGCCAGCTTGCATTCGATGCCTGTTTCCGCAGCAATCACACCAAGATGATCTCGCCCTATCCGGCCTACAAACGTTTGTTTGAACTGTATAACCGGCTCCACACTGACGGCGAAACAGCTTTGTCCTATCTTTCCGGACAATATCTAAGCGACTTGTTGACTTGGTATCATCTGGTCTGGTGCGGCGAGAGCGTGCGCCGCGAACATGCCTTGGTGCCCCGCCTGATGAGCAAGGCTGAAGGGTTCACCTGCGAAGACCGAAAACAGCTTCTGGAACTGATCGGGCAGCAAGTCGCCAGCGTCATTCCGCGCTACCGCAAGCTGGCCGAGTCCGGCCAGATCGAGATATCCGCGACCCCACATTACCATCCGCTGGCGCCGCTGCTGATCGATTTCGCCAGTGCGCGGGAGGCGATGCCGGATGCGCCGTTACCCAAGTCGCCGCATTATCCCAAAGGGCGATTGCGCGTGACCGAGCATGTCAGACTCGCGCGCCGCAGCCATCGCGATCGCTTCGGTATGGAACCGCAGGGCATGTGGCCGGCTGAAGGCTCAATCTCTACCGAGACGCTGGAAGTGCTGGCGGCGGAAGGGTGCCGCTGGACGGCAAGCGGGGAGGGGGTCTTGGTCAACAGTCTGAACAAGATGCGGAAAGCGGTTCCTGCAAGACACCAATATCTGTATCGTCCCTATCAGCTCGCGCAAAACGGCGATGGTTTGCAATGCTTCTTCCGCGACGACCATCTGTCCGATCTGATCGGATTCGAATATTCGCGCTGGCATGGTAAGGATGCGGCCGGCCATTTCATCGACCAGGTATTGGCTATCGCCGAGCAGGCGGATGAAGGCGAGACCCCGGTGATCAGCGTGATCCTTGATGGGGAGAATGCCTGGGAATATTACCCCTACAACGGTTTTTATTTCCTCGACGAACTGTATACCGCGCTCGAATCAAACAGCCGGATACACACCACGACCTACGCCGAGTATCTCAAAAATTGCAATGTTCCCAAAGCCTCGGGTTATGCGCAGACGCATAATCTGGCGAGCGTCGTCGCCGGGAGTTGGGTCTACGGTAACTTTTCGACCTGGATCGGATCGGCAGACAAAAACCGGGCCTGGGATCTGCTGTGCGTCGCCAAACAGAGTTTCGACATGGTCATGGCCAGCGACCGCCTCAATCAATCCGAACAGGAGGCCGCCGAAAAACAGTTGCGCTCATGCGAGAGTTCCGACTGGTTCTGGTGGTTCGGCGACTACAATCCGTCGCATTCCGTGTCCAGTTTCGACCGGTTGTTCCGGCATAATCTGACCGAGTTGTATCATCTGCTTAAACTTCCCCCGCCGATGAATCTGTTCGAGCCGATCAGTCAAGGCAGCGGGAATCCGGAAGCGGGCGGGGCGATGCGCCGTGCTTCAGAGTAATCTTTCTAAACCACGATAAAGAATCGTCCTATGCTGAAGACGCGGGCAAGCGGCATCCTGTTACATCCTACATCGCTGCCCGGCAGATTCGGTTCCGGGGATTTGGGTAAGGATGCGTATCGCTTCGTTGATTGGTTGTCCGATGCCGGACAATCCTATTGGCAGGTTCTGCCTTTGGGCGAGATCGGTCCCGGCAATTCACCATACATGAGCCGCTCCGCTTTCGCCGGCAATGTCTTGTTGATCGATCTTGCCGAGCTGGCTGAGCATGGTTGGCTGGAGCAGGGTGAGCTGGAATCCGCGCCGGATTTTCATGCCAACCGAGTCGATTTCTGCGTAACGCTGCCATTTCGCATGGCCAGACTGCGCCAAGCTGCTAGGCGATTTTTTAATATAAAAAACAGTCAAATACGTCGTGAATATGAAGTATTTTGCGAAGCCGAAATTGACTGGCTCCGCGACTACGCCCTGTTCATGGCGATCGCCGAACATCAGGACTGGCGGGAGTGGGATTTCTGGCCGGGTGACTTGGCACGCAGAGAAGCGCAAGCATTGCGAGATTTCGAAATTCGCTTTGCCGACGAAATCGATTTCTGGAAATTCTGCCAGTGGTGTTTCGCTCGGCAATGGTTCCATCTTAAGGAATATGCCAATTCACGCAATATTCGCATCATCGGCGATGTCCCCATTTTTGTCGCTTACCAGAGCGCGGATGTATGGGCGCACCAGGAACTATTCAAGCTCGACGCCGCCGGGCGTCCTATTGCAGTCGCCGGTGTACCGCCGGATTATTTCAGCGAAACCGGACAACTATGGGGAAATCCTGTCTACCGCTGGGCGGTACATGAGGAAAGCGGCTTCGACTGGTGGATTGCGCGCATGCGTCAAGCTTTCCGTCTTGCCGATGTAGTGCGTGTCGATCACTTCCGCGGGTTTGCCGCATATTGGGAGATACCGGCCGGAGCTCCCAACGCTATCGGAGGCGAGTGGGTAACGTCTCCCGGTGACCACTTGTTCCAGGTGATGCAACGCAGCTTTCCGACGCTGCCTATCCTCGCCGAGGACTTGGGAATCATCACTCCCGATGTAGCCGAACTACGTGACAAGTTCGAACTCCCGGGCATGCGAGTCCTTCAATTCGCTTTTGGGGATAATGAGACCAATCCGTTTCTCCCGCACAATTATGTGTCGAACACGGTCGCCTATACCGGAACCCATGACAACGACACGACGCTGGGCTGGTGGAGCACCTTGCCGGATCGGGAAAAGGGCTTCGCACAACAATACCTACGCAGCGATGGACTAGCTGTCCACTGGGACATGATGCGCGCACTTTCGGCATCTGTTGCCAACACCGTCATTTTCCCACTGCAGGACGTTCTGGGTTTGAACAGCGAACACCGCATGAACTTTCCGGGCAAGCCTTGCGGAAATTGGGAGTGGCGATTCACCTGGGATCAAGTTAGAGCGGAACAGACCGAGCAATTGGCAGAAATATCTGCTGAAAATGCGCGCATCCCAATCCAAGAAATGTGACCGAAAGAGGTAAGGTATAACAAATTGAATAATTGGAATAAAAACAGAGATACAGTATTTGACATAATATACATTATGCGAATCCAAAAGAGACCAAACACGGAACGGTTTGCGGTACAGTTACGGCCAAAGCGCCCGTTGAAGTAAGACTAATAAGCGGTCACCCTGCGGCCGAAACTATTCTGTATCTTCCAGCAGATGGATGGCCAAAGATCGAAGCTTTGCTGGCTTGACTGGTTTATGTAGCAAGTGATGGCCGCTTACGGCTGCGAGCTTAAGGACGGTCGGGCCGGTATCGCCGCTAACCAGAATGCACGGCGGCAGTTTTTGGGATTGATGTTGCTGAACCATGGTGATGACATCGATTCCGGTCGCATGGTTTTCCAACTGATAATCGCTAATGATCATGTCCCATGACATGTCGTGTTGTAGGTACTGCTCGACTTGACTCAACGAAGTTGCCAAGGTGACTTGGCAACCCCAGGCAAGCAGGATACTCGCTGTGCTGTTCAATACCATTTCATCATCATCGACAACCAGCAGCTTCTTGCCGGCTAATATCGAGTTATCTGTCACGGCTTCGGTTTCAGTTTCGGAATCAATGGTTCCGGCCATGGATGATTCCGCGACACCGGAAGCTATCGGTACCTCCACGGCAAAAACGGAGCCTTTCCCCGGGGCTGAACGCAGGCCTATCTGGTGTCCGAGCAATTTGACCAGACGATCCACGATGGCCAATCCCAATCCCAGTCCCTTGCTGGAATCCAGTTGAGGTTGGTTCAACTGGAAGAATTCGCGATAGATGTTGTTTTGGTCGTTTCTGGAGATGCCGATTCCGTTGTCGCGCACTTCTATGCGCACTCTGTCGCCACGGCGGCGACAGGCGATCATCACTCGGCCGTTTTGCGGGGTATACCGCAACGCATTGCTGACCAGATTAGTCAGAATGCGCTCCAGCAACATGGGGTCGCTATGAACATGTTCGGTGCAAGGATGAATCACCAGACGGATATTGCGCAGACTGGAAAGTATCTGATAATCCGTCGCAACATGTCTGAGCATCGCACCGAGATCGCAAACCTGCATATGCGGAACGATGGCTCCGGCATCCAGCTTGGAAATATCGAGCAGAGCATTGAGCAGCGTGGATAGGGATTCGACGGAGCGTTCCACCTGCCGGACTAGATACTGTTGTTCGTCACCTACCGCCTTGCGTTGCAATTCCGCGATATACAGTCCCAGTGCGTGCAAAGGCTGACGCAAATCATGACTGGCCACGGCCAGGAAGTGACTTTTGTCGTGGCTTGCACGCTCGGCCTCCTCCTTTTTGGCACGCAACGCCTGAGTCGCCTCTTCGATACGATCTTCAAGGATCGCACGCTCATCCTTAAGTTGGGCCGCCATATCATTGAATCCGCTGGCAAGATTGCCCAACTCTTGCGTCGTGCCATCCGAGACTCGTACTTGGACATCCAGGTTGCCTTTGGCAATTTGCTGAACGGCCTCGCTCAGGCGGCGAATCGGATAAGTGATGCTGCGACTGGCCAAAAATATCGCATAAAGAGGAAAAGCCAGAATCAGAGCTGTCACGCTGACTGTGAACCAGAGCATTTTTGACTTGCGTTTTTCGGTGTCTCGCCTGCTCATCTCGATGACGACCGCGCCTATCTGCAGAGATTTCGGCTCGTCAGCCAGATCGTCCAGCCCGACTTGCGTCGGTACGATGGGCTGGTAAAGCCATACGCTTTCAGTATCGATGCTGATCGGATTCAACAAGTCCACTCGCGATTGGAAGATATTGTCGTCGCTTCCACTGGAAGTGACTTTTCCTGTTGGATCGGAGGCATGATGCAATATTCGCGAACTGGAATCGGTAATGGCGATGCTGCGCACATCGTTCTGCATCAGGGTGTAGTTGGCGATCCCCTGCAGGAAGGCTTGGTTGTTGGAGAACACGCCATACTCAGCGCTGCCGGCAAGCTGTCGAGCCAGGAGCTTTCCATGTTCCTGCAGATCATTGTCAAGGTCGGCAAAGCGGTCACGCAAGAAATAGGCTTCCATACTGACAACCACCACCAACAGAGGTATGAGTGTCAATGCCGTGATCTGGGTGCGGATACCGATACGTCTCATCGTTCCGCCCCTCCGGTGTTACGCATGCGCTTGCGAATATCGCTTTCGGATGGCAAACGAATCTCAAGCGATCTCGCAACTTGGTTATTCAGCGAGATCGTGAAATGCTCCGGATAACTGGGGGCGGCAAGTCCCCTCCTCTGTTCGAATGCAACGATCTGTTTGGCTGTCTGTTCTGCAATCTGCTCCGGAAGCGTGAATATCGCAGCCAATGCCCCCGCATTCACATATCCTTGAGACAGGCCGATCAGGGGTACTTCGTGCCGATAGCTGGTCAGCAGGATATTGCGGATACTGGTTGCGTTATATATGCGACTGTCGGGGATCGCGAGTAATACGTCACTGCCCGACAGGACTCTTTCTAGGCTGGAAAACAGTCTTTCTGCCGATTGTACTGACTGCGCGACGACAGAACCGCCATGATTCGCCACGCTGTTAAGCAACGGGGAAATCTCGAGACGAGTCTCCGGGGAATACAGCAGCCCTACCCGCTCCACATCCGGCAACACGGCATAGAGGAAATCGACTTGGCGTTCCCATGGCTGATCCAGATAGATAGCCGAAATGCCCTGTGGCATTTTTTGCCCCAGAAAAAGGCTGTCATATCCCGATTTGGGCACCATCACGGCCAATATCGGTGAACGGGGATCGGAAGCCGCCGATTCTGCCGCTTTCATCCCTACGGCAACCACCAGATCCGATGCTCCGACCGAACCATTGGGTTCCCGCACGGAAAGTCGAATAGAGGCCGGCAACCGCTGGCGCAGAGTCTCCGTGAATGCCTGATAGGGGGCGCTACTGTCGCCCAGCAGCAGAGTCACAACCAATCCATCGGCCCGAATGGAGTGCGACCACAATATGCAAACTGCGGAGATCAGCGAAAAGATTATTGGGCGAGCGTAGCGCACTTTTATGTCTAGAGTTCCAACGTGGCGTTCAGATAGAAGCGCCGATTGAACACGAAGCCCGCTTTTTGAGGGACATTGCTGTATTCCGTATAGTTATCCTGAAATGCGTTCTGTACCACGAATGAGATATCCCCGCTTCCAGGCTCGCCCTGATGCCCAAACGTATAGGCCATTCTCATATCCACCCTGCGCATCAGGTTTTGCGGCCACTGGGCATCAAGCACTTGCACCTTTTCCTGATGATAGTAACCAGTGCTGAACTGCAGGCGCGGGGTCAGTTGCTGTGTCAGCAAGATACTGCCACTATCGGCGGGCACCAGCAAAGAACATTGATTCACATAGGCTTGAAGTCGAGGAATAAATGCCGCCAGAGTCATGATCCCCGTTGCGGCACAATTTACTCGCTGATGCGCATAGTTAAAAACCAGATTGCTTCGCTCGCCCCACCGGAACTTGAGTGTGCTCTCGAATCCTTCGTGGCTTTCCGCAAGCAGGTTCGCAAAGCCGAATGTCAGTACAGGTCCGGCGGCCACATAGGGATCCAGGAAAATATAGTCGCTTATCCGGTCCTGGTAGATCCTGGCATCCAGCGATATCCCGGCCTCCTTGAACTCCCCCAAGTAGCCGATCTCTTTTGAAACAATCTTTTCTGGATTGACCGATCTGACATTCTTGAAAGGTCTGGAAACCAAATATGAAGTATCCGCATACTGTTCGAACATCACGGGACTGCGATAGGCCATCGAGGCTCCCGCACGAATGGTATGTTCCGGGGTGACGTGATAATTCAGCGTGGCGCGTGGGGACCAGTTACGGTGCCCCATCCCGTCGTCCTCATACATTGCACCGAGATTGGCCAATAATGATGGCGAGAACCTCATCTCGTCATGCACAAACACCTGAAAAACATTCAGCGCTTGGGGGGACCTGAAAGTCAGGGGGTCGTCCGCGGTGTCATGCCGGACATTCGCTCCCCATACCAAGCGGTTATGCTCCCCTTGTGGAAGTGTATGTTGCAATCCCAGTTCATGACGATGGATCTGATATCCCTGTTTGTCGATGACGACGGGCATATTGTCCAAGTAACTGCGCGAAATATGGTAGTAGTTCAATTTGAACTCGTTGCCATCGGACAGAGCGTGTAACCAATCGATTTGCAGATAATCCGAAACTGTCTTGATTTCTCTGGGAGGCTCCGTAAAACCTCCAGCAGGATTAAATCTGGCCATATTTCCCGCACCGCGAATTCCGTCGCTATATCCCAACTGGAAATCAATACTATCTTGAGAATTGAGCCGATAATTACTGCGCAGATTGAGCTGACTGGTGCGGCTACCGTCATTAATTATCTTCAAGTCGTAACCATGATCGGATCGATTCGACAGCGTGAGCCTGTAATCCAGATCGTCACCGCTTTGTCCTAGCCTGCCTGTTACTTCAGATATTCCGCCGTTGCCCTGAGTCAGGGCAACCGACGCGCCATTCATGCTGACCGCATCGCGTGTGATGATGCTGATCACCCCTTGCAACGAGTTCGCTCCGTGAGATGCCGCTGCGGGTCCACGAATCACCTCGATACGCTCGATATCGCCGATATGCAGGGGGATATCCAGCCAATCAACTCCGCCGACAGGCGGCAGATAGACCGTACGACCATCGATCAACACCTGCATGCGCCGGGCATATTGATCGGTTGCGCCGTGATAACTGGCAAAGGGAACGTTACCGCTGTCATATCCCACATACATTCCCGGCACCAACCGCAATATATCTACGACATTGCGCGCTCCAGATGCAACGATCATCTCGCGATCGATCACCGTCATCGCACTCGGTGCTTCGGACTGGGGTTGCTTCAATCGGGAGGCGCTGAGCACGACCGGAAATTCCTCGAAATAACTCTGCTCGCCGGACGCGTCAATGGCCCAGGATGGCTGCCCCAACAGAGAGGCGTAGATGATTGCCGCAAGTAAGCGATACAGGAATGGGATCATCGATTCACAACCGAATATGGTTTTAGCCTTTTTGTGGAGACAACGCCCCATACCCGATGTCTCGTTCAGGTATGTTCGCGCGATTATACGGTGGAACCATGAAAAAAGGGCCAGCGTATCGCTGGCCCTTTTAAGTTTGGGGTGGCTGATGGGGCTCGAACCCACGACAACAGGAATCACAATCCTGGACTCTACCAACTGAGCTACAGCCACCATTGAAACATTTTCCGACAGACACTTGGCGTGCCCGACAGGAATCGAACCTGTAACCCCCAGCTTAGAAGGCTGGTGCTCTATCCGGTTGAGCTACGGGCACAATTCTTTTCACAGCATATTTCTTTGCTTGAATCTGGTCGGGGTGGAGAGATTCGAACTCCCGACATCCTGCTCCCAAAGCAGGCGCGCTACCAGGCTACGCTACACCCCGAAGGCTGCGCATTATACAGACGCAGCCCCATAAATCAATTCAGTTGTGAGATTTTTTCAGTTGCGGCGAGGCCCGCATCAGGTAGTAGCCCATAGACCACAGCGTCAGCAACGCGGCGAGATACAGCAGCAGCGCCCCTATCGCCTGGCAATCGATACCCAACAGGCGGTCGTGATACAGCAGCAGCAGGATCGCGATCATCTGAAAAGCGGTCTTGATCTTGCCCAGCATCGAGACCGCGACGCTCTTGGCCTCGCCGAGCTTGGCCATCCATTCGCGCAGCGCGGAGATGGTGATCTCGCGACCGATGATGATGAAGGCGATGATCGCATCGGCGCGCCCCAGCTTGACCAGCACAATCAGCGCCGCCGCGACCATCAGTTTGTCGGCCACCGGATCGAGGAATGCACCGAAGACGGAAGATTGGTTCAACTTGCGCGCCAGATAGCCATCCAGCCAATCCGTCGCCGCCGCCAACAGAAACACGAGGGTGCTGATCAGGTTCTTCAGGTGCGGACTCAGCGTGCTGTCGGACAGATAGAACACCGAAACGAACACCGGGATGAGCAGTATTCTGAGCCAGGTAAGCAGATTGGGGATATTGCTGAACATGCGCTCAGTGTAGCTGCTGGCAAATCGCTTCGGCAACAGAATATTGATTATTTCTCAATGGAGTTGCTGGTATATCTTTTCGGCAAGCGCTTTGCTGATACCTTCAACCTGGCACAACTGCTCGACACTGGCCTGCGCCACCTCGCGCAGGCCGCCGAAATGGGTCAGCAGGCTGCGCCGCCGCTTGTCCCCTACCCCGCTGATTTCCTCCAGACTGGATGCGGTGCGCGCCTTGCCGCGTTTGGCGCGGTGGCCGGTGATCGCGAAACGGTGCGCTTCATCGCGTATCTGCTGAATCAGGTGTAGTGCGGGATCGTCGTTGCGCATCTGTTTAGATGATCCGTCCGGAAAGATCAGTTGCTCCAGTCCGGCCTTGCGCTCCACGCCCTTGGCCACGCCGACCAGCGGCAGGTCGTTCAATCCCAGTTCCTGCATCACCTCCATCGCGATATGCAACTGTCCGAGACCTCCGTCGATCAACACCAGATCGGGCCTTGCGCCCTCGCCCTCCGCCAGCTTCTGGTAACGACGCGTCAACGCTTGGCGCATCGCCGCATAATCGTCACCCGGGGTGATGCCGGTGATGTTGTAGCGTCGGTACTGCGCCGAGCGCATGTCGAGATTCTCGTACACCACGCAAGAGGCCTGTGTCGCTTCACCCATCGTGTGGCTGATGTCGAAACACTCGATACGTTTTATATCGGGTAACCCTATCCACTCGCGCAACTTGTCCAGCCGCCGCTGCTGCCCGCCCTGCTGGGCGATACGCTGCTGTAACGCCAGCAGCGCGTTGCGCTGTCCCATTTCCAGCCATTGTCGGCGGTCGCCGCTTGCCGCGGTGCTGATTTTCACCGCGCGGCCGGCCTGCTCGCTGAGCAACTGCTCCAGCGTCTCGTCGCCGCATTTTTCGTCCAGCACCAGCAGCGGCGGCACGCTGCGCTCCAGGTAATGCTGCGCGATGAAGGCCTGCACGATCTCGGCGGCGGGCAGGTCTTCGGCATGCTCGGGGAAAAAACTCTTGTCGCCCAGATGCCGACCGCCGCGCACCATAGCGAGGTTCAAACAGGTCAGCCCATCCTGCTGCGCCAGCGCGATGATGTCGGCATCGGCCGCACCGCCAGTGGATTCGACGAACTGTTTCTGCTGCACTGTATGCAGCGCGCGCAACTGGTCGCGCAAGGCCGCGGCCTGTTCATAGTGTTGCGTCTCCGCCGCCTGTTGCATCGCAGTACTCAGCGTCTGCTCCACCTCCTGATGCTTGCCCTGCAGCAGCAGCACTGCGTTGCGGATATCGGCACGGTAATCCTCGTCCGAAATCAGCTTCACGCAAGGCGCGGTGCAGCGTCCAATCTGGTGCAGCAGGCAGGGACGCGTACGGTTATTGAACACACTGTTCTCGCAGGTGCGTATCCGGAATATCTTTTGCAGCAGCTGTATGCTTTCCTTCGCCGCATGCGAATTCGGGTACGGGCCGAAGTACTGGTGCTGGCGGTTGGGCGCACCGCGATAGTAGGTCAGGCGCGAGAACTCGTCCCCGGTCAGTACGATATACGGATAAGACTTGTCGTCCCTGAACAGGATGTTGTAGCGGGGCTTCAGGGATTTGATAAGGTTGTTTTCCAACAGCAGCGCCTCGGCCTCGGAGCGTGTGACCGTCGTTTCGATGCGTGCAATATGCGACACCATCAAGCGGATGCGCGGCGAGATGTTGGTCTTCTGGAAGTACGACGAGACACGCTTCTTCAGTTGCTTGGCCTTGCCTACATACAGCACTTCTCCCTTGCTGTCGTAATAGCGATACACGCCCGGCAGCAGCGGCAGGCTGTCCAGCACCAGCTTGGGGTCGAACTCGATTCGATCCGTCACAGCCTTCTTGTCGTTACTTGTGTTGCTCACTCGATCAGCTTCCTCGTTTGATGGTTTGCACAGCGACCCACGCCTGCCCCAGCGCAATTGCGCTGTCGTTGGGGCCCATTCGTTGTGCGCTCAATACTTCAAATTTCATGGCGACAAGGTCGGCAGACAATGCCTGCGCCAGAATCGCATTGTGGAAACAGCCTCCGCCGAATGCAATTCGGGCGATGCCGTGGCTCGCCGCAGCGCGCCGCACCCAGTCCGCCAATCCTGCAACCAGCGTGGCATGGAACAGCGCCGCCCCGTAAGCCTGCTCGCGGCAATCGGATAGCACGGCGAGCAAGGGCGCGAAGTCCAGCACGCCGTCTGCATCGATGCGGTAACCATCGTCGAGCGGTGCAACTTTCCCATGCTCCTCAGCCAGTTGCTGCAACAGGATCGCGGCCTGGGCTTCGAAGGCCTGCACTTCGCACACGCCCAACAAGCCCGCAGCGGCATCGAACAACCGCCCCATACTGGAAGTCGTCGGGCAGTTCAGGCCGCATTGCAACATCGTCGCCACCGTCTCCGCTCCCGGTTGTGCGGTAAAGCGTCGGGAGATTTCATCGCCGCGCCCCATTCCGAACAAGGCTGCCGCCGCCATGCGCCAAGGCTCGCGTGCCGCTCGGTCGCCGCCGGGCATGGCGAGGAGCGCTAGATGTCCGAGTCGCCGAAAGCCCGCACCATGCACCAGCAACAATTCGCCGCCCCAAGGTGTGCCGTCCGTGCCCAAGCCTACGCCATCCAGCGCCAGCCCGAACACCGGTTCGTCGATGTGGTGCTCTGCGCAGAGTGCCGCGATATGGGCGTGGTGGTGCTGCACCGCGATAACCGGCAAACCGCGCTGTCCGGCATAAGCCTGCGCGAACCGGCTGCTAAAAAAATCCGGATGCAGGTCGTGCGCGACAATCTCCGGCTTCACATCGAGCTCCGCGCACAGGCGCACTACCGTCTCTTCCAGCATCCGGCAAGCATCGGCGCTGTCGAGATCGCCGATCAGTTGCGAGACATAAGCCTGATCTCCACGCGTGACACAGACGGTGTTTTTCAGCCATGCGCCGCAAGCCAGCACCGACGGACCGGAACACGACAGCGGAACATTGACGGTGTTGTTAGACATGGAGTTATCCCGAAATACCGCGGCAATTGATCGGGCAGGTTGTACGCATCATTCCGCCCTCTTGCGCCGGAACACGAACATGGCCGATTCCAGTTCTGGCGGCAACAACATTGCCGCCAGACGTTGATCCTCAACCAGTTCGAAATCCTTCTGCCGCCGATACACATTCCAGTTGCCGAACGCGAAACGATGGCGGCTGCCAATGACGATATAAAGTTGCACGCTTGATGTCTCGAACACGCAGCGCTCGAAATCGTTCTGCGCAGGCGGCCAGGAACAGATCGCCACTTCCGGTTTGTATTTATCCAGGGCGACGCAGGCATCGAGCTTGACCACCCAGTCCGGGTAGCTCACCGAATTGCTCCAGCCGTGATTGTCGGTGGCGGTGACTTGCACGCCTTGCGCCTGAAGAAAGCGCGTTAGCGTCCCTTCGCCCGCGCCTATCTCCAGACAGCTACGCTCGCCGACCAGCACCGCCAGCTCGGAGACCAGCTCGCGAGTATAGAAACAATAGATGCCGCGGGGCTGCACCAGCGGCATCAGGCGTTTGCGCTGCCACACCAGCGGCCAGAGCAGCCGGAACCAGCGCAACGAGACCGGCTTGCGTTCCAGCTTGCTGGCGAACAGTAAACGCTGGGCGATGAAGCCGTTGAACCAGTTAAAGCGCAGCTTGCCGCGAGTCACGCCGGTATCCGCAGCTAGTGCGGATAGGCTGAGTTTCTTGACGGCCTCGTGCGCCATGCGGCTGCGGATAAATTGCGACAGGGATTTTTCCCGCTGGAGCGATTGACCGGAGGCCGCCTTCGAGGAAAATCGTTCTAGGTATTCCTTTAGTTCTTCTGGGATGCCGCGCGCGATGATAGACGCGATATCGTCCTGCACTGCGGCCCAGTCGTCCGGATGCCTGGCGCAGAGTTCGTCAAACGATGGATTCGTCCGTAACCAAGCCAGAGTTTTTGCGTAATCGCCTTGCTTCATGAAAATGTCGTGAGTGCCGCCCGGCGCGAATCATCCGGTATTCAGATGTCCTCCGCCACCATTTTTATCGCGCCGCACGGGCATTCCGACACGCAGATACCGCAACCCTTGCAGTAGTCGTAGTTAAATTCGAAACGCCTACCGGGGCCGAGTTTGATAACGGCGTTGTCCGGGCACACGCCGTAGCAGTTGTCGCACTCGAAGCAGTTGCCACAGGACAGGCAGCGGCGCGCCTCGAACAGCGCATTGCTCTCGTCCAGCCCGCCCTGCACTTCGTCGAAGCTGCTCTGGCGGCGGATGATGTCCAGCATGGGGCGCACCGTCTTCGGCGCATCCGAGTAATACCAGAGGTTGAGCTTGTCGAACGTCGCGATCTCGTGTTTGGGCGCGGACTCGTAGACCGTGCCGCGCAGCCAGGCGTCGATATGGCGCGCCGCCTTCTTGCCGTGCCCCACGCCAACGGTGACGGTGCGCTCCGACGGCACCATGTCGCCGCCGGCGAAGATGCCGTCATGGCCGGTCATCATGTTGGGGCCGACCTGCACCGTGCCATCCTTGATCTCCAGACCGGACACGCCTTCCAGCAGCGACAGATCCACATCCTGGCCGAGCGCCAGCACCACGGAGTCGGCGGCCAGCGTCTCGAACTCGCCGGTCGGCTGGGGGAAACCCTTCTCGTCCAGTTGCATCTTCTCGACGGTGATCTCGCCTTCGCCTGCCTGCTTGATCGTAGACAGCCACTTGATCATCACGCCTTCCTGCAAAGCCTCTTCGATCTCGAAGTCATGGGCCGGCGCTTTGTCGCGGGTGCGGCGGTAGACGATGATGGGTTCCGCTCCCATGCGCTTCACGCTGCGCGCGACATCGATTGCCGTGTTGCCGCCGCCGTAGACCACCACGCGGCGGCCCAGCATCGGCTTGTCTTCGCCTTCCATCGAGCGCAGCACCGACACCGCATCGAGGATCTTGGTCGCGTCGCCCGCCGGAATGTAGGTGCGCTTGCCGATATGCGCTCCGACCGCGAGGAAGGCCGCATCGAAGCCGCCCTCTTTCATGCTCTGCTCGATGTTCGCCACCTTGGTGTTGAGTCTGAGCGTGACGCCGAGATCGAGGATGCGCTGCACCTCGGCATCCAGCACCTCGCGCGGCAATCGATACTTGGGGATGCCGAAGCGCATCATGCCGCCGGCCATCGGCCCGGCTTCCTGTATCTCGACCTTGTGCCCCATGCGCGCCAGATGGTACGCGGCGGACAGGCCGGACGGCCCCGCGCCGACCACCAACACCTTCTTGCCGCTGCTGGTCGCCGGCTTGTCGAACTGCCAGCCGCATTTGATCGCCTCGTCGCCGAGAAAACGCTCCACCGAATTGATGCCCACGGCGTCGTCGAGCTGGCCGCGGTTGCAGGCCGTTTCGCAGGGGTGGTAGCACACGCGCCCCATGATCGCGGGCAAGGGGTTGTTTTCGGTCAGCGTGCGCCAGGCCTGCTCATAGTTGCCGGCTTCGGCGTGGAACAGCCAGCCCTGGATGTTTTCCCCGGCCGGGCAGGCGTTGTTGCAGGGCGGCAGCCGGTCCAGATAGACCGGCTTTCTGGTGCGCCACGAGCCGGTGAGGTTGGCCAGCGAGGAGCCGGGATCGAGCGTGATTGCAAACGGTTTGTCCATCATGCCACCTCTTTCTGCAGCAGTCCGTACCTGCTGATATTGCGGTCGGCACGCGCCTGGAGCCGTGCGATCACCTCGACCTTGGGCTTGGCGCCGAACAGATGCGCGAAGCGTTTCTGCGGCTTCAGGTATTCCTCTACCGGCAACTGCTTGCGTATCGGCAATGCGCTGACCTGCACGCCGTACTCGGCTTCGAATACCGGGAACACACCGGTCTCATGCGCCAGCCGCGCGATGCGTATAGAGTCGTGCGAAGCCGTGCCCCAACCCAGCGGACAGGGCACGAGAATATGGATGTAGCGAGCGCCGCGGAATTCCATCGCGCGTTTCACCTTGGCTTCCAGATCGCGCAGGTCCGCCACCGTGGCCGTCGCGACATAGGGAATCTCGTGCGCCATCGCAATGGCCGGTAGGAACTTGCCCTGCCCGAACACATTGCCCGGTTCGGGACCGACCGACATCGTCGTCGCGGTGCGCGCAGCGGGCGGCGTGGCCGACGAGCGCTGCACCCCGGTGTTCATGTAGGCCTCGTTGTCGTAGCAGATGTACAGCACATCGTCGTTGCGCTCGAACATGCCGGACAAGCAACCGAAGCCGATGTCGGTGGTGCCGCCGTCGCCGCCCTGCGCGACCACCCGCACCTCGCTGCGTCCCTTCACCTTCATCGCCGCCGCGACGCCGGTCGCCACGGCGGCGGCATTACCGAACAGCGAATGCATCCAGGGCAACTGCCATGACGTTTCCGGATACGGCGTGGTGAAGACCTCCAGGCAACCTGTGGCATTGACCGCGATCAATTGCGAGTTGGTCGCTTCCATCGCCGCATCGATCGCATAGCGCGCGCCCAGTGCTTCGCCGCAGCCCTGACAGGCGCGATGCCCCGAGTTGATCGCATTGCTGCGGTCAAGGTGCGATTGGACGCTACGCTGCTCGGGCGTCAGCAGGCGGTTGCCGACGGTGAAAGTGCCGGTCTGGTAGAACTTGATGGGTTGGAATGTCATATATACCCCTTAGGCAATCTTGGACGCCACGGTTCCAATATCGCGCAAAATGCTTTCGGCGGCAGGCCCGGAGCGGCGCACCGAACGCTCGCGCTCCAGTTGCTTGTTGACCACGTTCCAGTCCAGATCCAGGAAGGTCAACGGTTGCAACGTCTCCTGCTCCGCCTCGCGGAACAGCTTGTGCAGCGACTTGCGCGTGATCGCGCGGCCGCCCAGACCGGCCACCACGGTATAGCCGTGCAGCTGGATGCCGGACAAGGCCATGCGCACGTCGGTGGAGAGTATCCCGCCTATGCCCACCGCCAGACTCTTCTCCAACACCACGACGCGTTTGGCGTTCTGCAACGCGGCGCGCACCTGCGCCAGCGGGAACGGACGGTAGCTGGTGATGCCCAGCACGCCGATCTTGTGGCCGTCGGCGCGCATCTCGTCCACCGTGTCCTTGATCGTGCCGAGCACCGAGCCCATCGCCACGACCATGGTCTCGGCATCCTCGGCGCAATAGGTATGCGTCAGCCCACCGGTGTCGCGCCCGAATATCTGCTTGAATTCGGCAGCCAGTTGCGGGATGCGCTCCAGCGCCTGCATCTGTTTGGCGTGCGCGAGATAGCGCACTTCCATGAAGGCTTCGGGGCCGACCATCGCGCCTATCGACACCGGCTCGCGCGGGTCCAGCACCTGACGCGGTTCGTACGGCGGCAGATAGGCATCGACCTGTTGCTGGGTCGGCATGTCCACGCGCTCGTAGGCATGGGTCAGGATGAAGCCGTCCATGCACACCATCACCGGCAGCGACAATTCTTCGGCCAGCTTGAATGCCTGAATGTGCAGATCCAGCGCCTCTTGGTTGGTCTCGGCGAACAATTGCATCCAGCCGGAGTCGCGTTGCGATAAAGAATCGGAATGATCGTTCCAGATGTTGATCGGCGCGCCAATCGCGCGGTTCGCGACCGTCATCACGATAGGGAGGCCGAGGCCGGAGGCGTTGTAAACCGCCTCGACCATGAACAGCAGCCCCTGCGAAGCGGTCGCGGTATAGGCGCGCGCACCGCCGGCAGATGCGCCGATGGCGACCGACATCGCGGCGAATTCGCTCTCGACGTTGATGAACTCGCAGTTCTCCAATTGCCCGCTCTTCACGCTCTCTCCCAGCGCCTCGACGATATGCGTCTGCGGCGAGATCGGATAGGCGCAAATCACCTCGGGGCGGCATAGCGCAATTGCTTCGGCAACCGCGCGCGAACCTTCGGTCTGTTTAAGCATGTTGCACCTCCGCCATTCTGGTCTTGATCAGATTGTAGGCCTCAGTCGCCGCCGCGATGTTGCCCTCCGCCACCTTACCGGAAAATTTCTGATTGATCGCCTTGACCACCGATTCCAGCCGGATCAGTCCGGAGAGTGCGGCGAATCCCGCGATCAGCGGCACGTTCGGTATCGGGCGTCCGATGTGTTTGATCGCGATTTCCGTGGCGGGCAGCGCGCATAGCCGCTCCGCCGGTCTGCCCTTGATGAAGTCGCCCAGTCCCAGCGCTTCGAAACTGCGGCTGGTGTTGATCAATATGTAGCCGTCCGCTTTCAGTCCGGCGAACACATCGACCTGGTGCAGCAGCGTGGTGTCCTGAATGATGATCGCGTCCGGCTCCATGATGGGTTCGCGTAAACGGATTTCCTTGTCCGCGATGCGGCAGAACGCCACCACCGGTGCGCCGGTGCGTTCCGAACCGAAACTCGGGAAAGCCTGGGCATTGCGCCCCTCTTCAAAGGCTGCGATGGACAGCATCTCAGCCGCCGTTACTACGCCCTGCCCGCCCCGTCCATGTATGCGCGACTCAAACATAATCTGCCCCCTTGATGATGTTATTCCTGTGCAGCCCGCTCCTCTGCCGCGCGCAAATCGGCGCGCTGAAGCCAATTTTGCGGATTGGCCGTCCCGCACAAATCCCCTGCCAATCTCGTCGCCGCCACCAAATTTTGTTCGGCCTGGCCGCTCAACGGCGAGCCCAATTCGAAATCGTAACCGCGGATGCGCAGCAGGAAAGTCGGCGGTGCTTCCGCCCCATAGACTTGCCGATAGGTGTGCAACAGCGCGAACGGCGTCATCGCATGACTGGTGTAACTGTTGTCATGCTCGGCGGCGATTTTTGAGAAATGGAACGGTGCGGAACACGACACATCGGCATCGACGAATATCGCCGCACTGCGTCCGACCAGGTCGGTGACATGCTCTACTTGGAGCTGATAGTCCTCAATCACCTCGACGCTGTCGTCTAGGCCTTCGAGCGCACGCGCCAGCAACGGTCCCACCGCATCGTCGCCGCGCGATTCGTTGCCGATAGCAAAAACCAGGATGGGCGCCGTCATCAATTCGGCGAGCAGAATACGCCGTCCGACGAGCGAGACAGCACATCTACTCGCTCCCCAGAAACGTCCAGCAATTCGACTTCCAGCGGCATCTTGCCCAGCGCATGGGTGGCGCAGGACAGGCAAGGGTCGAAGGCGCGGATCGCGACCTCGATATGGTTGAGCAAGCCTTCGGTGAGTTTCTTTCCGTCGAGGTATTGCCTTGCCACCTGGCGGATCGCCTCGTTCATCGACTGGTTGTTGTGGGTGGTGGAAACGATCAGGTTGCAGCGCACGATCTGGTCATGCTCGTCCACCTTGTAGTGATGGATCAGCGTGCCGCGCGGCGCTTCGATCACGCCGACCCCGCGTTCCTGACGCTGTCCGGTGCTGACCAGATCTTCGCCCTGTAAATCGGGATCGTGCAGCAGATCCTGCATCATCTCGGCTGCATGCAGCATCTCGATCATGCGCGCCCAGTGAAAGCCCAGCGTCGCCCCAGCAGCCGAGCCACCGTTGAACGCCATGAACGCCTTGCGCGCTTGGTTAGCCAGCGGCGTCGGGATGAAATCGCACTGCGTCACCCGGCTCAACGGGCCGACGCGGTACCAGCCGGTCTCCGGGCCGAGACTGCGCAAGAACGGAAACTTCATGTACGACCAAGGCTTCACGTCCTCGAAGATCGCATCCCAGTAATGGCTGTAGTCGTAGTGATCGAACAGCGTGTTGCCGTCCATGTCGCGCGCGCGCAGGCCGCCGTGATACAGGTCCAGTGCGCCGTCGGCGCGCACCAGATTGAGCGTGTGAGCCTTGAATCGCCCGAAGGAGTCATAGAAGTCCAGATTCTGCTCGAACAACTGCCGCACCATCGCCACCGAATCGCGACTCCATTCGATCATCTGGGCTATATCCTTCAGCAGGTAATCGCGTTCCGCAATGCTGACGTTCTTGTTAACCCCGCCGGGAATCGAGCCGGTGCCGTGGATGCGTTTTCCTGCGGTGACGCGGATCACTTCCTGCCCGTACTTGCGCAGCAGCACGCCCTGCTTGGCGATCTCGGGATAGGTGGCGGCGACGCCGACGATATTGCGCTTGGCGACATCCGAGTCGAAGCCGAACAGCAGGTCAGGCGAACTCAGGTGAAAGAAATGCAGCGCATGCGACTGGAATATCTGGCCGTAGTGCATCAGCCGTCGCACCTTCTCTGCGGTCGGTGTGAGCGTCGCGCCGACGATCATATCCATCGCCTTGGAGGCTGCCAGATGGTGACTCACCGGACAAATGCCGCACAGCCGCTGCACCATCACCGGCGCTTCCCAGTACGGCCGCCCCTGCACGAATTTCTCGAAGCCGCGGAACTCGACGATATGCAGCCGCACCTGATGGATGCGGTCGTTCTCGTCCAGCAGCAGCGTCACCTTGCCGTGACCTTCCACGCGCGACACCGGGTCGATTGCGACGCGGCGCAGGTTCTCCGGATGCGCGGCGGTTTCCAGATTATTGATGGTATCAGTCATAATTGATCAGCCCATGTCCGAGTTCGGGCGTCTTGCCCGCGATCAGGTCGGTGAGGAATTTCCAGATCGCATCACCTGACGGCGGGCAACCCGGAATGAAGTAATCGATCTTCACCACTTCGTGGTTGGGATGCACCTTGTCCAGCGGCAGCGGCAGTTCGGGATCGTTCGGAATGTGACCGTGAGCCAGTCCCGGTTCGGTCAGGTACACCTCGGTCAGGCAGCTGCTCAGATCGAGATGATTACGCTGCGCGGGCAGGCCGCCGGTCACGGCACAGGCACCGATGGAGATCAGTATCTTGCAGTTCTTGCGGAACTCGCGCAGCACATGCACATTCTCCGCGTTGCAGATGCCCCCCTCGACGATGCCGATATCGCAAGGCCCGCAGTGTTTAATGTCGGTAAGCGGCGAACGGTCGAATTCGACCAAGTCGAGCAATGGGAACAAGCGCTCGTCGATGTCGAGTATCGACATATGGCAGCCGAAACAGCCGGCCAGCGAGGTGGTTGCGATACGCAGTTTTTTCTTTTCAGTCATGGGAAGCTCCCGTTGAAGGTCGCGGCGCATCGTCCAAGGCTTGCGCGCTGATCGGACGCTGGTCGTAACGTCGCTGACCGATAGGCTGGCTGAAACCCACGCGCTTGGGCAGGATCACGCCGACCGGGCAGACCTGCATCGCCTTGTCGGTCAGCGCAATGTCGGTGTCCGCCAGCTTGCCGGACTCCGAATTGACGATCAGGTGTTTGGTTATGCCGCGCCCGGAGAAACCGAATACATTCTTGCCATCCACCTCGGAGGAGGCATGCACGCATAATTCGCACAGCACGCAACGATTTAAGTCGAGCAGGATGTCAGGATGCGAAGCATCCACCGGCCGATCCGGAAATTGGTGACGAAAACCGGCGGCGTGCACTTCAAGGTCATAACCCAGCGCCTGCAGCACGCAGTTGCCGCTCTTCTCGCAAGAGGGACAGAAGTGGTTGCCCTCGGCGAACAGCATCTGCACCAGCCTGCGGCGCAGATCGTTCAGTTCGTCGATATCGCTCTCGATTTCCAGTCCCGCTTCGGCGGGCATGGTGCAGGATGCTGCAGTGCGGCCGTTGATCTTGACCGTGCACAGTTTGCAACTGCCGTGCGGCTTGAATTCGGGGTGGTAGCATAAATGCGGAATGTAATGCCCGGCAGTCAAAGCTGCCTGCATCACGGTCTGTCCGGGTGCAAATGGAACCTCGGCGCCGTCAAGACTAAAAGTATTGCTCATGCTTCCTCCGTGTTCAGATGGGCGCCCGCATCGTCGCGCCCGGTCATCTGGCGCGCGCGCTCCAGTGCACCGTCGAGATCGAAGCCCGGCTCGAAATCCAGCGATTTCAGACGATTTTCGTAGGCTGGGCGGAAATGCCTGAGGGTATGCAATACGGGATTGCAGGCAGTACGTCCCAAGCCGCAATGGGAGGTGGTCTGCAATACATGGTCGAGATGCTCGACCTCGCGCAAATCATGTTGTGTGCCGTGGCCATCGGCGATCTTGTTCATGGTCTGCTTCAACATCGAGGTGCCGACACGGCAAGGCGTACAGAATCCGCAGCTCTCGTGCGCAAAGAATTGCACGAAATTGCGCGCCACCTCGAACATGTCGCGGCTGTCGTCGAACACCATGAAGGCCCCGGCCGTCGGCAGATCCTCGAAGCCCAGCTTGCGATGGAATTCATGCTCGGCGACGCAGATGCCGGAGGGGCCGCTGACCTGCACCGCGCGCGTATTCACTGCGCCGCAATCCTGCAGCACCTCGCGCACCGACACGCCGAACGGATATTCGTAGATGCCGGGACGCGGGCAGTCACCGGACACCGAGATCAGCTTGCTGCCGGACGATTTCTCCGTGCCGATCGCGCGGAAGGCATCCGCCCCCATCTGTATCGCCAGCGCCGCACTGCAGAAGGTCTCAACGTTGTCCACCGCCGTCGGCTGCTGCATATAGCCATGCGTCACCGGGAACGGCGGACGGTTGCGCGGAATGCCGCGTTCGCCTTCCAGCGATTCGATTAGCGCCGACTCTTCGCCGCAGATATAAGCCCCGGCGCCCAGATGGATCTCGATATCGAAATCGAAGCCGGCCTGTCCGAGGATACTCTTGCCCAGCAGATTGCTGTCGCGGCGGCGTTGCAGCACTTCCTGCAAAGGTTCCAGCAGGTAACGGTATTCGCCGCGCAGATAGAGGTAGCCGTGCTGCGCGCCGATGGCCTGAGCGCATAGCGTCATGCCCTCGAACACCATATCCGCCTGACGGGTCAGCAGCACTCTATCCTTGAATGTGCCGGGCTCGCCCTCGTCGGCATTGCACACCACATGCTTGATCGTTCCCGATGCGTTACGGCAGGCCTCCCACTTCAGCCCGGTAGGAAAACCAGCGCCGCCGCGTCCGCGCAGGCCGGATTTCTTGACCTCCTCGACGATGGCCGTGCCGCCGATATTCAAGCCGATGCGCAATGCCTCACCGGGCGCGAGTTTGTTGTCCAGTATCGGACCGCTGCGGCGGACGTTGTCTTCCACGCGGAAGAAATCGGCAGACCAGTCCGCCATCGGCGTGCGGTTGCGGATCAGGTGAGTGATCTCCTGCACGCGTTGCAGCGTCAGCCTTGTGATCGCACGCCCGTTGACCAGCATCGCCGGCCCCTGGTCGCACATGCCGGTGCAGGAAGTCATATCGATGCTGACCAGACCGTCTTCCGACACCTTACCCGGCTGCAACCACAACTGGTGGCACATCACCTCCAGCAACTGCTGATTGCCCAACATGCGATCGGTGATGTTGTCCGAAAACAGCACGCGGTATTCGCCGTGCGGCTGAAGATGCAGGAAGGAATAGAAACCGGCGACTCCTTCGATACGGGCGCGCGGAATGCCTAGCTGGGAAGCGAGATAAGTGACCGTCGCCGGATCGATGTACCCGCGCAGCTCCTGTATTTCGCGCAGTATCTGCAACAAGTCGCCCGGATCGCGGTCGCGACGCTCCAATATCTGATCGAGTTCGGCCATACGCACGTTTGCATCTGCCACCATGAGACTCTCCCTCGCGATCATGATTTCACCGCATCTGCGATGATCCGGATACTGCACGATGATGCTACATTCGTTTGGATTGTAGGCTGAAGCCTGAGGGGGCGCAATTCAGGAATGCCTGATGCCGATACTCCTGCGCTTACTCGACCAGATCGATCAGCAGGAAACGAAAAAGCCCGCGATTGCGGGCTTTTGTGATTTGGCGTCCCCTACGAGATTCGAACTCGTGTTATCGCCGTGAAAGGGCGGTGTCCTAGGCCTCTAGACGAAGGGGACTTCGTGTTACAACTTCAGTACTGCAACTACTTCTTTTGGTGGAGGTAAGCGGGATCGAACCGCTGACCTCTTGCATGCCATGCAAGCGCTCTCCCAGCTGAGCTATACCCCCGTACCTCGAAGAGCGCGCATTATAGTGAGGACCCCAATACTTGTAAAGCCAACTTTGAAAAAATTATTAAGCACGAGTTAGCAATGTTCCATTTTTTACAAAGTAGAAATGTTCCCTTTGCTTTTTTGAGCGGGAGCAACGTGGAGAATTAAGGGACTATTACAATAAGCAAGAAGGCATTTGCTCATAGATGCGGTCGAACAGGCGTACGAGCACACTAGTCCTGAGCGCTATGAGCTGGTCCTGTATCTCTAGCGTCTCCTCCACCATCCTGTCGGCCTGGACGGCCTCATGAGCGAGGCGCTTTCTGCGCAGCGTCATGAGCGCCAATAGCGAATTGGCCTCGACCCGTTTCTCGACATAGTTTCTGTGGCAGAAAGCCAGATGGTTGGCGACATCACAGAGCTTGCGATCCATCGATGCCAGAAGCAGGGTATCGACCACCCCATCTTCGATCGTTACACAATAGGCCCGCAGGGAAGAACGAAATCCGTCGACGATCATATTTAATCCGCCATATCCAAAACCGGTTGGCATCATAATACGAATCCGCCGGGATTCGAACGACCGCCCCGTCTTTCACCCCTTCTCCATGAACTGTTCCAGATGCGCGAGGAAAGCCCTTGTCTTGGCGGGCAGGTAACGGCGCATCGGCATCACCGCCCATGCCGGCACCGTCGGCAACGACCATTCCGGCAACACTCTCACCAGTCGCTTGAGCTTCACGTCATCCGTCGCAAACCGGCAAGGCAATGCGCCTATGCCCGCGCCGTCCAGCAACAGTTGCTGGATCATGTCGGGCGAATTCAGCGTGAGCCGCCCGGGCGGCACGTCTTCCCATGTTTCCTTGCCGCGAGTCAGCTTCCATGGCACGGCATTCCCCTGCACGGACAGCAATCGAACCGAGGCATGATGAGCGAGATCGTCCGGATGTTTCGGCGCCGGATGCAGCGCCAGATAGATCGGGCTGGCGTACAGGCCCAGGCTCTGCTCGTCTATCTTGCGTGCAACCAGGGTCGCGTCGTCGGTCAGACTTCCCATGCGGATCGCGAGATCGTAGCGTTCGCCTATCAGGTCTACGCGCCGCGAACTCAGGTCGATGTCGAGCTGGATTTCCGAATGGCTTTCGATGAAGGTCGCGATCGCGCGCGAGAAGTGTTGTCTGGCGTAATCGCCCGGCATCGAGACGCGCAGCCGTCCGCGCGGCTGCGCATCCCGGCTGCGCACGAAATCCTGCACCGTGGCGACTTCTTCCGCCACGCGCCGGCAGTGGTCGAGGAATTCCTGCCCGAATTCGGTCAGCGTCTGGCGGCGGGTGGTGCGTATCAGCAGCTTCTGCCCCAGCAGTTCTTCGAGATTGCTCAGGCGGCGCGAGACCGTGGCCTTGGGCATGCCCAGCCGTTCGGCGGCGCGAACGAGGCTGGCCTGTTCGGCGATGGTGGCGAACAGGATCAGGTCGTCGGCGGAGATGCTCTTTTGTTCCATTTTCGGGACAGTCTATCTCGACTTGGTGGCTTTATCTATCTGTTTGAGGCGAATACTATGCATACGCATATTGAACCTCCGCTACCCGCTCAAGAGGAAAATCATGAACACCCCCATTACCTCCGGTACTCACCACATCGGACTCACCGTTTCAAAGCTGGAAGCAAGTGCGCAATTCTTCACCTCCTTGCTTGGCTGGAAAGAAGTGCGCAGAAATGACGAATATCCGGCTATTTATGTCAGCGATGGAAAAACGATGGTTACGCTCTGGGCTGCCAAGGAGCAGGCATTCGTCGGATTCGACAGGAAAAGAAACGTAGGCCTGCACCATGTGGCATTCCAGGTTGGAAGTGAAAGCGACCTGAATACCATTCATGACCGGCTGTTGAGCCACGGCATCGAGATCGAGTTCGCTCCCGAGCAATTGGGGCAAGGACCTGCAAGGCACATGATGTGCTACGAGCCAAGCGGTATTCGAGTGGAATTCACTTGGCCCGGCAACTGAATATCAGACAAGGTGATTATTATGGACATCATCAAAAAATCCGTTGTGCATCAGTCGCGCTTCGTCGAGCGCCTCGTCGAAGGTGTCGCCACCTCGGACGGCGCGGGCGTAACGCTGACCCGCGTGCTGACCGGCAAGCTGCAGCGCCGCCTCGATCCTTTCCTGATGCTGGACGCGTTCGGCAGCGACAATCCGGACGATTACATCGCCGGCTTCCCCGATCATCCGCATCGCGGCTTCGAGACAGTGACCTATATGCTCGCGGGCCGCATGCGCCACCGCGACAATGCGGGCCACGAGGGCCTGCTGGGCGACGGCGGCGTGCAGTGGATGGTCGCCGGTCGCGGCGTGATCCACTCCGAGATTCCCGAGCAGGAGCACGGCGTGATGGAAGGCTTCCAACTCTGGCTGAATCTGCCCGCGCAGAGCAAGATGGCCGTGCCCTGGTACCAGGACTATGCCAGCGAGAAGATCCCCGAATACACGACCGCAGAGAACGTCACCGTGCGCGTGATCGCCGGCAGCAGCAACGGCGTGGCGGGCGTGGTCGAACGCGAGGTCACCGAGCCGTTGTATCTGGACATCCACATTCCCGCGGGCGCATCATTCTCGACAGCGCTGCCCGCGACGCACAACGCCTTCATCTACGTCTATCGCGGCGCGGTGCAGGTCGGCGATACGCGGGTGGAAGCCAAGCGCATGGGCATACTGGGCAATGCACCGGAAGCCGACGGCGTGACGATTGCGGCGACCGAGGATGCGCGGCTGATCCTGATCGCCGGCAAGCCGCTGAACGAGCCCATCGTGCAATACGGCCCGTTCGTGATGAACACCGAGCAGCAGATACACCAGGCCATAGACGATTTTCGCAACGGGCATTTCGCCTGAACTTCGCAGCATCTTTACCAACCGCATAAGGAGAGCACTATGAACAAACTGATCGCACTTGCCGTCGCCGCCCTGATCTCGTCTTCCGCGTATGCCGCACCCGAAACCTACGTGATCGAACCGTCGCACACATTGCCGCGATTCGAATACAGCCACTTCGGCTATTCCATCCAGTTGAGCCGCTTCGACAAGACATCCGGCACGATCACGCTGGATCGCGCGAACAAGACCGGTTCGGTCGATATCGTTATCGATGCGAAGTCTGTCAACACCGGCTCTGCCTTGTTCAATCAGCACATTCAAGCCGCAAATTTCTTCGACACGGAAATGTTTCCAACCATCACTTACAAATCGACCAGGCTGAAATTCGACGGCGACAAGGTGATTGCAGTAGAAGGCAGCCTGACGATCAAGGACATCACCAAGCCGGTGACGCTGACGGTGAATTCCTTCCTGTGCATGCCGCACCCGATGGTAAAGAAAGACGCCTGCGGCGCGACCGCCACGGCCAAGGTCAAACGCTCCGATTTCGACATGGCCAAGCACACGCCTTATGTCGGCGACGAAGTCACCTTGACCATCCCGGTCGAAGCGATCAAGCAATAAAACCCATTGCCGATAGGCATAGTTCTTAACTTTAATTTATTGGAGCACAACATGACCCAAACCCTGTTCACCACGACCACACTCGGCACTCTGCAACTGAAAAACCGTGTGGTGATGGCGCCGATGACGCGTTCGCGCGCGACGGGTAATGTCCCGAACGAGCTGATGGCGAAGTATTACGGCATGCGCGCCGATGCCGGATTGATCGTCACCGAGGGCACATCGCCTTCTGCCAACGGTTTGGGCTACGCGCGCATTCCCGGCCTGTTCTCGGACGAGCAGATGCAGGGATGGAAACTGGCGACCGATGCCGTGCATGCCAACGGCGGCAAAATATTCGTACAGCTGATGCACACCGGACGCGTCAGCCATCCGGCGAATATGGCGGCAGGGACGCGTATCGTCGCGCCTTCCGCGCTCGCCCTGACCGGCGACATGTGGACGGACAGCAGCGGCATGCAGCCTTATCCCGTGCCGGAGGAGATGAGCGAAGCCGATATCTCCGCCGCCATCGCCGAATATGCGAACGCATCCAGGCTCGCAATCGAGGCAGGCTTCGACGGCGTCGAACTGCATGGTGCGAACGGCTACCTGATCGACCAGTTCTTCAACACGGCGACCAACCAGCGCACCGACTGCTGGGGCGGCAGCATCGAGAACCGCATCCGCTTCGCGGTGGAAGTGGCGAAGGCATCCGTCGCGGCTATCGGCGCGGAGCGCATCGGCATGCGCATCTCGCCCTATGGCGCATTCAACGGGACGGCTGCGGATGTCGGGATGGATGCGATGTATCTGCGTCTGGTCGAGGAGCTGAACAAGCTGGGGCTGGTTTACATCCACATCGTCGATCACAGCTCGATGGGCGCGCCGGAGGTCAGCCCGACGCTGAAGGCGAATATCCGCAGCGCGTTCGAGGGCAGATACATCCTCTCCGGCGGCTACGATGTGGCGCGCGCGAATGCTGACCTCGCTGCGGATCGCGGCGACCTGGTGGCGTTCGGCCGTCCATTTATCTCCAATCCCGATCTGGTGCAGAAACTCCGGAGCGGCGCGGCACTGACCGCCCCCGACTTCAGCACGTTCTATACGCCGGGCGAGAAGGGTTATACGGATTATTGAATCTTTTTCGAGGTAATCTGGGGATGAAACTTATTACCAGTTAAGCCCGGCGTAGGGTGGGCATAGCCCACCATGTCGGGCATAGCCCGACCTACATTTGGTTCCGGCCCCCTCCCCCAGCAGACATCCGTTTTTTCAGAACAGAAATCCCGAGGCGACCTCAAATTCCCAAGGTGCGACGCAATACGGAAAGCGGTTTGCGCAAGATGTGGTAAATCAGCGGACGCCAACCGCCGTAGATTTTCGCGGTGCCCTTCAGCCCGATCCGCGGCGTGTCCTCCCCGGGCAGCGGATCGGCCTTGAGGCGGTAAGCGACGAAGCCTTCCGGCACCGGGAACGGCTCGTAGCTCGACTGGGTCAGCACGCCTTCCACCGTGTCGAACGGCGAGGCGTTCAGGTACATTTTCACTTTCGCCCCCGGTTCTAGATTGAGCGCATCGTTCACCGGCAGGCTGATGCTGATTTCGATGCGTTTCGGATCGGCGATCTGGACGATGCGCTCGCCGGTCTGCACCGGTCGGCCCAGCCAGTCGTTGGGGTCAGAGTACACCACGATGCCCGCCTCCGGCGCGGTGATGGTGGAGCGGTTCATCAGATCCGCACTGTATTGCGCCTCAGCGGCCTTCTCCTCGAACTTCGCGTTGAACGCGGCCAAATCCGCCTTGCTGTCGTCGTCGCCGAAAGACTTCTGCGTCTCGCGCAGGTAATCGGCCTGGGCGACCGCAAGCGACTTCAGCGCGACCTCGTTACGGTTGCGCACCACCGTATCGTCCAGCGCGAACAGCGGAGCGCCGGCCTGCACCGGCTGGTTCGGCTTCACGTAGAACTGCGCCACCACGCCGTCCATCGGCGCACCGAGTAGCTTGGCGTCCTTGCCGGTGATCTCGGCGGGGGCCAACACCGTCAGCCGCATCGGGAACAGCGCGACGACCAGCACCGTGAGCCACAGCCGTTTTCTCAGACGCTGCTCGTCCAGCTTCTCGCGCCAATTCACCCAGAATGGAATATGCGGCCGCCATGCCCACAACGCCTGTCCGTAAGCCCAGGCCAGCCGCTCCAGCAGCGCGAGCTCGGCCTCGCCCGGCGGATGGTCTGCGGCGATCCAGAGTCCGCCGCAGATATCGCCCTTGGGCGTGGGCAGGCTAACGACGACGACCTGCGCCGGCATCCATTCCGCCCAGCCCTCCCGGAATTCTTCGGGCAGCGATTCCGCATCGAGTATCCGGGGCTTGCCCGGAACATCGTCGTGCATCGCATGGGCGATGACCCGGTCCAGCCACTGTCTGAAGGGAGAATCGTTCGCGAGATCGGCGAGACCGGACACCAGCCTGACCGACGGCTTCCCGTCATGTCCGGTGCGCCACAACGTGGCCAGGCGGTAAGGCAACAGCCGACAGGTATCGTTGACAGCGATGAATTCGACAGCGCGCTCGCTCTGCGCCTGCCGGATATCCTGTTCGATCTGCAACAGGGTACCCAGCGTTTCCATCCGTGGTGTGGGTTGCGACATCCGGCGCGCGCTACTTCTTCACGTCCGGCTTCACGTCCGGCGCGGCATCTGGAAAGATCGCGACGCCACTCATGCCCGGCAGCAAATCCTCGGGGCGACCGACCAGTTCGCCTTCGATCTCGACGGACTGGCTGACCGCATCGACCTTGCCGTTGATACGGCGAACCGTGGCCTCATAGCGCTTGCCGGTCTCGTCGATGCGCACCTCGAACGGATTGCCCGCCTTTACCCGTGCCAGCCACAGCGACGGGATGTTGAGTTGCACCTTGAGCTTCTCGTCGTTGATGACCTCGACCAGTTGCTGGCCGACGACGACGCTCTCGTAAGGCTTGATGCGCAGCTTGGTGACGCGTCCGGAGAACGGCGCATTGATGCTGCACAAACGCAGTTGCGCCTGGAAGAGCTGGATCTGCGCCTTGAACTTTTCCGCTTCCGCAGCCGCCTGATTCACCTCCAACAGACTGGCCGACTGCATGGACTGTAGCTTGGCCTTCGCCTCGTAGACTTTCTGCGCGCCGTCCGATTCCGCCCGCGCCATGTTGAGCCGCGCCTGCTGCTCGTCGCAATCGAAACGCAGGATGGACTGCCCCTGATTCACGCGGTCGCCCAGCTTGGCGCTAATGCCCACGATGCGCCCCGCCATCTGCGCCGCCAGCACGCTCTCGCCTTCTGCGGCGATCAGCACGCGCACCTCATCGAGTTTTTTCTCCGGCGCTTTCAGCATTGCCGCCACGGGAGCGGATGCTGCGACCGATGTATCCGCAGGAGAAGAAGCCGGCACAGGCGTCAATGCGGCCGCCGGAACCGGCTCTTTCTCGCCTGAAAAAAACACCACGCCGAGGACGCCGACTGCCAGCGCCCCGCCCATCAACCACTTTTGATTCATCTAGATTCTTTCACTGTTACCGACAACTTCGCGACCTGCTGGGGAGCCCCCGGCTGTGCTGCCGGTGCAACCGGTTGCGATTCCTGCGCCGCAACCGGAGGAGACTCCGTCGCCGCAACGGATTGAGGCTCGGAAGAACCTTGCTGGAAATCGCCCTTCTGCCATGCCTCGTCTACGCGCGAAATCTGGTCTGAGAACGACTTCAGATCGTCCAGCTTCGGCGAATCCGGCAACATGTCGACACCGATGGAATTGGCGACCCGCGCATAGGACATCTGCAGCCCCGCATAGCTCACGTAGCGCTGCATCTCCGACAGCGCCGCCTTGACCTTGGCGCGCAGCAGCGTCATATCCGATTCGGAATTGGCCATCACGCCGGAAACAACATGCTTCTCGATGCGCGCATCCACCTCTGCGGCCTGCTTGTTGATCGCGTAATCGGTGATGGCTTCGCGATAACGTTCGCCGGCAATGCGCACCTGCGCCAGCACCGCCATGCTGAGCGCAACGCGGCGGGCGTCGTCGAGCTTCGCCTGCACCTCCTGCGCATCCTTCATCGAAGAATAGGAGAACGCGCGCAACAGGTTGAACGAGACCGTCGCACCGGTTTCGGTCCAGTCGTTCTTGAACAGGAAACGGTTGCTGTCGTGGTTCGCGGAAGCGTTGATCTCGATGCCCGGCAGCAGCGAGAACAATGCCTTGCGCGCTTCGAGCACGGTTACCTTCTTGCGGTAATCCTCCTCGCGCAACTCGGGACGATTGGCGAGCGCGGCCTGATCCAGCGCGTCCATGTCGTTCAGGATTTTCGCGCCGGGAAGCGAGTCCATGTTGTCGTCGCCGCTCAGTTCCAGTTTCGTGCCGGGCTTGACGTTGATCAGCGCCGACAGTTCGGTCTTCGCGGACGCCAGTTCCTGGCGGTGTCTCATGATCTGCTGGTAGAGATCGATCAGGCCGCGCTGGTAGGACAGCGCGTCGATGGGCGCCATCAGGCGCTGCTCTTCCATGCTGCGGCTGCGCTTCAATGCATCGTTGACCTGCACCAGCAGCGCGTCGAGCCGCGGCAGGATGTTCTGTGCGCCATAGGCGCGCCAATACGCATGACGCACGTCCTGCATGATGTTTTGCACCGCCTTGCGCTTGCGCTCGTTGGCCATCAGCGTCTGCGTGGCCTGTTGCTGGGCGCGCACATAACTGACGCCGAAATCCAGCACGTTCCACGCGAGCACGGCATTGGTCGTGCTGCGGCTTCTTTCCTGCGCGCCCGAATAGGTACCGGTCGGCGTCAGCACGCCGTTGTTCAGCGTCACCGAAGAAGACAGCGCATCGTTGTTGCGGGCCGAGTAGCCCGCGGACACCGTCATGCGCGGCAGCATGTCGTAATGCGCAAGATCGAGCTGCGCGTTGGACAGCACCTCCTCCATCAGCTTCAGGCGCGCATCGGCGTTGTATTTCAGCGCGCGCGCCTGCGCCTCGTGCAGGCTCAGTGGACCGGACAAAGGCTCGACATCCTTGAACAAGGCACTCATGTCCTGCTGGATGCGTTCCTTGCGCTCGGCGCTGGTCATCGGCTCCGGCGTGACGGCGCAACCGCCCAGTGTCGCGAGCACCAGTGCCGTCAATGGAAGCAGCGTCCAGCGATGGTTTGCGATGGAACGTGCGGGTTGTTGTTTTTGGTTGGACATCACTTGAGTTCTCCCTGGTTCTGGATTGTATTTCGATTAAAAAGGGTTATGCCAGTTGCCGCGCCTGTTCCACGGCGGCCAGATGGCGCAAGGTCGCGTCCTTGGCCTGACCGAATCGTTGGGCCTCGCGCTGCAACTGTGCGGACAATTGCGGCGCCTGGCCTTCGGAGGAAACCGCCTCGCCCTGTTCCGCCTGCTGCCCTGCCACCCGATCCGTCGGGGTGTCAGGCTGGATGCCGGCATCGAAACCCGGCACGCCCAGCACTGAAAGCAGCCCTTGGCCTGACAGCGCCGCCCCGCGCTGACGCTGGCGCGGCTCGTCGTTCCCGGGCTCGTCGTTCCCGGGCTGATTGCCGTTCTCGCGCGCGACCACGCCGCTCCTGATCGTAAAGGTGGTCACTACCTCGTTGCCCTTGCTGTCCACGGCCTTGACCCGGATGCGCAGATCGCCTCTCACGCCCTCGGGCACGACGCCGCTGAATGTCCCCGTCTCGGGATTGAAGCGCAGCCAGTTCGGCAACGGCGCGCCGTTGGCCTGCGTGGCCTGGAAGCTCAGTCGCGCATCACCGGAACTGGAGAGGAAAGCATCCCTCGGAATGACGTAGGTAAAGCTCTGCCCGGCGCCGACGGAAAGATTGCCGATGCCGTTATCGACCACCAGCGACGATTGCGGGATCGTGCCTTGCGGCAGATTCGGAACCGGCAGGACGTTGATCTGCGGGGCCGGTGGGGCCGGTGGCGGGGGCGGCGCAACGACCGGCGCCACGATAGGCGGCGTCGGTGCGGGCGGAGCCGGAGGTGCCGGCGGCGGAGCCGGTGGCGCAGGCGGAGGCGGTGTCACGACCGGCGGCGGCGGGGGCGGGGGCGTCACGACCGGAGGCGGTTCGACCGGCGGCGGCGTCACGACCGGAGGTGGTTCAACCGGTGGTGGCGGTACGACCGGTGGAGGTTCAACCGGTGGTGGAGGTTCAACCGGCGGCGGCACTACCGGTGGCGGTACTACGACCGGTGGCGGTACGTTGGTGACCACGACTGTGGTCGTGTTGTCGCTTGCTGCGGCAGCAATGCCATCGTTAACGCTCACGGTGAAGGTGGTGGTTTCCGTGGCACCGGCGGTAACGCGGTTCGCGGTCGGCGTAAACACCAATGCGCGAATCGCCGCTTGCGCCTGCGCCGCCGTGCCGGTGAAGGTGTACACACCCGTCCCGGCGTCATATGTGCCGCCGCTCAGATTGGACAGTGCGCCCTTGGCCGCGGTGTCCAGGGTGACCGTCACCGTTTGCGTCTGTGCCGTATCGGCATCGGTGACGGTAAACGCCGCGAACGGCGTAGCGCTGGCGGTGGTGCCGACGTTGAGGTTGGTCACGGCCGTCGCGCCGCCCACCGTCGGTGCATCGTTGATCGAAGTCGCAACCACGGTGGTGGTGGCATCCGTCGCTGCGACCGCGATGGCGTCGTTGACGCTCACCGTGAAGGTGGTGGTCTCGGTCAATGTCGGGTTGACGCGGTTGGCGGTGGGGGTGAACACCAGGCCGCGGATCGCCGCTTGCGCCTGTGCCGCCGTGCCGGTAAAGGTATAAACCCCCGTCCCGGCGTTGTACGCGCCGCCGCTCAGGTTGGATAACGCGCCCTTCGCCGCCGCATCCAGCGTGACCGTCAGAGTCTGCGTCTGTGCGGTATCGGCATCGCTGATGGTAAAGGTCGAGAACGGCGTGGCGGTTGCCGTATCGTCGATGTTGGTGACGGCAGTCGCGCCGCCCACGGCGGGCGCGTCGTTGATCGAAGTCGAAACCACGGTGGTCGTCGCATCGGTCGCGGCAACGGTGGTCGTGACATCGGTAACGGTCACGGTAAACGTAGTGGTCTCGGTCAGCGTCGGATTGACGCGGTTGGCGGCGGGGGTGAATACCAGCCCGCGGATCGCCGTTTGCGCCGCCGCGGCCGTGACATTGGTCAGCGTGTAGGTACCATCGTTGTTATCGGTAAAGCCCGACAAGGTAGTGAAACTGCCCTTGGCCTGGGTATCCAGCGCGACGGTGACGGTGACGTTGTTTGCGAGTGAATCCGCAATGGTGGTGGCCGCGAACGGCGAGACCGTGGCATTGTCGTTCACCGCCTGCCCTGCCGATACGCTGCCTATGGTGGGCGGCGGATAAATGGCGATGGAGGCGGTATCGGTGGCGGTGCTGAACGCGGTCGTCGTGCCGTTGGTGGTCGTGTCCACCTTGCTCGCCGCTGCTCCGTTGGTCTGGTCCCACGCGCGGAAAGTCAGCGCGGAGGCGATGTTGCCGCTGACCCCGGTGTTGGACTGGTAATACAAGCGGGTGTTGGCGTCGGAAGCCAGCAACAGCGCGCTGTTGGCCGCAACCGCGCCCGCCGCAGTCCAGGTCGTGCCGCCATCGGTGGAGTAATACAGCGTGCCGTTGACGGTGTCGGTGGCCGTAATGGCGATGCCTTTCACCGCCCCGGTATCCGCGTCGGTGACGCCCCCCACCAGCGCGGAAACCAGCGTGCTGCCGGTGGTGGAGCCGTTGCTGGGCGCCGCCGGGTTGATCCCCATCCCGTTCAAGGCGGGCGAAGCGGCGGCATTCAACACTGGCGCATCGTTGATCGAGGTGGAGACCGCGGTGGTGGCGGCATCGCTGGCCGTGTTGCCCGCCGCATCGGTGATGTCCACGGTAAATGTGGTGGTTTCGGTCGATCCGGGCGCGACCCGGTTGGCGGTCGGGGTGAACACCAGCCCCTGTATCGCGGTGGCGGCATTTGCCGCCGTGCCGGTGTAGGTATACACGCCGCCACCCGCATCGGTGAAGCCGTTCAGGGTGGTGAAGCTGCCCTTGGCTGCCGTATCCAGGGTGATCTGCACCGTCAACGTGTTGGCTTCGGTGAATGTCATCGTGGCGAACGGCGACAGGGTGGCGTTATCGTTGACGGCCTGGTTCGCCACGGCGTTGGCAATGGTGGGAGCCGTGGTGTCAGCGGTGGCGTTGCTCGTGTCCGCCGTGGTCTTGGTGTTTCCCGCGTTATCCGTCGCGGTCACGCTGACGTTCATGTTCGTACCGTTCACCGCACCGGTAACCAGCGTGTAGGTCGCCGTCCAGGTGCCGCCGCTGTTCGTCGCCGCCACCGCAGCACCGCCTCCGAACGCGCTGAAGTCCACGGTCACGCCGCTGATGGTGTCGGCATTGTTGTCGCCGCCCGCGGTGTTATTCCAGGTCGCGGTCACGGTGTCGCCGGTCTTGTACGCTCCGCCGGTGCCGGATGCACCCGAAATGCTGATATTGCCGTCGGTCACGGTCGGGGCGACGTTGTCCAGCGTCGCGTTGCTCGTGTCCGCCGTGGTCGTCGTGTTGCCGGCGTTGTCCGTCGCGGTCACGGAGACGTTCCTGTTCGCACCGTCGATGGCCCCGGCGACGATGGTATAGGTCGCCGTCCAGGTGCCGCCGCTGTTGCTCGCCGCCACGGCAGCACCGCCGCCGAACGCGCTGAAGTCCGCCGTCACGCCGCTGATGGTGTCTGCATTGTTGTCGCCGCCCGCGGTGTTGTTCCAGGTCGCGGTGACGGTGTCGCCGATCTTGAACGCACCGCCGGTACCGGCGGCGCCCGAAATGCTGATATTGCCGTCGGTCACGGTCGGGGCCTGATTGTCCAGCGTCGCATTGCTAATGTCCGCCGTGGTCGTCGTGTTGCCCGCGTTGTCGGTCGCGGTCACGCTGACATTCTTGTTGGTGCCGTCAATCGCGCCCGAGACGATGGTGTAGGTCGCCGTCCAGGTGCCGCCGCTGTTGCTCGCCGCCACGGCAGCACCGCCGCCGAACGCGCTGAAGTCCACCGTCACGCCGCTGATGGTGTCTGCGTTGTTGTCGCCACCCGCGGTGTTGTTCCAGGTCGCGGTCACGGTATCGCCGATCTTGTAGGCGCCGCCGGTGCCGGATGCACCGCTGATCGAGATGTTGGCGTCGGTCACGGTCGGGGCAACGTTATCCAGCGTCGCGTTACTGGTGTCCGCCGTGGTCGTGGTGTTGCCGGCGTTGTCCGTCGTGGTCACGCTGACGTTCTTGTTCGTGCCGTCGATGGCACCGGAAGCGATGGTATAGGTCGCCGTCCAGGTGCCGCCGCTGTTGCTCGCCGCCACCGCCGCACCACCGCCGAAGGCGCTGAAGTCTACCGTCACGCCGCTGATGGTGTCGGCGTTGTTGTCGCCGCCGGCGGTGTTGTTCCAAGTCGCGGTGACGGTGTCGCCGATCTTGAACGCGCCGCCGCTGCCGGTGGCGCCAGAGATGCTGATGTTGCCGTCGGTCACGGTCGGGGCGACGTTGTCCAGCGTCGCGTTGCTGGTGTCCGCCGTGGTCGTCGTGTTGCCGGCGTTGTCCGTCGCGGTCACGGAGACGTTCCTGTTCGCGCCGTCGATGGCCCCGGCGACGATGGTGTAGGTCGCCGTCCAGGTGCCGCCGCTGTTGCTCGCCGCCACGGCAGCACCGCCTCCGAAGGCGCTGAAGTCCACGGTCACGCCGCTGATGGTGTCTGCGTTGTTGTCGCCTGTGCCGGTGTTGTCCCAGGTCGCGGTGACGGTGTCGCCGATCTTGTACGCGCCGCCGGTGCCGGAGGCGCCCGAAATGCTGATGCGAGCATCGCTGACTGTGGGTGCCGTCGTATCGATGGTAATAGCCAATCCGGCCGAGGCTGCGCTGACGTTACCGGCCTGGTCGGTCTGCTTGGCCGTGAGGGTGTGCGCACCAGCGCTCAGGGAGGACGCGGTGATGCTCCAGTTGCCGGAGCCGTCCGCAGTGGCAGTGCCCAGCGACGTCGTGCCGTCGGTATCGTACAGCGTGATCGCGGCGCCCACTTCTGCAGTGCCGGTAATGGTCGGCGTGGTGTCGTTGGTAAGGTTGTCGGTATTGTTCGAACCGCTGTCGCTGGCGGTCGCAAGGTCGAGCGACGCGGGGGCCGCAGCCGAGGTGTCGATGGTGATGGCCAGCCCGGCCGAGGCCACGCTGACGTTGCCGGCCGCATCCGTGGCCTTGGCGGTGAGCGTGTGCGCGCCTGCGCCCAGCGCCGAACTGGTGATCGACCAGTTGCCGCCCGTGGCGGTCGCGGTGCCCAGCACTGTCGTGCCGTCGGTGTCGTACAGCGTCACCGTACTGCCGGCTTCCGCGGTGCCGCTGAAGGTGGGCGTGGTGTTGCTGGTGATGTTGTCGGTGCTCGACGAGCCGCTGTCCGTTCCCGCCGTCATGTCGGGCGTGCTAGGCGCGTTGGGTGCGGTGGCGTCGATGGTGATGCTCAAGCCGCTGGAAGCCACCGAGGTGTTGTTCGCCGCATCCGTGGCTTTGGCGGTGAGCGTATGCGCGCCTGCGCCCAGCGCCGAACTGGTGATAGTCCAGTTGCCGCCCGTGGCGGTCGCGGTACCCAGCACGGTCGTGCCGTCGGTGTCGTACAGCGTCACCGTGCTGTCGGCTTCCGCGGTGCCGATGAAGGTCGGCGTGGTGTCGCTGGTGATGTTGTCGGTACTCGACGAGCCGCTGTCCGTTCCCGCCGTCATGTCGGGTGTGCTCGGCGCGTTGGGCGCGGTGGTGTCTGGAATCACCGGGTCGGCCACGGCAATATTATAGAAGCCGGATTCCCATATGAATCCGCCGCTGGCTCCGCCCGATGTTGAAATGCGAACCTCATCAATATTCTGAAAGTCGTTCGATAACGTCACGGTCGTGTTGTAGTCTCCCGATTGCGCAATGGTAAAAGTTTGAGCCGCCCCAACCGCGCCCCCATTCTCGTAGGCTTGCACGGACCAGGTTCCGTTATACCCCCCGCTATCCTGAACCGAAAAGCTGGTCAGTTTGAAATTCTCTCCTGCCGAGCTCTTGAAAACGGCGAAACTCGCATTGCCACCACCAACGCTTTCAGACAGCGTAGAAAGTGGGGTGCTCAGAGTGACGTTATATGCGTATACGGTATTGATCTGAGCATTGGCGCTGTTGGTAAAAAAGAAATCGTATTGAATACCGGCAATGTCCGTCGAACCCCCTTCCCCGTCGGAAAAAACCACACCGTAGTCGGTGAAGTCTGGTTGACCGCTAAGGCTGATCGTCCCTGCCACGCTGGGAAGAATGTCCCGATATCCGGAGAACTGCAAGGCGGCGGCCTCGATCTGGCCGCTGGCCACTTCCAGCACCCAGTTGCCGCTTTTTTGCGCGGCTCCGGTCAAATCGTCCGAGGCCGCAATATCGGCCTGGGTCGCTTGGGACAGCGCATCTATAAATGCCGAACCAGCGGTACCCGCTCCGACATCGCAGCCGTAGAGCAGAATGTCCGCATTCTGGCTCAACGCACTACCGATACTCGCTAAATCACCGGAATGTTCTTGCAGGTTCTGCGAAGTCAGGGTGAGTGTGCCCAAGCCCAATTCTCCCGCAGCACCATGCGAGAGGATATGAATCGCGGCTATGCCGCTACGCCCATCGAGAATGCCCGCGATCTGCGCCAGACCGTCCCGCGCGGCGTCCAGCACATGCACTTCCGCAGCCGGATCGACGCCGTCCAGCAGCGTCTGGTAGTCGCGGACGTTGCTCTCGACGAAGACGATCTCGTTGCGCGCGCCCGCTACGGGTGCGACGGCGTCCGGCAGAACCGCGGCATCGGCGCTCGCCAAGGCATCAACGGTCGCCAGCGCCGCACCGTCGAACACGATGCGCGACTCCAGCGCGTGCATGCTGCGGCGGGGGCGCAGGCGGGATTTTTTGACAGTTGCCGCTACCTTCAGCTGTATTGGGAATTCCTTCGGGCTATTCATGGGCGACTCCTTCTTAATTCCGTATTCATTGAGTTTCATATTTCGCCAGATGCTCGGCGACTTTCTTGTCGAGTTCTGGCCGCCAAGTTTCCGGCATCACCGAAAGCACCAGCTTTTCGATGCGATCAATTTCGGCGAGCTGGGCCGGGTCTGCGGTGCGCGCTTTCGCGGCGCTGTTCCACAGGTAAATCCTGGCGAGGTGTTCGGGCTTCAGCGCACCGGTCTCCGGCGAAACTTCGGCGTTGGCGTAGAGGATCGCGACCGGCAGGTAGGCCGGGGCATAGCCCTCGCTCGCGGCGGTCTCCAGCCAGAACAGCGCGGCGTTCGGGGCCGGTTCGCCGCCCTGCCCCTCTGCCAGCATCACGCCGAGACGGTATTGCGCCTCGGCGGAATGTCTCTCGGCCGCTTGCTGGTACCAGTGGCGGGCTGCGGCGAGGTCCTGCGGCACATCCTTTCCATCGCGGTAATAGTCGGCGAGCCTGAGCATCGCGGGCGGCGACTCGGCCTGCGCCGCCTGCGCGCAGAGTTCCAGGCCTCGCCGCACATCCCTGGGCACGGTCTTTCCCTCGATATACAGGCCGCCGGCAGAGCACAGCGCATAAGCGATGCCGCTGGCTGCGGCCTTGCGGTACCAGCCGACTGCCGCCTCGCCATCGACCGGCCGACCGACGCCCTGCGCCAGGCAGTCGCCGAAGAACTGCTGCGCGGCAGGAATGTTCTTGTGCGCGGCTTTTTCGAACCAGCGGCAGGCCGTGGCTTCGTCGGCGGGGCGGCCCCAGCCGTTCTTGTGGAACAGGCCGAGCGTGAATTGCGCCAGCGGGTTTTTCGCGGCATGCCGGGAATACAGCGCATGAGCCTTCTTGTAATCGCCAGCGGTCAGCGCCTGCTGTGCAGGCTTCAATGCGGCGTCGAGATTGCCGCCCGCCAGCGCACAGGGCGCTGTGGCGAGCAACAGAAAAATCCTGAAAACGTTATGTATCGTCATAAATGATGCCGCCATCCCGCGGGCGGGATGGCGGCCGGTTATAGCCGCAAGGCTCAGTTGCGCATCGGGTAGATGCCGGTGACGGCGATGTAATAGTTCAGCACCAGGGAGGGCTGCATCAGCGACACTTCCTGGCTGGCACCGTTCGGATCGGTGGCGCCGGACAGGGTGGCGGTGCCGCCTAGCGTGGTGGTTGCCGAGCCGCCACTGACGGAGCCGGGCGCAGTGCCGCTGAGCGTGCCCGAAACGTTACCGCTAATACTTCCGGCAGACATGGTTATATCCGGCGATGCAGTGCCATATATTTTTGCAGTTGGACCGGTATTTGATCCAAGGTACGAAGAGGATGTCGGTGTACTGCTACCCGCAGTTGCAGTTGAGGCTTTGAGTGTCAGATTAGCCCCCGATGCTGAAAACCCCACCCCCGCCAGGTTGGTGGTCGTGGTCAGGCCGCTCAGCGTCGTGGTCGCGGTCATCTTGCTGGTGTTTACGGATACGCCAGTGAGTGTATGGGCATGTGTGGGCAACTGGGCGGTGGTCAGGTTCGTCGTCAACGCTCCGAACGCTTGACCTGGATTGAACTGAGGCAGGCCCGGCCCCCTGCCGGAACCCATCACGACGCGACCGCGCAAGTCCGGGATACCGAAGGATACCTGCCCGGAGCCTCCGTAGGTTTGCCCGATCAGGGAATACAGCGCCGCGTTCTGACTGATCGACAACAAGCGGCCGTCGGCCAAGGCAAACATGCCGCCGCCGAAGTCGCCCCAGTTGACCATGCCCATGATGCAGACGCTGGAAACCAGCGGCTCGGCAGCACAGGCATGGCTGTCCGTGCTCCATGCGGTGCTGCCGATCAGCCCCGTCGCCAGCGCGAGGGACAAAGTGCTCTTCTTGAAAGTGTTTCTCATTATTGTTCTCCCAGAATGTGGTGGTAACGCCGCCCTATCGCGACGCCCCGCGAGTCTAGTTTTCAATGCCTCCAATTTCAACAACTAAAAAGGCCTATATACTTTTCAAAAAGGCCTATATATTTTCCCAAAGTATCTATATATTTTTCAAAAAGGCCTATATATTTTTACCCGTCCGCCGCATGCCGCGAGCGACTACAATTGCACCCTGATAGTAGCTCGTCCAAGCCCCCCATGCGTCGGCTTGACCCTAATGCAACGACGCGTATGATTATGCGTATACATATTTGCATAGTGACGCCATGAAAACCCATTACGACCCAACCGCCAGAAAAGGCCGGCTATCGTTGACGATCAATCAGAACCTGCTGGATCGTCTGGAGCCCTACAAGCATCAGGTGAATTTCTCAGCGCATGCCGAGCGCCTGCTCGCCCGCATGCTCGAAGAGCTGGAGAATCGTGCCTGGGCGGAACGCAACGCCGAGGCGCTGGCAGTTCATGGAGCGGACATCTCCGCGACAGGACTCGCCGGCACCGAGTTCGACCGGGTTTAAACCTTGGCGCAATTCGATATTTATCCCAATCCGGGCACGAAAAAGACCGAAATTCCGTTTCTCGTCTCCGTCCAGAACGACCACATCACCAGCAAGACCGGCGCAACGGTAGTCATTCCACTACGCGCCCATGCGCAGCCTGTAGAAATAATGGCCCCTCTGGTCGAGGTTCCCGGAATGGGGCAATTCGTTCTATCCACCGATGAAATTTTTGCAATCGACACCGCCAGACTCAAGGCCCCCGTCGCCAAGCTTGAAATGGTCGATCGGGCAAAAATCAAACCCGCGATAGACAAGATAATCGGTGAATACTGACCCAATGCGGGCTTCGGACTCCCGTTGATAATGGACGACCAGCCCCCGACCTGAATCCCATGGCTATTACGTTCGCCCCCGACCGCATCGTCCTGCCCGCCCTGCGCGAGGACATCGCCCTGCAGCCCGCGCCGCCGGGACGGGACGGTGCGCCTTACTGGAATCTGTACGATCCGGTGCGCAACAGCTTCTTTCGCATCGGCTGGATGGAGTTCGAGTTGCTGTCGCGCTGGCAGGCGGGGGGCAAGCCGGATGAGTTGTGCGCCGCGGTCTGCGCCGAGACGCCGCTGTCGGTCGAGCAGGAGGATGTGCTCGCGCTGTTGCAGTTTCTGCAAAACAACGAGCTGCTGCACGCCGGCCAACCGGCGCAGCGCGATATGCTGCTGAAGATCGCGGCGAGCCGCAAGTTGTCGGCGTGGAAGTGGCTGCTGCACCACTACCTGTTCTTCCGCATCCCGCTGGTGAAACCGGAACCCTTCCTGGAGCGCACGCTGCCCTATCTCGGCTTCCTGTTTCGCCCGGCGTTCTTCGCCTGGGTAGCCGCGCTGTCGCTGATCGGTTTGGTGCGCGTCGCGAACCAGTGGGACGAGTTCAGCCAGACGTTCATGTATTTCTTCTCCTGGCAGGGCGCGATCTGGTACGGGCTGGCGCTGATGCTGACCAAGACGGTGCACGAGCTGGCGCACGCGTACACCGCGAAGCATTACGGGCTGCGCGTGCCGACGATGGGCGTGGCGTTCATGGTGATGTGGCCGCTGCTGTACACCGATACGTCGGAGGGCTGGAAACTGAACTCGCGACGCGCACGGCTGGCAATCGACGGCGCGGGCGTGGCGGCGGAGCTGTGTCTCGCGGGGCTGGCGCTGCTGGCCTGGAGCTTCCTGCCCGAGGGCCCGCTGAAGAGCGCGGCTTATGTGCTGGCGGCAGTTACTTGGGTAAGCACACTGCTGGTCAACCTGAACCCGTTCATGCGCTTCGACGGCTATTACCTGCTAATGGACGCGGTGGACATGCCCAATTTGCAACAGCGCACTTTCGCCTTCGGCAAATGGCAGTTGCGGCGCTGGCTGATCGGTATCGAGGAGCAGATACCCGAGCCGGAATACGAGACGAAAAAACACTGGCTGATCGGCTTTGCCTACGCTACTTGGCTCTATCGCTTGGTGCTGTTCGTCGGCATCGCGCTCGCGGTCTATTACTATTTCTTCAAGGCCGCCGGCATCTTCCTGTTCATCGTCGAGATCGGCTGGTTCGTGGTGCTGCCGGTCTGGAAGGAAGTCGAAGCATGGCGGGGAATGCGCGAAAAATGGCAGGGCAACAAAGTCTCGCGGCGCAACGCTTGGCTCGCCGGAATCGCATTGCTCTGGCTGGCGATTCCTTGGCAATTCGACATCGGCGCGGAAGGTTACTGGCAGGCTGAGCCCTACACCCGGCTCTATCCGCCGACACCTGCACGGCTGGAACAGGCGCTGGTGCACGACGGGCAAACGGTGAAAAAAGGCGACCTGTTGTTCGTGCTCGCCTCGCCCGAATCGCTGTCGCGCCTCACCGCCATCGACAGCCGCATCGCGGGCGTCAAAAGCCAGCTCGCCGGCGCAGTGAGCAGCGACAAGCTGTTCGAAAACAGCCATGTGCTGGAACAGCAGCTCGCCGCCGCCGAAGCCGAACGCGCGGCGGAACTGGAAAACACCGCACGACTGCGCATCGCAGCGCCCCACGACGGCATCTTCCGCGACATGGGCGTCGGACTTTATCCCGGCGCATGGGTGGGCTCGCGCCAGAAGCTGGGTCTGGTGCAGGGACTAGACGGCACCTCGGCGCAGGTGTACGTGAACGAAAACGAGGTCGCGCGCATCAAGGTCGGCGCGCACGCCACGCTGGTGACGCGCCGGCCCGACGCCGAATCGCTGGACGCCGTGGTGACCGGCATAGACGAGACCACGACCCGCAGCCTGCCCGAGCCCATGCTGGCCTCAACCCTCGGCGGGGAGATCGCGGTGCGCGAAGGAACGGAAGACGATGCGACGCCGAACGAGGCGATCTACCGCGTCACGCTGAAGGCGCAGGGAGAAAACGGCAACGGGCAAATGACCCCGCTGATCGCCCACATAGACGGCGAACGCAGCAGCCTGCTGGGCGACCTGATCCGCTGGCTGGCCGGACTGCTGATCCGTGAAAGCGGATTTTGAATCCGCCACGTTTGAAATATATCGAGTCGCAAGAATCGCGAGGGAAAATCAGTTTGCGCGGAATACCCACTTGAGATCGCGAATCTGTGGGGAAATGACTATGTTGTCGTTGTCCAGCCCCCTGACTCTACAGAAATATCGAGCGCATTACACCGCGATTGGGTATCCGATTTACCGGATCGAACAACATCCTTTGCGACTCTCGCGTAAAATCCCTGCCGCACTATAACCCCGCCCCGAAGGCCCAGATAATTCCCCGTGACCACCGAAGTCGAACGTTTCTTTTCCGAGCAGAGCCCGCTCGCCACCGAAGTCGCGGCGTTCCGTCCGCGCGCGCAGCAGCGCGAGATGGCTATGGCCGTGGCTGCGGCGATACGCGACAACGCGATCCTCGTCGCCGAGGCGGGAACCGGCACCGGCAAGACCTTTGCCTATCTGGTGCCCGCGCTGCTCAACGGCGGCAAAGTGGTGATCTCGACCGGCACCAAGAACTTGCAAGACCAGTTGTTCCAGAAAGACCTGCCGATGGTGCGCGATGCCTTGAAAGCGCCGGTGTCGGTCGCGCTACTCAAAGGGCGTTCGAACTACGTGTGCCACTACCATCTGGAACTGGCGCAATCGAACGGGTTGTTCAAGACGCGCGAGGACGTGAAGCATCTGGGCAAGATCGTGACCTACGCCAAGGTGACGCAGAGCGGCGACAAGAGCGGGCTAGCCGACGTGCCGGAGAACGCGCCGATCTGGATGCATGTGACCTCGACGCGCGACAACTGTCTGGGCCAGGAATGCCCCATGCACAAGGAGTGCTTCGTGCTCAAGGCGCGCAAGGAGGCGATGGAGGCGGACATCGTGGTGGTGAACCATCACCTGTTCTTCGCCGACGTGATGTTGCGCGACGAAGGTGTCGCGGAACTGCTGCCCGCCTGCAACACGGTGATCTTCGACGAGGCGCACCAGTTGCCGGAGACCGCCAGCCTGTTCTTCGGCGAGAGCATCTCGACCTCGCAACTGCTCGACCTGGCGCAGGACGCGCGCCTCGAAGCCATCGCCTCGGCCAAGGATTTCGCGCCGCTGCCCAAGGGCTGCGACGAACTGGACAAGGCCGCGCGCGACCTGCGGCTGGCGTTCAAGAAAGAGGGCCGGCTACCCGCCAGCGCAGCGGAAGGCTTCAAGGAATTCCCGTCCGCCCTGAAGAACACCGGCGAGAAGCTGACGCAATTGTGCGGCCTGCTGGAGAAACAGGCGGAACGCAGCGAGGGGCTGGAGAACTGCTGGCAGCGCGCGCAGGCGCTGGTGCAGCAACTGAAACAATGGCAGGACGGCGATACGCCGGACAAGGTGCGCTGGCTCGAAGTCTTCCACCACTCGCTGCAACTCAACACCACGCCGCTGTCCATCGCCGAGATATTCGAGAAGCAGATCGGCGGCAGCGCACGCGCCTGGATATTCACCTCGGCGACGCTGGCGGTAAAGCAGGACTTCTCGCACTACCTCGGCGAGATGGGACTATTGAAAGCGCAGACTGCCTGCTGGGACAGCCCGTTCGACTACCAGCAGCAAGGCCTGCTGTATGTGCCGCAAAACCTGCCGGAGCCGAACAGCGAGGGTTACACCGAGGCGGTGGTGCAAGCCGCGCTGCCGCTGATTGGAGCCAGCAAGGGACGCGCCTTTTTGCTATTCACCAGCCTGCGCGCGATGCAGCGCGCCCACGAAATCCTGCAAGCCGAATTTGACCTGCGCAACTGGGACTATCCGCTGATGCTGCAAGGCGAAGGCTCGCGCAACGAACTGCTGAGCCGTTTCCGCGAGCACGGCAACGCGGTGCTGCTGGGCAGTCAGTCGTTCTGGGAAGGCGTGGACGTGCGCGGCGAAGCGCTGTCATTGGTGATCATCGACAAACTGCCGTTCGCCCCGCCGGACGACCCGGTGCTGTCGGCGCGCATAGAACAACTGAAGAAACAGGGCCACAACGCGTTCATGGAATACCAGTTGCCGCGCGCGATCATCACGCTGAAACAGGGCGCCGGGCGCTTGATCCGCGACGAGAACGACCGCGGCGTGCTGATGATCTGCGACCCGCGCATCATCACCAAGCAATACGGCAAGC
>MGWR01000069.1 GCA_001801085.1 Gallionellales bacterium GWA2_60_142 | reverse complement strand
CTCGGCTTGGCCGCACCGGATGCCGCGCTGCAGTCCTGGCACAAGTACGTCACCGTGTGGTGCCAGCCGCGATAATCGTAGTCGAACGTGATCTGGTTCCCGCCCGAAATCACGCCCGGTCCGCGTATGGTCGATTTCAAAAAATAGATGCGGTTGCCGTCGACGCGGTAAGTGCCTGAGGTGGAAGATTCCTGGTAGGTGCCGTCGGCCCGGATCGTGATAGGCGCAGCCAGCCGGCATGAGCCGCCGCCGCCCGAAACGTTATACGACCAGCAGCGATAAGAGCCGAACTGCACGGCCGATGCTGCCGCAGGCAACAGGAGCGCAGTCAATACGACTACTCGCAAGAGGCCGGATAGAAATACCAAGAGGGCGGAATAACTTGCGCACATAGTGCCTCCTGTTACCAATTACCCGCGCCCAAGATAGTGCTGGGCCGAATGCGGGTCAATACAAAGACCTTGGTATGCCCGGAACTATTAGACATTATGGCCGGGGGTGGCAACAGCTGAGTGCGGCATGACACATGCTGCGCATAAAAGCTGCTCGTCTATTCCCTTTAGTTTGTTACAGCACGCTGAAGTTATCCATTAAAATCTCCGGACTGTATTGAGGAATACCGACATGACCAACACCCACCGCTATACCCTGACCATCTCCTGCCCGGACCGCTCCGGCATCATCGCCGCGGTCACCGGCTTCATCGCACAGCACGGCGGCTTCATCGTCGAGGCGAGTTACCACACCGAGCAGGAAGCCCAGCGCTTCTTCATGCGCCAGGAGATACGCGCCGATTCGCTGCCGTTCGATGCGGAAGAGTTCCGCCGCCGCTTCGCGGTGCTGGCGCAGGAGTTCGGCATGGAATGGCAGCTCGCGGATTCCTCGATCAAGAAGCGGCTGGTGGTGCTGGTCAGCAAGCAGGACCATTGCCTGGACGACCTGCTGCACCGCTGGCGCAGCGGCGAACTGCTGGTGGACATTCCCTGCGTGATCTCCAATCACGAAGACCTGCGCAGCTTCGTCGAATGGCACGGCATCCCGTTCGTCCATGTCGATATGCAGAGCGACAAAGAAGAGGCGTTCCAACATATCGCCGCCCTGTTCGAAGAGCACCGCGCCGACGCGATGGTGCTGGCGCGCTTCATGCAAATCCTGCCGCCCTGGCTGTGCCAGCGCTATCCGGGCCGCGTCATCAACATCCATCACAGTTTTCTGCCGTCTTTCGCCGGTGCGAAGCCCTACCATCAGGCCCACCAGCGCGGCGTAAAACTGATCGGTGCGACCTGCCACTACGTCACCGACGAACTCGACGCGGGGCCCATCATCGAACAGGACACCGTGCGCATCGACCACGGCGACACACCGGACGACTTGGTGCGCTACGGCCGCGATATCGAAAAAACCGTGCTGTCGCGCGGCCTGCGCTACCATGTGGAAGACCGCGTGCTGGTGTGCGGCAATAAGACCATCGTGTTCCGCTAGGAAAACAAACCATCGAGCATCGAGAAGACTGAGCGCAATGAATCCAAACGACCGAACCCTGATCGAACAGAATGCCTTGTTCAACGGCATGGACCCCAAGACCTTCGACTACATGCTGGAGCACAGCATCGTGCGCGACCTAGCACCCGGCGAACGGCTGCTGCAACCGGATATCGAAAACCACCACCTGCACCTGATCCTCGAAGGCGCGCTGAACGTCTATCTGATCGCGCAGGAGTCGCAGGAACACATTTCGCTTCGGGCCGGTGAATGCGTCGGCGAAGTCTCGCTGATCGACGGCAAATATCCATCGGCCATCGTCGTCGCCGCCGAGCCGGCCCGCATCCTGTCCATCCCGTACGACACGGTCTGGTCGCTGATCAACAATTCCCGCGCCGTCGCCGGCAACCTGCTGGCCCTGCTCGCCAGCCGCCTGCGCAACGACAACCAGTCGCTCGTCGAAACGCAACGCTCGAAGATGCACTTCGAACATCAGGCCTCGACCGACGCGCTGACCGGGGTCCACAACCGCCACTGGATGGGCCGTGCCTTCCCGCGTGCGCTACAGCGCTGCTCGCACAACAAGCAGCCGTTCGCGATGATGGTCGTGGATATCGACCACTTCAAAAAGGTCAACGACACCTACGGACACCTGGTCGGCGACCTCGCGCTGAAAACCGTCGCCCGCTGCATGGCGGAGAACCTGCGCCCCCACGACCTGCTGGCCCGTTACGGCGGCGAGGAATTCGCCGTGCTGCTGACCGAAGCCGACCTGGAGGCGGCCAAGATGGTCGCGGAGCGGCTGCGCACCAAAATCGCCGCCGCCGAAATACGCACCGACAACATCTCGTTCCATGTGACGCTCTCGATCGGCATCACGCCGACCCAGCACGACGACAAGCTGGAAAACCTCATCCACGAGGCGGATCAAGCGCTCTATCGCGCCAAGCAGATGGGGCGCAACCGCGTCGAGGTGTTCCACTGACGCGCAACGCGTCGGCGGCTTCTTCGCACGTGCATATCCGCGCCCACGGAATCTTTTTCGCCCGTGCTTGTCGGATACCCGTTCCAATTCGCTGACCCTTACGGATGGCCGTTCCTTCCGCACCAACCCACATAGGCAACTACTCCATCGTCGAGCAGATCGGCACCGGCGCGAGTTCGGATGTCTTTTTGGCGCTGGAGGAAAAGAAGTTCGTCACCGTCGCACTCAAGCAACTGCGCAAGACCTGCCGGACCGAGCCTTACCGCAAGCTGATGGCGAACGAGGTCGCGCTGGTCGGCAAGCTGCAGCACAAGAACATCGTGCGCCTGCTCTCCGCCCACCTCGACGACAAGAGCGGCCCCTACGTAGTGATGGAATACGTCAAAGGCGTGCCGCTGGACCGGCATCAGCACGGCGACACGCTGCTACCGGCGAACACCGTGATCTCGGTCGTCGAACAAGTCGCCAAGGCATTGCAGTACATCGCCACTCAGGGCGTGGTGCACCGCGACGTGAAACCGGAGAACATCATCATGATGCCAAACGGCCAGGCCAAGCTAACCGACTTCGGCTGCGCGATTTCGACCGGGACCGCCGGCGAAATGGTCGCCGGCAGCCTCGCCTACATGTCGCCGGAACAACTGGATGGCGAACCGCTGGACGAACGCGCCGACATCTACTCGCTGGGTGCGGTGCTGTACCGCTTGCTCTGCGGCAGGCACACCTTCGAGGCCGACAGCGAATTCGACGCGCGCATCGCGATCCTGAATTTTCCTATCACGCCGATAGGCAAATACCGCCAGGGCCTGCCGCCGGCACTGATCGCCGTGATCGACCGCGCGCTGAAAAAAAACCGCGACTCACGCTACGCGAACTGGAACGAGTTCATTCGCGAACTCGGCAACGCCGCCCATGAAATCCGCATGTCCGACTACGACGTGGACCTGTACCGCGGCTTCAGTATGTCCACCCAGTCGGCGCTATCGCGCTTCATGTCAACAGATCGCGATTTTTCCCGCAGCGGATTCTCGCGCAGCAGCATGCCGGATTCGTTCGGGGGATAGATACCGAACTAGAGGTTATAACGAGCCGCAGCACTTGTAGGGCGCCTTACGCGGGTTGAATTCACCGGCCTGCGCGGCTTTTCGCGCAGGTCCGGTGGAATGATGGGTTAGCGAATTTAGAACTGAACATCTTTCCCGGTCTTAAGGATCAATTCCTCCGCTATAAATTGAAGCAGAGGAGCTTCACTGAGCAAAATCTTTTCTTGCCCGGAAAAAGGAATGAATCGAGAGATTTCACCTTCCTTGTTATGAACGAGGGCGTTTCTGATGTGATAAACCCGTGCGGCGATAGTTGGGAATAGCTGATTGTCTGAGGTGTCTATGCGAAGAGGCTCGCCAAATACTTCACGCTCCTCAGTGTAATGCGGCCCATTGTTGCCCTCATAGGTGGCAATCCATTGGCGAACGGAATCTTTGTCAAGATACTGCTCCAATGCAGTTTGCAGCATCTTGGTTTTCTCCTTTGGATCGTAATCTCAGTCGTGGAAGATATCGAACGTAATAAAAGACGTAAGCTGTTCGAAGCCGACATGGAGTTGGCTGTAAAGAATAGTCAGCCGAGTTGGGAGCAATTGACCGCTATTGCTTCGAGTCGCGGCCTTAACAATACGGTTATTTTTTGGTCATTGCAGGATACCCTTCGTGAAATCCTAACGGGCCGAAATAGCGACCTTAAACCACACCAGTCTGTTATTGAGGGATACCTCTCAAAGCTGAGAGAAATTGAACCATTCGAGGGCATACCAAATGAAATTCGCCTTCACTTGGAAAGAGTAAAGGAACTGCTTCCAAAAGGACCAGATTTACTTCAGCCGCTGACAAGCCAAATTCGTGACTTAGTATCAGTGAACGAAAAAGATAGGCGGCAACAAAAATACTACACGGTTGGCGGATTCTTTGTTGGTTTCGTGGGTTTGCTATTCGCAGCCTTTACCTACTTTTACCCAAACTCTGGTAGCACGCCAGCGCAGCACTCGTCTGTTGGGGTAGAAAACTCCTCACCGGCTACGGCTGGTAGTTCGCTTTCTAACCCTTCGGTGCAGGGGACGCTGCGCGATAAAGCCGCGCAGCGCTCCTGACCTCCACGTTAGCGAATCATGACTACACCCACGGATGTCAAAACTCTGCTACGCGCTCTAAACCCGACGGAGGTAATTTCCGAGGGGGACGATTTCGTCGTAACAATTGGTAGCACTGCGATCAAGATTATCGGTGCGGATGTAGATGCTTATCTCACAGCCAAACCATCCCTTGCCCACACCTCTGACACTTCCCTTTCCGCCCCCGGCTATCAAGAGCAGGTTGTAGATATACAGGGCCGAGGCCCCTTGTCTTGGCGGCTATTTCGGGAATCTGAGGAACTTTCGTTGAAGCACCCGAACAACGGCTTCGAAATTACCGTTGGCCCGGTTTCTACCAACCTCGTCTTTTCCCTCACGGATTCTGACGCCATCGCCAAGGATCTCCGCAGAGCAGTAATGATGCGTCGCAATCCTTACCGGGAAAAGGAAAACCTCAATCTTCGCGACCTGTTCTCACGCATCATTTCAGTAAAAATTCGCGCGCCGTCTGGTCACGCTCTATTTAACAACTCACGACAACTTCGCGCCCTCGCCGAAGCAAGCCTGTATCACATTGCCTTTGGATATGGCGTGAGTATCATCCCGATTCAATCTTGGGAAAGATCCTTCTACTCATTAGAAACGCGGAAGAAGGAAGTAGTGCAGTTTCCGCTTCGCACTTACAACTCAGAGTTAGTCGCCTATTACCAACTCGCGCTCGGGGCGGAAAGCTTGATCCTTTCGTACTTGGCGCTTTATAAAATTCTTGAGTACTTCTTCACATCTGCCGCAGAACATGTGTTGTTCGACCGCGTTAAGGAACAACTCGTCGCGCCAGACTTCTCTCACCTAAAAACAGGCAAGCTCAGAGAGCTGACAAAGACCATTTGGCGGTTCGACCAAAAAATGGACGAACGAAAGAGGGTCAGTCCGGAATGCTGCGCAAAGCAGTCAATATGCCCCCAATACATAATGACCGCTAAGGTTAAGGGTTGTCGGATGTCAGCCCATCGACTGCGGCGTGGTCAGGATACGACAGAACGTTCCGGGCTGACGTCGGGCAACCGCTCCAAGGAGGAAACCGCGTGAGTTACCGATGCACTTTGATCAGCGTGCGGGCTATGGGGATTAGATGGTTTGCACTGATCGTTGAACGATCGGCCTGCCTGATCAGCAAGTGCATAAATGTGTTCGGGCAGCCAATGATGAGCTTATTGGCCTGAACGCAGTGGTTGCGTGCCGGTGTCGTTGCGCCGTTATTGCGACACGACACAAAGCAGCAGCTTGCCGGCCCAGACCGGCAACACGTTGCAGGGTCGTAAATCGCCGCTACGTTCATGGCGGCCCCCGCAGATGAGGTGGTACCCGTATCGGTTGGATGCGTGCCAGTGTTTCGATCACGCGCATCGCAGCACCGCAGTGAGGGCAGACGAAGATGGGCTGGACAGCTTCGCTTGGCGCATCGATCACTTGGCCGATCAGCCGACATTCCACCTATCCTCTTTTGGCCCCTGCCCCTGCTCAGTTCTCATCCAAAAACGGATTGAGTAATACAGCCCCGCTGCGTTGAACATCGCGCACATTTCGCGTAACCAGCGTCAGCCCATGTTCGAGCGCGGTGGCGGCCAGCAGGCCGTCGATGACGGGCAGGGGATCGGGCGAGTTGAGGACTCCCCAGCGTTGCGCGATGTTTTCGGTGACGGCCAATATGCGGCCCTGCATCAGGGTTAACACGTCGTTAAGGCGCTGTTCCAGTCGTGCGGCTTGGGTCGGGTCGCGTCGTTTCAGGCGTTCTATGCCTTGGCGGATTTCTCCGACGACCAGCACCGAGAGGAACAGTTCGTCCGAGTTGCATTGGCTGTACCAAGTTCTGACGCCGATATTCGCCCGTTCGCCTTTTTGCAGTTCGGACAGGATGTTGGTGTCGATCAGGAAGCCCATTCCGGCGTCTCCCGTCCCAAATCGTGCGGACGCGCGATGTCCGCTTCGCTCATGCCTTCGGTTACGGAGGCAAGCAGGGGTTTGAGGTTGCGGTCAGGCGTCGGTGCGAGCGGCGCTTGCGAGAGCAGCAGCACTCGCAGCGGCACGCCATCCGGGACGCTGTCGGGCAGACGGATGGTGTGCTGGTGGGCGGTGGCCTCGAATTCTATTGCGTGCATTGCGACCTCCTTTGCGGCGTTTGAAACAGTTGCTGGTTAGATTCGGGCGGAGTATGCATCCTGTGCGCTCGTTTCGCCAGAGCAGAGGTATTGCCGTCAGATATTCAGGCGTTCGACGACAGGAAACGATTGGGGCATCACAATTATTTTCAAGCCGGCAAGGGGACACCCTAACCCTCGCCGCACTGATGGTTAATATGCCGAAATGCCCGGATACATTGAACGTCGGTACCTGGCACGAAACGGAAGTAATCAGGTCTTCACGTAAACAGCTGCTTCGGCCAAAAAGCCGCTACTCGCAGCAAACAAGATGGTCGTGATCAATGTGTCGAAAGCATCAACCCGCCACTATCCGCAATCCGGCAGTCCGTTCGGCGATGGGACGTTCCTGACCAAAGCCGACCACTGGCGAAACTACCGTCCACAACACGCCATTGGCGGTGCTCAAGACGAACTTGGCCGTGCCGTTGTTGACCATATCGAACAACCGCGACGGATTGCGGCGTTATGCCTTGGCAATCCGACACCAGTCCGAAACTCAACCGCGTACAACCGTCACCGAACATGGCGCATAGGCGATGACTTGACGCGCCACCGAACCCAGCAGCCAGCGCTCGAACAGACTATGTCCACGATGACCTATCACAATGTGATCTATGTCATGGTCTTCGGCGTACAGCACGATACTCTCGGCGGGATGGCCGACCATCACCTCGAAGTGAGCCGTCAGTCCTGCGATTTGCGATTTCAGCGGTTGCAACAAATGGGTGTAATGACGGCGCGAGTTATCGATAACGGCCTCGGTTTCCACTTCCGAGCCAAACTCCGGCGGTCTAGCCACCGCCAGCACATGCAGTTCCGCTCCGTACTTTTCCGCCAAGTCTATGGCGAGGTTGAAGGCTGCCTTGGCCGAGTCCGAACCATCGTAGGCGATGAGCAGTTTTTTAATCATGGCGGTCTCCTTAGTTGTTCGTGCCTTTTTCATCGGCCTGCTTCAGCAGATGCCGGGGCAGGAAGAAAGCATTGGCGATGAGCGTGGGTATCACCGCGCTGCCGATCACCGCCGCGACCAGCGCCGAATACTGCGCCTGATCGATCAACTGGTGAGACAGCCCGAACAGCGCCGAGATGGTGCCGAAGGTGAGACCGGTGGACATCAGCAGCGTGGTGTGCATGCCTTCCTGCCTGGGCGAGCCGTAAGCCCGCGTCACCGGATAGACCCCAGCCACTTTTGTCGCCATCTTCATCAGCAGCAGTGCGACAAACGCCAACGGCGCGGCGACCAATGCGGGCAATGAAACCAGCGCGCCGGCACGAATGAAATAGAACGGCGTGAGCAGGCCGAAGGTCAGCGTGCGCAGCCTTCGCACCAGCGCGTGATCCTTGCCTACCGTGCCCGCCAGCACCATGCCGATGAGGTAGGCCGGCAGCACCGCCTCGCTGTCTGCCCATGTCGCCAATGCCCCCATGCCGAACAAACAGACCATGAGGAATTTGGCTTCCAGCTCCGATGGGCGTCCGCCATAGCGTTTGAAGAAGCGCGGCACGATCCACGGCAGGACGAAGAAAGCGACTGCGCCCACACCGATGAAAACCAGCGTCTTGTAGGTAAACGGCGCGAAGATCAGCCCCAGCGCCACCACGGTGGCCAGATCGGTGATGAAGCAGGCCGCCAGCACGGTCTTGCCGTAGTCGGTCACGTTGAGGCCGAACTCCAGCATCACCGCATACACCACGGCCACCGAGGTGGTGGACATGGCGATGCCGGCCAGCCAGCTTGCATCCACGCTCCAGCCCAGCCCCCAGTATGCGAGCGCAGTACAACCGAAAAAAGGCGCGGCGAAACTGACGAGGCCGATGGCCGTGGCCTGCTTCCATTGCCTGCGAAACACGGCGGGATCGAGTTCCGCTCCGGCGAGAAAGGTCAGCAGGATGGCCCCAGCCCCGGAGAGGAATTTAATCCAGGTGGCATCGCCCGCCAGCAGTGCGCTGCCCAGCAACACGCCGATGAGAAGCTGCGCGATGGTGCCGACGACAATCTCCGAAAGTGCCGTCGCCACTCGCAGCCAGATAGACAGCAGCGAAGCCAACAGCGCCAGCCCCAGCCACAACGCAGCCTGTGCCCAGATTTCGGTCATGGGAGCCCCTTTCGTTATGCTGCTTCGCTGTTGGTCACGCCATATTCGACGGGCAACCTGACATAGAACAAGGTCAAGCCTTCTCTCTGGATGAGTTCCAGCAAGCGCGCGGCCTCATCGTCGGTAACGATGAACTCCACCGCCACCGGCAAGTCTCCAGCCAGCTCGAAAAAATGATCTTCATGCAACACGCCGTGGCGTCCGAAACCGGCGATGGCCTTGAACGCCGAACCGCCATGGATGCCCAGACTCTTAGCCTGTTCCAGTAGCCACTCATACACCAGCGTATGTTGATGGTTGCGGTTCTCGTGTACGTAGAATCTGAGATAAGTGCCTTGCATGATTCTTTCCTCCGTCAGTCAGACTGCCTGGATGTGAACGCGCCGAAAGTACCCTGTTGCACGGGCTCACCACATCGCTATGGTAGCGGGGAATGAGGGGGGTGTGGCAGATCGACTGACTGTCAACGCGCGGCAATCGACAAGGCAGGAGCTGTGTCGGCGTCTTCGAGGCAGGCAAGTCCGGCGTTGTTCCCCTAAGACATGGTTGATGGGCGAGCCGTTGTATCATCCGGCGGACAGCCGCTTGGGTTAACAAACTTCATTTGCCGGGAGCTCCACTATGGAACTGCATCAGTTTTTTCTCTTTCTCGCGATCATCCTGATCTCGGCGCGGCTGCTGTCAGAGACGGCGGCGCGCTTCGGCATCCCTTCGGTGATCGGCGAACTGCTCGCCGGTCTGCTGATCGGCCCTTCGCTGCTGGGCTGGGTGTCGCCGGACACGACGATGAAGCTGTTGGCCGAGATCGGCATCATCTTGCTGCTGTTCGAAGTGGGCATGGATACCAATCTTTCGCGGCTGGCGCGTTCCGGTAGCAAGCCCTACGTCGTCGCGCTGGTCGGCTTCACGCTGCCGTTCGCGCTCGGCTACGGCGTCAGCGCATTCATGTTCGGTCTGCCCAATCTGGTCGCATTGTTCATCGGCGGCACGCTGACGGCGACCAGCATAGGCATCACCGTGCGCGTGCTGGACGACCTCGGCAAACGGCATACCGACGAGGCGCAGATCGTGCTCGGCGCGGCGGTGCTGGACGACATCCTCGGCGTGCTGGCGCTGGCCTTCCTGTACCAGTTCGCGGTGGAGCAGGAGGTGTCGTTCCAGGCGCTGGGCGAGGTGAGCCTGTACATTCTGCTGTTCATGGTGCTGGCGCCCATCGTCGCCAAACTGGCGGCCGCGGTGATCGACCGCCTCGACCAGCACGCCGCTTCGCCCGGCCTGTTGCTGACGATGGCGCTGTCGCTGATCCTGTTGTTCTCCTGGCTGGCGCATGCGGTCGGCGCGCCTGAGATCATGGGCGGTTTCGCCGCTGGCCTGGCGTTCAGCCAGCACTTCGGGCTCAAGTTTCCGATGGGAAGGACGAAGCTCATCTTTCAGCCCAGCCCGAAACTGGCGCACCGGCTCGAAGAGCAGATGCGCCCGCTGATCCACACCTTCTCGCCGCTGTTTTTCGTGATGGTCGGCGTGTCGCTCAACCTGAGCGCGGTGGATTGGGGATCGAGTTTCGTGTGGCTGCTGGCGGGCTCGCTGCTGCTGGTCGCTTTTGCTGGAAAATTCGCGGCGGGCTTTTTCATCAAGGAGCCGCGCAACCATCAAGTCGCCATCGGTCTGTCGATGATCCCGCGCGGCGAGGTGGGCCTGATCTTCGCGCAACTGGGTTTCAGTCAGGGCATATTGAACGGGGAGCTGTATGCCGCGATGCTGATCGTCATCGCGCTGACCACGATGGCGCCGCCGTTCCTGCTCAAATGGTTCTACGGACGGAACGCCTGACGCAGTTATAATCGCCACTTTCTTCAATCACACTCCGGCAACGACATGAATACTCTGATCTGCGGCTCCATGGCTTACGACACCATCATGGTGTTCCCCGACCACTTCAAGAAGCACATCCTGCCCGAGCAGTTGCACATCCTGAACGTCGCCTTCCTGGTGCCGACGATGCGCCGCGAATACGGCGGTTGCGCCGGCAATATCGCCTACAACCTGAAGCTGCTCGGTGGCAATCCGCAGATCATGGCGACGGTCGGCGACGACTTCATGCCCTACGCGAAGCGGCTGGAAAAGCTGGGCATCTCGCAGAAATATATTCGCCATGTATCGGACAGCTTCACCGGTCAGGCCTTTATCACCACCGACCTCGACGACAACCAGATCACCGCGTTCCATCCGGGCGCGATGGGGTTCTCCGAGCAGAACAAGGTGAGCGACGCCAGCGACGTCAGCATCGGCATCGTGTCGCCGGACGGCCGCAGCGGCATGATCGAACATGCCGAGCAGTTCGTCGAAGCGGGCATTCCTTTCGTGTTCGATCCGGGCCAGGGCATGCCGATGTTCTCCGGTGACGACCTGCTGCGCTTCATCGATCAGGCGACCTACGTCACCGTGAACGACTACGAGGCCAAGCTGCTGCAAGACAAGACGGGCAAGACGCTGAAGCAAATTGCCGAGCGAGTCACCGCGCTGATCGTCACGTTGGGTGCGGACGGTTCGATGATCTACGCGAACGGCAAGGAGATCGCGATCCCGACGCCGCAGCCGGCATCCATCGTCGATCCGACCGGCTGCGGCGACGCCTACCGCGCCGGCCTGCTGTACGGCATCCAGAGCGGCTGGGACTGGGAGATCACCGGCCGCCTCGCGTCGCTGCTGGGCTCGATCAAGATCGCTAGCCGCGGCGGCCAGAATCATGCGCCGACGCGCGACGAGTTGAAGGCGCAGTTCCAGCAGCACTTCGGGTCCGAGTTGCCGCTGTAAGCTATGCGTAACGCACTGCTCGCCATCGCGTTGTTGCTGGCCGGTTGCGCCGGCAATCCCGAGAGCGTCGGCAGTCGTTCCGCCGACAAGCCGAAGGATGTCGTGCAACTCGGCGTGATCGAAGCCGTCACGCCCATCGAGCTGGACGACAGCAGCTATGCGGGTGCGAATGTCGGCGGCGTGTTCGGCCAAGTCGGCGGTGCCAGCGGCGGCGGTCGGGGCGGGGCGGTTGGCTCGATACTGGGCGGCGTGCTCGGCGGCACGCTGGGTCATCAGGCCGGCATCGCCACCAAGCCGGGACTGGAGATCTGGGTCAAGCTGGACGAGAGTGGAAAGAGTGCCTACGTGATGCAGCCGGGCAAGCCCGACGCATTCAAGGTCGGTGACCGCGTGCGCATCGTCCGCAAGGACGGAGGGGCCCGCGTAGAGCCGATTCCCGTCGAGACGCCGGTCGATCCGGCGAAGGCTCAGCCCAAACCCTGATGACGGACTGGGTTGCGATATCCGCCGCGATCGGCAGCGCGACCGGGCAGCCCTTCCAATACGAAAGCCATTCTTCCGTCGGCGGGGGTTGCATCAATCAGACCTGTAGCTTGCGCGGCCGCGATGGCCGCGACTTCTTCGTCAAACTCAACGCGGCTGACAAACACGAAATGTTTGCGGCAGAGTCCACCGGACTCGAAGCCATCGCCGCGACCGGCACGGTGCGGGTGCCGCAACCGGTGACGCACGGGCTCTGCGGCGCGCAATCCTTCCTGGTGCTCGAATATCTCGATTTGCAACCTCGCGGGAATGCCGCGCAACTCGGCGAACGACTTGCCGCAATGCACCGTTGCACCTCACTCCCCCTCCCTTGCAGGGAGGGGGTTGGGGGGAGGGTAGACATTCTGCACTCCGGTGCTTCTACCCCCATCCTAGCCTTCCCTGATGAAACTACTAGCCAATCGATTAAGCCCGCAAGCGGGCAAGTCGCTGGTTACCTGCAAGGGGGAAGGAATGAAGATGCCGCATCTTGCTTCGGCTTCCCGCACGACAACTTCCTCGGCACGACGCCGCAGCTGAACGGCTGGACGGACGGCTGGCTGACGTTCTGGCGCGAACGCCGGCTGGGCTACCAGTTGCGTCTGGCGGCGCAGAATGGCCACGGCGGAAATCTGCAGAAGTTGGGCGAAAGATTGATGGATGCGCTGCCCGCGTTCTTCGAGGGCTATGCGCCGCAGCCTTCGCTGCTGCACGGCGACCTGTGGGGTGGCAACCACGGTTATCTGGCGGACGGCGCGTCGGTGATCTTCGATCCTGCCGTCTACTACGGCGACCGCGAATGCGACCTCGCGATGACCGAGCTGTTCGGCGGCTATGGCGCGGACTTCTATGCCGCCTACCGCGCGAACTGGCCGCTGGATGCGGGCTATGCGGTGCGCAAGGAACTGTATAACCTGTATCACATCCTCAACCATGCCAACCTGTTCGGCGGCGGGTATGTGAGGCAGGCGGAACAATCGATGCACGCCTTGCTCGCGGGAGTTTGACGGAGCAACCAGGCTTGCCATGGACCGCCCTTGCCCAAAGCGCGGAATGGTAATAGTCTCCGGCTCATGTCTAAGTCCTGATTTCTGCATGGATTTTACGCGGCAACGGAATATGGAGGAAAACATGAATGCCCCATATCAAAATCCAGCAATAGGCGCTGCTCTGGCGCTGTTCGCGCTCGCGTTGCCCGCTGCCGCGGAGGACGCGCCTGAATTCACGGTTGCTTCGAATGTGGGTGTCGTCTCCGACTATGTCAGCCGTGGCTTGCAGTTGAACTGGGGGAATCCTGCGTTGCAGGGCGGCGTCGATGTCATGCATCGCAGCGGCTGGTATGTCGCCGCATGGGGCTCGCAGGTTACCGATAACTTCTATGCCGGCGGCGCGCTGGAGCTCGACTTGTATGCCGGCCATCGCGGCAGCATTGGCGATGCGCTCACTTACGACGCCGGACTCGCCGCTTATTTCTATCCCGGCGCGAATTACCGCAAGGCTGCTCCCGTCGGCGCGTATCCGGACAAGCGTTACGACACGACGGAGGCGGTGTTCGGCATCACCTGGCGCTGGCTCAATCTGAAGTATTCGCATTGCCTAACTGACTACTACGGTTACGACGACCGCACCGTGCCGCTTTCGGTGTGGAATAGCGGCGTGTTCGGCGGCGTCGATGCGGGTAAAGGCACGCGCGGTTCCGGTTATCTGGAAGCGAATGCGAATTTCAATCTGGGCGACGCCTACACGCTGGGGTTGCATGCGGGACATCAGTCCGTCGCCAACAGCAGCAAGCTGAGCTATAGCGATTACAAGCTCGGCATGACCAAGGCATTTGCCGATGGATGGACGGCGTCGCTTGCCGTGACGGCCACGCAAGGCGCGGAGCTTTACAGGAATTTCCTTTCCGTCGCCGGCAACGGCAAGACCGCGAACGTCGATGGCGTTCACTGGCTGCTCGGCGTCAACAAGGCATTCTGATGAGCCTGTCCATCAAACTATTGCCTTCCAGCATCAAAACCGTACTGCTGATCGGCGCGGCCGGCATACTCGTCGGCACGCTGGGCATACGTCTGGCGACGGAGCTTTACTGGATACGATTCTTCGACAATCTGCACTGGACTTCCGGCACTGCGGCGGCGGCCATCGTCGCCTGGCTAAGTATCAGGCAGGCCGCGCCGGAAGACAGCAGGGGGCTGTACTGGATCGCGCTCGGACTGAGCGGCTATGCCATCGGCCAGATACTGTGGGACATCCAGACGGCGATAGGCTACGCCGAGTTCCCCGCACCTTCAGACTTGTTCTATCTCTGGCTGGGGCCTTGCATCACGGTGGGGCTATTGCTGGAGATACGCAACCACGCTTCCGGGGCGGACAAGAGAACCCTATGGCTGGATGCGCTCACCCTGTCGGTGGCGATGCTGACGCTCATCTTGGTGCTGTATCTGCCCAAGCGCGGCGAAACTCCCTTGCTGCCGTTGCTGGTGCTGATCGCCTATCCAATCACGCTGTTCGTCGCCGCGCTGACCATGCTCACGATGATTCCGGCGCTGCGCCTGCGTTTGGGCTTCAGCCTGATCGCCTTCCAGATCGCGCTGGTGGCGACCGCGCTGAGCTGGATGAACTGGAACTTCATGGCGCTGGACGGAACGGCCATCGACGGCACCTGGTTCAACATTTCGTTCTCCGTCGCGGTGTTGCTGCTCGGCTTCAGCCTGACGCAATGGAAGATGGAGACGAACGACGATCCTCGCTGGGACCGGTGGTGCGAAGGGGTATTGCGCCTGCTTCCGCTGATTACCGTGATGGTCGCTTCGCTTGCCGTTGTCCTGTCGCATACGCTGGCCGGCTTGCCGTTCGTCGTGCAGACGACGGCGGATATCGGCTCGGTGATTGTCATGATTCTGGCCATGATCCGGCAGGGCACATTGTTGAAAGAGCGCGACGAGTTGCTGGACGCGCAGAGCGCGTTGCTGCAAAGCCAGAAAGAACTGGCGCATGAACGCGGCCTGCTCAAGTCGCTGGTGGGCACCATTCCAGACCTGATCTGGCTCAAGAATCCCGAAGGGATATATCTCAGTTGTAATCCGCGCTTCGAAAAGCTGTATGGCGCAACGGAGCAGGCAATCGTCGGCAAGTCGGACTACGATTTTGTGAGCAAAGAGCAGGCCGATTTTTTTCGTCAGCATGACCAGAATGCAATAAATGCGGGCGGCCCGACTATCAATGAGGAATGGCTGACCTTCGCCAGCGACGGTTATCGCGGCTTGTTCGAAACCATCAAAACGCCGATGTTCGACGCCGCCGGGAAATTGATCGGCGTATTGGGTGTCGCCCGGGATATTACTCAGCGCAAGCGGCTGGAGGAAGAGTCGGAACTGGCGAGCCGGGTCTATCAATCCAGCAGCGAAGCGATCATGGTGACAGACGCCGGGAACCGCATCGTCTCCGTCAATCCGGCGTTCTCGGCCATTACCGGCTACTCCCGCGAAGAAGTGCTTGGCCGCAGTCCCGGCATCCTGAAGTCGGGCCGGCACGATGCGGCATTCTATGCCGATATGTGGAACACGTTGCTGACAACCGGGCGCTGGCAAGGCGAGATATGGAATTGCAGAAAGAATAAATCCGTCTATCCCGAATGGATCTCGATGGGCGTCATCCGCAATCCGGATGGTTCGATTCGCAACCACTTGGCGCTGTTCGTCGACATCACCGAGCGCAAGCAATCGGAAGAGCTGATCTGGAGTCAGGCGAATTACGATCAGCTCACCCAGTTGCCGAACCGTCGACTATTTGCGGATCGCCTGGGACAGGAGGTGCGCAAGGTGCATCGCACCGAACACCAGTTGGCGCTGCTGTTCATCGATCTGGACCGCTTCAAGGATGTCAACGACACGCTCGGCCACCAGGCCGGCGACGTGTTGCTGATCGAGGCTGCGCGCCGGATCTCGGCTTGCGTGCGTGCGGCGGATACCGTGGCGCGGCTTGGCGGCGACGAATTCACCGTCATCCTTCCCGAAATCACCGACACCGCCCACATCGACCGGGTGGCGCAGGCGATAGTCTCCTCGCTGGAAATGCCTTTCGTTATCGGCGGCAATACCGCCTATGTTTCCGCGAGCATAGGCATCACCGTCTGTCCGGGCGACGGCGAAGATGTGGAGACGCTGCTCAAGAACGCCGATCAGGCGATGTACCAGTCCAAGGGCGAGGGACGGAACCGCTATTCTTATTTCACTCCGGCGTTACAGAAAAAGGCCGTCGATCGTTCGGCCATGGCAGCCGACCTGCGCCTTGCGCTGTCGCGCAAGCAGTTCCGCCTGCACTTCCAGCCCATCGTCGAGCTGGCGACGGGGAAGGTGTTCAAGGCTGAGGCATTGATCCGCTGGATGCATCCCGAGAAGGGCCTGATCAATCCGGCGGATTTCATCCCGCTCGCCGAGGAGACCGGGCTCATCAGCGACATCGGCGACTGGGTGTTCGAAGAGGCGATCATTTGGGTGCAGCGTTGGGCGAAACTGATCGAATTCGATTTTCAGATCAGCATCAACAAATCGCCGGTCCAGTTCCAGGATGCCCCCACGCGCGACTACTGGCTGCAACATCTGAACAAGCTCGGGCTTTCCGGCAAGAACGTCAATATCGAGATCACCGAAGGCTTGCTGCTGGAAGAGAACGCTCGCGTGGCCGACAAGCTGCTCAAATTCCGCGATGCCGGCATCCAGGTTTCCATCGACGATTTCGGCACCGGCTATTCGGCGCTCTCCTATCTCAACAAGTTCGACATCGACTATCTGAAAATCGACCAGTCGTTCACCCGCCAGTTGGCGCCGGACTCCAATGACCTCGCACTTTCCGAAGCCATCATCGTCATGGCGCACCGGCTGGGTTTAAAAGTGGTTGCCGAAGGTATCGAGACCGAACAGCAGCGCGAATTGCTGCGCAAGGCGGGTTGCGATTTCGGCCAAGGCTTCATTTTCTCGAAGGCGCTGCCGCCGGAAGAATTCGAGGCTTATCTGCTTAAACAGAACTCGAAGGAGTGAACTGTTGCGTGCTATCGTGGTGCGGCGCGGCAGCGATACCCCGCCCGGTTAAACGAAGCTACCCGTTCGCCCCGAACATCATCCTCTTCGCGACAAACTTCTTTGCGAACGGCAGACAGTCCAGCAGCGACAACGAAGCCGCCCGTACTGGCGTCAGCAGCGGCAAATCGTTCGAGAACAGCCGCACCAGCCCGTCGGTGAAATGGATGCCGGCCTCGCGGTCCATGCGGCGGCTGTTGCGGTAGGCGGCGAGCATGGATTCCGTTCCCAGTTCTGCGGGTCTGGTGTCGAGGACGACCTGCGCCAGTTCCCATGCGTCGCGCACGCCCATGTTGAAGCCCTGTCCGGCGACGGGGTGCAGGGTTTGCGCGGCGTTGCCGAGCAGTGCGGTATGCGGCATGGGCGTCTGCTGCGGCGCGCGTTTCAGGCCGAGTTGGAAGCAGGTGCGCTTGCCGACGCCGGTGAATGCGCCGACGCGGTCGCCGAAGTGGTGGTGCAGTTCGGCGAGGAACCTCGCGTCGCTCCACGCCAGCATCTCTTGGGCGCGCTCGTGCGGTGCGGTCCACACCAGTTCGTAGCCGTCCTGAAACGGCAGCAATGCCATCGGGCCTTGCGAGGTGAAGCGTTCGAACGCGGTGTCGGCCTTGAATGCGGCACAGGTGACATGCGTGATCAATGCGCTCTGGTCGTAGTCGCGCGTCTCGGGCGGGAATTGTTGCGCCAGCAGGCGACCGCCGTCGGCGACGACAGCGAGGCTGGCATGCAGTTCGTGTTCGGCGCCGTCCAACTGATAGCGGATCGCGGCATGGTTCGGTTCGCCCTTCAGTTGGGTGACGGAAGCGCCGTAGATCACCTTCGCGGCGGAGGCGCGCATCGCGTTGTCCAGCGCATCCTGCAGCACCGGATAGGGCAGCACGTAGCCGAGTTCAGGCACGTCGAGTTCGGCGGCGCGCAGCACGGCGCGGCCGAAGCTGTGGCGCTGCGATACGTGGATGGTGCGTATCGAGGACACCGGGTTCAGCTTGTTCCATATGCCGAGACGATCGAGCAGCAATCGGGTTCCGCAGGACAATGCCAGCGCGCGCGCATCGTTGCTGGCTTCGGCCTTGCGCGCCTCCAGCACGCGGATGTCCAAGCCGCTGTCGCGTAGCGCGAGGGCCAGCGCGGCGCCGACCGGGCCGCCGCCGATGATGCCAATATCGCAATGCTCGATGGCATCGCAATGTTCAATCGTGTCGGACTGTTCGATAGTGGCACAGGGTTCAGTCATGGCGCATGATCTCCTCGATGTCTGCAACGGTCTTCGGCGCGTCCTGCGTCAGCACTTCGTTGCCGCTGGCGGCGACCAGCACGTCGTCCTCGATGCGGATGCCGATGTTCCACAGTTCCAGCGGCACGTCGTCGGCCGGGCGGATGTAACAGCCGGGTTCGACGGTCAGCACCATGCCGGGTTGCAGCGGCCGCCAGTCGGCGCCGGTCTTGTAGTCGCCGACGTCGTGAACGTCCATGCCCAGCCAGTGGCCGGTGCGGTGCATGTAGAAGCGCTTGTAGCTCTCGGTCTCCAGCACCTCGTCGAGGCTGCCGTGACAAAGCTTGAGATCGACGAAACCCTGCGCCAGCACGCGTAGCGCGGCCTCGTGCGGGGCGTTCCATAGTACGCCGGGCAGCGTCGCGGCGATCGCGGCATCCTGCGCGGCGAGCACCAGTTCGTAGACATCCTTCTGCGCAGGCGAAAAGCGTCCGTTGACCGGGACGGTGCGCGTGACGTCGGAGGCGTAGCCTGCGAGTTCGCAGCCGGCGTCTATCAACAGCAACTCGCCGTCCTGCAGTTGGCAGTCGTTGTCGACGTAGTGCAGCACGCAGGCATTTGAGCCACTGGCAACGATGGAGGTGTAGGCCGGATGGCGCGCGCCGTGGCGGCAGAATTCGTGCAGCAGTTCGGCTTCGACCTCGTATTCGTAGCGGTCGGGCAGGGTGTAGCGCATCGCGCGCCGGTGCGCCTGCGTGGTGATCGCGGCGGCGCGACGCATGATATCGAGTTCATTCGCGTCCTTGATCAACCGCGCCTCATGCAGCAGCGCACGGATATCTCGCAGTTCGTCCGGCGCGCGCACGCCGCTGCGCACCTCGGCCTGTACTGCGGCGCGCAGTTTTAGCAGGCGCTGGTCCCAGGCGGCGTCCTTGCCCAGCGGATAGAACAACGTCGGCTGGTTGCCCATCAGTTCGATGAGCTTCTCGTCGAGCTGCTCTATGATGTAAGCGGCGCCGAAGCCGAACTGCTCTTGCGCGGCCTCGGGGCCATGGCGGAAGCCGTCCCAGATCTCCCGCGCCAGATTTTTGTCGCGGCAGAACAGGATGGATTGCGGCTCGACATCGTTTTCCTGACTGGCGATCAACACCAGCACCGCCTCGGGTTCGGCGAAGCCGGTCAGGTAATAGAAGTCGCTGTCGTGGCGGTATTCGTAATGCGTGTCGCCGTTGCGCGCGACTTCCGGCGCGGTCGGGATGATTGCGATGCCGCGCTGCATTCTGGTTAACAGGCGGGCGCGACGTTGGCTATAGGGGGTGTGATCGAAGTTCATGATGCATTCTGCTGCGAACGTATCCGGTTGTCGAGGTCGGCGAGGCGTTGCGGCGTGCCGACGTCCACCCACCAGCCGCGATGGTGTTCGCCGCCGACGCAGCCCGAGGCGATCCGCTCGCGTAGCAGCGGGCCCAGCGGTGCGACATTGCCTCGCGGGATATGGGCGAACAGCTGCGGGCGATAGACGCCGATGCCGCTGAAAGTGAGCTTGGGCAAATCGCCGGCCGGGACGAGGCGTCCGTCGCGCAGGTGGAAGTCGCCGTTCGGGTGCTGTTCGGGGTTGTCGACCATCACCAGGTGCGCGTCGTCGCCGCCCAGATTTGCCGCAATCGCGGGCAGGCGCGAGAAATCGTAGTCGCAGAACACGTCGCCGTTGATCACGGCGAACGGTTCGTCACCGAGCAAAGGCATCGCGTTGGCGATGCCGCCGGCGGTCTCCAGCGCGCTGGCTTCGGGCGAATAGCGGATGTTTGCGCCGTAGCGGCTGCCGTCGCCCAGCGCGGCCTCGATCAGGTGGCCGAGATGGGCGTGGTTGACGACCAGTTCGGTGATGCCGGCGCGCACCAGTTGTTCGATGTGCCAGACGATGATGGGTTTGCCGCCGACTTCGAGCAGCGGCTTGGGCGTGTGGTCGGTCAGCGGCCGCATCCGCTCGCCTCGCCCTGCCGCCAATAGCATCGCCTTCATAATGGTCAGGAAGCTTGTTCAGCTTGTGCGCGTTCCAGCTCCATCAGCAGAACCAGCAACGGCTTGAGGTCGATGTAGCGCTCGCAGGCGGCGCGCAGATATTTCATCACCAGCGGCATGTCCTTCAGATAGCCGGCCTTGCCGTCGCGGTGATACAGCCGCGCGAAGATGCCGAGCACCTTGATGTGTCGCTGCACGCCCATCATTTCGTAGTCGCGGTAGAACTCGCCGAAGTCGTCGTGCACAGGCAGGCCGGCACGGCGCGCTTTTTCCCAGTAGGGGATCAGCCAGTCGATGATGTCGGCCTCTTCCCATTCGATGTAGGCATCCTTGAACAGCGACACCAGATCGTAGGTGATCGGGCCGTAGACGGCGTCCTGGAAATCCAATATTCCTGGATTGGGTTCGGTCACCATCAGGTTGCGCGAATGGTAGTCGCGGTGCACGAAAACCTGAGGTTGCGCGAGGTTGTTGGCGACGATGCGGGTAAAGACCTCTTCCAGCTTGGCCTGTTGTTTGGCGGTGAGCGTCACGCCCAGATGTTTGGCGATATACCACTCCGGGAACAGGTTCAGTTCGCGGCGCAGCAATGCTTCGTCGTAGGGCGGCAGTTCGTCTTCGCGCGAGGTGCGCTGGATCTTGAGCAGCGCGTCGGTGGCCGCGCCGTACAGACGTTTGGCGTTGGCGATGTCGCCGCCGGCGAGCGCTTGCGCGTAGGTAGTGTTGCCCAGGTCGGACAGCAACAGAAAGCCCTGTTCCAGGTCCAGTGCGTGTATATGCGGCACATGGGTGCCGGCCTCTTCGAACAGCCGGGCGATATGCAGGAACGGCTGGCAGTTTTCGTGTTGAGGCGGGGCATCCATGACGACCAGCGTGCGGCCGTCCGCGAACGTCGCGCGAAAATAACGGCGGAAGCTAGCGTCGGCGGAGGCCGGGGCGATGGCTATGGATTCGTTTGGATACAGGCCTTGCAGCCAGTCGGTCAGTTGTTTCAGGCGTTGCATAACGGGATTTTCCGATGGTCTTAATGGTAAACTCGCGCAAGTTTACCATTTGACTCTCGTTATGCGGTTCAGTCTCAAGCCCGTGGTTCTTTCTCTGCTCTGTGCGTTCGCGCACGATGCGGTCGCGAATGCCGATCTGCTGGCTTTACGCATGGACAAGACCTTTATGGCGATGCCGGAGTCCGGTCAGGAGACACCGGCATTCGTCGAGGCGGATCGTCTGGAGGGCAAGAAAGACAACCAGATCGAGGCGACCGGCAAGGCGGTGCTGCGCAAGCGCGGCCAGTCGATCCGCGCCGACCGGCTGCTGTATTCCCAGGATACCCGCGATCTCGACGCACTAGGCTCGGTGGTGGTCGAGCAGGAGGGCAACACGATGAGCGGGCCTCATCTCAAGCTCAACCTCGACACCAACGCCGGCGAGATGGAGAAGCCGGTGTTTTACCTGATTGAGAACGATGGGCGCGGCTCGGCCGATGTGATGCATTTTCACGACAAGTTGCATTACACGCTGGACAAGGCGACTTACACCACCTGTCCCGCCGACAACGAGGACTGGCTGCTGAAGATGCGGGGACTCGAACTGGATCGGAATCGCCAGATCGGCACGGCGCATCATGCCTGGGTCGAGTTCATGGGGCTGCCTATCCTGTATTCGCCGTGGATGGACTTTCCGCTCAACGACCAGCGCAAATCCGGCTTCCTCGCGCCGGTGTTCGGTGGCACCACCAAGGGCGGCAGCGAGGTGACCGTGCCGTATTACTGGAACATGGCGCTGAATCGCGACATGACCATCGCCCCCCGGGTGATGGCCAAGCGCGGGGTGCTGCTCAACAACGAGTTCCGCTATCTGGAGTCGGGGTATGCCGGCGAGTTGCATCTGGATGTGCTGCCGGATGACAGGGTAGCGAAGCGCAGCCGCAGCCGTATCGGGGTGTCGCACAGTCAGGCGCTCGCCCCCGGTGTGAGCGGCTATCTCAATCTGACCAGTGTGTCGGACGACAACTATTATCGCGATCTGGCCGATTCGGTCAGTTCCACTTCGCAGGCCAATCTGTTGCAGGAAGCCGGACTCGACTATAGCGCCGGCTGGTGGAATGCCGCGTTGCGGGTGCAGCGTTACCAGACGCTGCAGGACCCGGCTGCGCCGATTGTGGAGCCCTATAAGCGTTTGCCGCAGATCGCCGTCAATGCGCAGCAGAATTACTCCTCCGCTGCGTTGGCTTTTGCCGGCGAGTATGTGGATTTTGCCCATCCCACGATGGAAAATGCGCAACGGCTGGTGCTGAATCCAAGCGTGACCTATCCGCTGATCAGCCAGCCGGCGTTCTATCTGACGCCCAAGGTTGCGCTCCACAGCACCTATTACACGATGGGGGGCAATAACGCCCGAGCTTTTACCTCTTCCTCCCGAACCTTGCCCATTCTGAGCATGGACGGCGGCGTCGCGCTGGAGCGCGACTGGAGCCTGTTTGGCAACGATTACCTGCATACGCTGGAGCCCAGGGCTTTCTACGTGTATGTGCCGTACAAGAACCAGGACCAGTTGCCGAACTTCGATTCGGCGCAGGCCGATTTCAGCTTTACCCAGATGTTCACCGAGAACCGCTTCTTCGGCAGCGACCGGGTTGGCGATGCCAATCATGTGACGCTGGCGCTGACATCTCGCCTGCTGGAGCAGGCAAACGGCACGGAGCGGCTGAGGGTCGCGGTGGGCGAACGCTTCAGCTTCAGTACGCCGCAGGTCAATCTGGTTGCGCCGACCGCGACGACCAACAAGTCCGATATCCTGCTGGCGGTGAGCGGACGCGTGACCGATGCATGGTCGCTGGACAGCGAATTCCAGGTCGATCCCAACCAGTCGCACACCCAGCGCTATAACGTTGCCGCGCGCTACCTTCCCGAGGCCGGCAAGACGCTCAATTTCGGCTACCGCTTCATGCGCAATACCTTGCGACAGATCGATGTTTCGGGGCAATGGCCGCTGTCCAGTCGCTGGCACGCGGTGGGGCGCTGGAACTACTCCTTGCAGGATGCGCGCATTTTGGAGGCGATTGCCGGGCTTGAGTATAATCAAAGCTGCTGGACGTTCCGCCTGGTGGCGCAGCGCTTTACGGTCGGCACGCAGCAGATCAACACCGGCTTCTTCCTGCAACTGGAGTTGAACGACTTCGTCAAGGTCGGATCCGACCCGCTGGACTTGCTCAAACAGAGCGTGCCCGGTTATATCAAATTGAACGACAGGCCAGCCAACGATACGAGGCAGCCTTTGCGCTGATTACGGAAAGAACAAAAATGCGAATGAGATCCCTGATGATGTGCGGCACATTGCTGGTATTGCCGCCGGTCCATGCCGCAGAGCCGGCGCAGAGCGACGAGCCGGTAAAGATTCTTCCCGCAGCGCGCGACCCGCAGAAGCAGGTTGCGGTGATTGACGCCGTGGTCGCGGTGGTCAACGACGACGTGATTACCCGCCGCGAACTGGATAGCCGGTTGAATGCGGTGGTGCAACAGTTGAAGAGGCAGGGCACGCCGTTGCCGGAAACCGATGTGCTGGAGAAGCAGATACTCGAGCGCATGATAGGCGACCTGTTGCAGGCGCAGTTTGCCAGGGAAAGCGGCGTGCGGGTGGACGATACACAGCTCGATCTGGCGATTTCGCGCATCGCGCAGCAGAACGGATTTCCGTCGCTGGCGGAGTTTCGCGCCAAGCTGGAAGCGGAGGGCGTGGACTTCAAGCAGTTCCGCGAGGAGATCCGCCGGGAGATACTTTCCACGCGGTTGCGCGAGCGCGAGGTCGAGAGCAAGCTGGTGATCGGCGACAGCGAGGTCGATAGCTATCTGGTCAACAAGGCGAAGATGGGCGGCGCCGAGCAGGAACTGCATCTGGCGCATATCCTCGTGGTGGTGCCGGAACAGGCCAGCGCCGAAAAGATTCAGGCGGCGCGCGACAAAGCGGAGCAGGCATTGGCGCAGTTGAAGGGCGGCGCGGATTTCGCACAGGTCGCGGCGGGCTCCTCCGATGCCAAGGATGCACTCAATGGGGGCGACCTCGGCTGGCGTCCTGCCGACCGCATTCCGCCGCTGTTCCTGACCGCGTTGCAGGAGTTGCAGTCGGGGCAGACGACGGTGGTGTTGCGCAGCCCGAGTGGTTTCCACATCCTCAAGTTGATCGAGCGCCGCAGCGGCAGCGCGCCGGTGGTGATCACGCAGACCCATGCGCGCCACATCCTGATTAAGACCAGCGAGATCGTTTCGGATAATGAAGCGAAGAAGCGCATCATGGAAATCAAGGCGCGCATCGAGGCGGGCGCCGATTTTGCCGAGCAGGCCAAGCGTTTCTCTCAGGACGGCAGCGCCCAGCAGGGCGGAGATCTGGACTGGCTGTCGCCGGGGCAGACTGTGGCCGACTTCGAGGAAGCGATGAACAAGTTGCAGCCCGGCATGGTGGGCATGACGCAGACGCAGTTCGGCTGGCATCTGATTCAGGTGATCGAGCGGCGCAACACCGATATCAGCGAGCAGCAACAGCGCCAGCAGGCGCGTCAGGCGATCGGCAGCTTCAAGTCCGAGGAGCTTTATCAGGACTGGCTGCGCCAGTTGCGCGACCGCGCCTTCATCGAATATCGCCTCGAAGAAAAAAACTAGCCGGTGAGCAATACCCTCCTTTCCGCACCGCTGGCGATCACCGCCGGCGAACCCGCGGGCATCGGTTCCGATCTGTGCGTGCGCCTCGCGCTGGAGCCGCCCGATTTCCCGTTTGTTGTTATCGCCGACAAGCATCTGTTGCAACAGCGCGCCGCGCAACTTGGCGTGAAGTTGCAATTGCAGGACTATGTGGCCGGACAGGCCGTGTCATCCGGCGCATTGCCGGTGGTTCATGTGCCGCTTACGGCCCCCTGCAATGCCGGCGTGCTCGATGCGGCGAATGGCGGCTATGTGCTGGAAACATTGCGCCGCGCATTGCAGGGCTGCCAATCCGGCGAATTCTCCGGCATGGTCACCGCGCCGGTGCACAAGGGCGTCATCAACGATGCCGGTATCCCGTTCACCGGCCACACCGAATATCTTGCCGAACAGACCGGCACGCCCTTGGTGGTGATGATGCTGGTCGGCGGCGGCATGCGCGTCGCGCTGGCGACCACGCACCTGGCGTTGCGCGAAGTGCCGGACGCGATCACTGCGCCGCTGCTGGAAGAGGTGCTGCGCATCATCCGCCGCGATTTGCAGCGGCGCTTCGGCATCGCGCAGCCGCGCATTCTAGTCGCGGGGCTGAATCCCCATGCGGGTGAAGGCGGTTATCTCGGGCGCGAAGAGATCGAAGTGATGATCCCGGTGCTCGACCGCCTGCGCGCCGAGGGCTTCGATGTCAGCATCCCGCTGCCCGCCGATACGCTGTTCACACCGCACAAACTGGCACAATGCGACTGCGTGCTGACGATGTATCACGATCAGGGCTTGCCGGTGCTTAAGCACGCCAGCTTCGGCCAAGGCGTGAACGTCACGCTGGGCCTGCCCATCATCCGCACCTCGGTCGATCACGGCACCGCGCTGGATCTGGCCGGAACCGGCAAGGCCAATGTCGGCAGTCTGCTGGAGGCGATCAGGCTGGCCGCGGAGATGGCGAAATACGAAAGACTCGGAATCCCGCATGAGCGCGCATAAAGCCAAGAAAAAATTCGGACAAAACTTCCTGGTCGATCAGCAGATCATCGCCGACATCGTCGCCGCGATTCGTCCAGAGCCCGACGACAACATGGTTGAGATCGGCCCTGGCCTTGGTGCGCTGACGCGCCCGCTGCTGAAGCGGCTGAGCCATCTGCATGTGGTCGAGATCGACCGCGACATCATCGCGCGGCTAGAGCACGACTATCCGCAGAGCGATCCAAACCGCAAGCTGACGATACATGCCGGAGACGCGCTGGCGTTCGACTTCGCGACCCTGCCCGCGCCGCTGCGCATCGTCGGCAATCTGCCGTACAACATCTCGTCGCCGCTGCTGTTCCACTTCGCCGCCTACACCGAGCGCGTCACCGACATGCACTTCATGCTGCAGGACGAAGTGGTCGAGCGCATGGTCGCCGGGCACTCGACGCCGGCCTACGGGCGGCTGTCGGTGATGCTGCAATACCGCTTCTATATGGAGAAGCTGCTGGACGTGCCGCCGGAATCGTTCCGTCCCGCGCCCAAGGTGAATTCCGCGATCGTGCGCATGATTCCCTTGCCGTCCGCGGAGATCGCGGTGAAGAACGAGAAGCTGTACGCGCAGATCGTCAGCGCCGCGTTCGGCCAGCGCCGCAAGACGCTGCGCAACACCTTGCGCGACCATCTGGACGAAGCGGCCTTCGTCGAACTCGGCATCGATTCCCAGTTGCGCGCCGAGAACCTGGCGGTGGAGGATTTCATCCGGGTGGCGAATTACCTGAACGACCAAGTATAGAGTGGATCGAGCGTAGGGGATAAGCGCAGCGCAATCCGCCGCAAGGTTTTGAAGCAAGACGCTCCGCTTATATAGGGTAAAATGCCCGCCCAAGCGCATCATCACTGCCCCAAATATGTCCGAATCCTTCCCCTTAGTAATGAGCTTCGCCGCCACCGACCCGAGCGGCGGCGCGGGCTTGCAGGCCGATCTGCTGACCATCGCCAGCATGGGCTGCCATCCGCTGTCGGTGGTCACTGCGATCACCGTGCAGGACACCAGTGGTGTGGACGACATCATGCCTATCGATGCCGAATGGGTGGAGGATCAGGCGCGTGCGATGCTGGAGGATGTGCCGGTCGCGGCGTTCAAGATCGGGCTGCTCGGCAGCGTCGAGAATATCGCGGCTATCGCCGAGGTGCTGGCCGACTATCCCGACATTCCGCTGGTGCTCGATCCGGTGCTGGCCTCCGGTCGCGGCGACGAGTTGGCCGACGAGGATATGCTGGACGCGATGCGCGAACTGCTGATCCCGCAGACCACGATCATTACGCCGAACAGCATAGAGGCGCGCCGGCTGGCAATGAACGACGACGAAGACGACGATCCGAGTCTGGACGAGTGCGCGAAGCGTCTGCTGCGCATGGGTTGCGAATACGTGTTGATCACCGGCACCCACGAGCAGACGGCCAAGGTCGTCAACACGCTGTACAACGAACACGGCATCGTGCGCAGCGACAGCTGGGCGCGCCTGCCGGGCATCTATCACGGCTCCGGCTGCACGCTGGCCTCGGCGATTGCGGCGCTGCTGGCGCAGGATGTGGATGTGCCGGAGGCGGTCAAGGAAGCGCAGGAATACACTTGGCAGGCCTTGAGCGCAGGCTTCCGTCCGGGCATGGGCCAGCATATTCCAGACCGCTTGTTCTGGGCGCGCGGCGAAGAAGATGCGCCGGAACGCACAAATTAAAGGCCTGTACGCGATCACGCCGGACGAAGCACATACGGCGGAATTGTTGTACAAGGTGCGGCTGGCGCTGCTGGGCGGCGCGAGCGTGCTGCAATACCGCAACAAACAGGCCGATGCCGTGTTGCGCGCCGAGCAGGCCGGCGCATTGCGCAGGCTGACCCACGAGTTCGGCGTGCCGCTGATCATCAACGACGACGCGGCGCTGGCGCGGCATGTGGAAGCGGACGGCGTGCATCTGGGCGGCGAGGACGGCTCGGTGGCCGAGGCGCGCGCGCTGTTGGGCGATGCCGGGATCATCGGCGTGTCTTGCTATAATCGCCTCCCGCTGGCGCAGGAAGCGGTGCAGCAAGGGGCGGATTATGCGGCGTTCGGCGCGTTCTTCCCATCCGGTGTCAAACCCGAAGCGATTGCGGCGACGCCCGAATTATTGCGACAGGCGCGGCATGAGTTGAACGTACCCATCGTTGCGATAGGCGGCATCACCGTGCAGAACGGTGCGCAGTTAATCGAGGCAGGCGCGGATGCGCTGGCGGTGATCTCGGCGGTGTTTGCCGCGCCGGACATTCAGGACGCGGCCAGGCAGTTTGCAGATTTGAATTATTCCCGAAACAACAGTTAGAAAGACGCAACATGACTTCGCACAACCAGCAGCTATTCGACGAATCCCAGAAGATCATCCCCGGCGGCGTGAATTCGCCGGTGCGCGCGTTCAAATCGGTCGGCGGCACGCCGCTGTTCTTCAAGCGCGGTAAGGGCGCCTACGTGTGGGATGCGGACGACAAACGCTACATTGACTACGTGAATTCCTGGGGCCCGATGATCGTCGGCCATTGCCATCCCGACGTGGTCAAGGCGGTGCAGGATGCGGCTGCCGAAGGTCTGGGTTTTGGCGCGCCAACCGCCAGCGAACTGGAGATCGCCGAACTGCTGTGCAAGATTCTGCCCAGCTTGGAGATGGTGCGTCTGGTCAGCTCCGGCACCGAGGCGACGATGACGGCGATCCGTCTGGCGCGGGGTTTCACCGGCCGCAGCCGCATCATCAAATTCGAGGGCTGCTACCACGGCCATTCCGACGGCCTGCTGGTCAAGGCCGGCTCGGGCGCGCTGACCTTCGGCCAGCCTAGCTCTTCCGGCGTGCCCGCCGAAATCGCCGCGCTGACCACGGTGCTGGACTACAACGACGCCGCCGGTCTGGAGAAGGCCTTCGCCGAATACGGCGACGAGATCGCTGCGGTGATCGTCGAGCCGGTCGCCGGCAACATGAATCTGATCCTGCCGAAACGCGAGTTCCTCGACGCGATGCGCAGCCTGTGTACCAAGCACGGCGCGGTGCTGATCCTGGACGAAGTGATGTCCGGCTTCCGCGTCGGCCTGCAGGGCGCGCACGGCCATTTCGGCATCAAGCCGGACCTGATCACGCTGGGCAAGGTGATGGGCGGCGGTCTGCCCGCCGCCGCGTTCGGCGGTCGCCGCGACATCATGCAATGTCTCGCCCCACTGGGTGCGGTGTATCAGGCCGGCACGCTGTCCGGTAACCCGGTCGCGGTGGCCGCGGGTCTGGCCACGCTGAAGCTGGTGCAGGCTCCCGGTTTCTACGAGCGCTTGACGAAGATCGCCAAAGACATGACCGAAGGCATCGCCGCCAGTGCCAAGAAGCACGGCATCCCGTTCAGCGCGCAATCCATCGGCAGCATGTTCGGTCTGTATTTCAGCGAAAATGCGCCGACTTCTTATGCCGAGGTGATGGCCAGCGACAAGGCCGCGTTCAACCGCTTCTTCCATGCGATGCTGGATGAGGGCGTGTACCTCGCACCGTCCGCGTTCGAAGCCGGTTTCGTGTCCGCCGCGCACAGCGATGCGGACATCGCAGCGACCATCGCTGCCGCCGACAAAGTCTTCGCGGCCTGGAAATAATGGGACTTTTCTCTAAGGCGGAGTTCTACACCACCGTCAACCACATGAAAGATCTGCCGCTGCACGGCGGCAGGGAAGTCGCGTTCGTCGGGCGTTCCAACGCGGGCAAATCCAGCGCGATCAACACGCTGGCAAACCATGTGCGGTTGGCCTATACCAGCAAGACGCCGGGGCGCACCCAGCACCTGAATTACTTCTCGCTGGGTGCGGACAAGTTTCTGGTGGACTTGCCGGGCTACGGCTACGCCAAGGTGCCGCCTGATGTGCAAAAGCACTGGGAAAAGCTGCTGGGCGATTACTTGCAAACCCGCGAGGAGCTGGCGGGGTTGGTAGTCATCATGGATTCGCGTCACCCGCTGACGGCGCTGGACGAGGGCATGTTGGAGTGGTTCGCGCCGACCGGCAAACCGGTGCATGTGCTGCTGACCAAGTCCGACAAGCTCAGCCGCCAGCAGGCGACCAAGACCTTGCTCGAAGTGAAAGCCTACCTCAAGGAACATTTTCC
>MGWR01000068.1 GCA_001801085.1 Gallionellales bacterium GWA2_60_142 | reverse complement strand
TCCGCATGTCGCGCAGCAGCCGAAACCCGTTAATCTGTTGAAGGCTTAATCATGAGCGCAAATTACAACTACGGAACCGGTCGTCGCAAGAGCGCGGTGGCACGTGTGTTTATCAAGCCGGGCAAGGGCGACATCGTCGTTAACGACAAGCCGGTTGACGTGTTCTTCTCCCGCGAAACCGGCCGCATGATCGTGCGCCAGCCGCTGACGCTGACCGAGACGCTGGGCAAGTTCGACATCATGGTGAACGTTACCGGTGGCGGCGAAGCCGGCCAAGCTGGTGCGGTTCGTCACGGCATCACCCGTGCACTGATCGACTACAACGCCGAGTTCAAGCCGGCGCTGAAGGCAGCAGGTCTGGTGACTCGCGATGCTCGTGAAGTTGAACGTAAGAAGGTCGGTCTGCGCAAGGCCCGCCGTCGTAAGCAGTTCTCCAAGCGTTAATCGCTGGGTTGTATCAATGCAAAGCCGCCTCCGGGCGGCTTTTGCTTTGGTGTTGTTGTATGATGCCGGGCATTTTTAGTATCCGTAGGGTCGGGCTATGCCCACCATGTCGGGCATAGCCCGACCTACATTTGCTTCGGGCTTGTCCGGTTGAGGGAGATCAAGATGATTAAGGTTGGCATAGTTGGCGGTACAGGCTACACCGGCGTGGAGTTGCTGCGCCTGTTGGCGGCGCATCCGCAGGTGGCGCTGCAAGTGATCACTTCGCGTGCCGACGCCGGCACGCTGGTCAGCCAGATGTTTCCCAGCCTGCGCGGCTATGTCGACCTGCCGTTCACCCATCCGGATGAGGCTAAGCTGGAGCAGTGCGATCTGGTGTTCTTCGCCACGCCGAACGGCATCGCGATGCAACAGACGCGCGCCTTGCTCGATGCCGGCGTGAAGGTGATCGATCTCGCCGCAGACTTTCGCATCAAGAATATTGCCGAATGGGAAAAGTGGTACGGCATGACGCATGCCTGCCCGGACCTGGTCGCCGAGGCGGTATACGGCTTGCCCGAGATGAATCGCGCGCAGATCGAAAAGGCGCGGCTGGTCGCCAATCCCGGTTGCTACCCGACTGCGGTGCAACTGGGCTTCATCCCCTTGCTGGAAGCCGGTGTGATCGAAACCGGTAGCCTGATCGCGGATGCCAAGTCGGGCGTTTCCGGCGCTGGTCGCAAGGCCGAGATTCCTGCGCTGTTCTCTGAGGCCTCCGATAACTTCAAGGCTTACGGTGTGGCGGGGCATCGCCACCTGCCAGAAATCAAACAGGGGCTGGCGCGCGTGAAGGATAGTTCGGTCGGGCTGACCTTCGTGCCGCACCTGACGCCGATGATACGAGGCATCCACGCGACGCTGTACGGCAGGTTGACGCGCGACGTTAATCTGCAAGAGTTGTTCGAACAGCGCTATGCGAACGAACCGTTCGTCGATGTGATGCCGGCCGGCAGCCATCCCGAGACGCGCTCGGTGCGCGGTGCGAACCGTTGCCGCATCGCGGTGCACAGACCGCAGGGCGGCGACACCGTGGTGGTGCTGTCGGTGATCGACAATCTGGTCAAGGGCGCGGCGGGGCAAGCGGTGCAGAACATGAACATCATGTTCGGATTGCCGGAAAATACCGCGCTCAATAACGTTCCTTTGTTGCCATAGGATGTGGCGGCGCGTTAAACGCAGATTCGGCATCGCCGCTCCGCGGCTGTCGGTGCGACTGCACATGCCTTGGTATCTGCGCTGGAGCATGCTGGCCCCGTTCTTGATCGGCGCTCTGGGGTTGGCTTGGTGGGCATACGGCAGCGGTCTTGAACTGGCGGGGTTTCATCGCAGCGAGGCCGAACAGGAATTGGTGCAGTTGCGCGAGCGGGTCGAGGTATTGAGCGCCGAGAACGAGAGTCTGAAGAGCCGCTCGGTGCAATTCGAGAGGCTGTTGCAGATCGAGCAGTCCAGTAATCAGGAAACCGCCAAGCAATTGAAGGCGCTGTCCGATGAGAATTTGTCGCTGCAGGAAGATTTGGCGTTCTTCCAGAATCTGACCGCCGTGCGCGGCAAGGAAGGCGAACTGGCTGTGCACCGGCTGAAGCTTGTGCGCGACAGTTTACCCGGAGAATATCGCTTGCGCATGCTACTGGTGCAGGGCGGTCAGCGGGCCAAGGAGTTTTCCGGCAGTTATCAACTGGTTGCCACGGTAGTGGAGGGCGGTCAACGCACCACCCTCCTATTCCCCCAGGATGCGTCCGGGAATGCCCAATTTCAGCTCGCTTTCAAGTATTATCTGCGCGTGGAAAAGAGTTTGCAGTTGCCGCCCGGGGTGGAAGTAGAAAGCGTCCAGGTGCGTATATTCGAACAGGGCGTGCGCGAACCGAAGCTGCGTCAGAGCGTAAATTTATCCTGATGCCAATCGGGGCTTGAGACCGTTCAGGGGGAGAAAGCGATGTTCAGCAAAAAAAACAGTAAGCCATCGAGCCGTATCGATACCTTGATCGGCGAGGGAACCAGCATCGACGGTGATTTGAGTTTCAGCGGTGGCATGCGTATCGACGGGCAGGTGGTCGGCAATGTCATCGCGGTGCAAGACAAGCCCGCAACGCTGGTGCTGAGCCAGCGGGCCAGGATCACCGGCGAGGTGCGGGTGACGCACTTGGTGGTGAACGGCACGATCAGCGGCCCGGTGACTGCAAGCGAATACCTGGAACTTCAGAGCAAAGCGAAGGTCGCTGGTGATGTGCATTACAAAACGCTGGAGATACATCTGGGCGCCATCGTCGAGGGGCGGTTGATACATGTCGACACTCCTGTCGCCCAGGAAAAGGTCGTGGCGCTCAAGGTGAGCGCCGGGGAATAACTGATTTTTAGGAGAGCAATATGAATGCAGCAACTGAAATGCAAGATCCGCTGATCTTTACCGACAGCGCGGCCAACAAGGTGAAGCAACTGATCGAGGAAGAGGGTAATGCCGACCTCAAGCTGCGTGTGTTCGTTAGCGGCGGCGGTTGTTCCGGCTTCCAGTACGGCTTCACTTTCGACGAAGTGGCCAACGATGACGACACCGTGATGAGCAAAAACGGCGTGCAGTTGCTGATCGATCCGATGAGCTTCCAGTATCTGGTCGGCGCGGAGATCGACTACACCGAGGGGCTGGAAGGTTCGCAGTTCGTCATCAAGAATCCGAACGCCACGACCACCTGCGGTTGCGGTTCGTCGTTCTCGGCCTGATTCGAGCGGCTTGCAGTCGAAAGGCGAGGAGGCGCAAGCCTCCCCGCTTTTTTTACGCCGGATAGATCGCGCCGAGTACGCAGGGATGGCGCGCGCCGGTGACGGCGGGCAGGTTGGCGGGCTTGCCGTGTAATGCCTGCTGTGCCAGCCAGGCGAAGGCGATGGCTTCCAGAAAGTCGCCGCTGACGCCCAGACTGTCGGTTATATCGATAGCGCATTTCGGCAACAGTGTGGCGAGGCGGGCGCGCAGGGCGCTGTTGTGTGCGCCGCCGCCGCACAGATAGATATCCTGTGCGCCGGTGCAGTATTCCCGGATCGCGCGCGCGATGCCTTGGCAGGTCAGTTCCAGCAGGGTCGCCTGCACATCCGCCGCAGCCTCGTCGCCCGCCAGCTTTTGCTCCAGCCATGCCATGTTGAACAGGTCGCGCCCGCTGCTCTTCGGTGGCGGCAGCGCGAAGAACGGTTCGTCCAGCATCCGTTCCAATAGCGCCGGCAGCACTTTTCCGGAGGTGGCCCACGCGCCGTCGGCATCGTAGGGTTGGCCGAGATGGCGCATGCACCAGGCATCCATCAGCAGGCCACCGGGGCCGCAATCGAAGCCGGATGTGGCTGCATTCGGCGGCAGGTCGGTCAGGTTGCTAATGCCGCCGATGTTGACCACTACGCGGTGGCGGGATGGGGCGCGCAACACTTTGTCGTGAAAAGCGGGAACCAGCGGCGCGCCTTGTCCCCCGGCGGCGATGTCGCGGCTGCGGAAATCGCTCACTACGCGGATGCCGCTCAGCTCCGCCAGCAGCGACGAATTGCCGATCTGTAGTGTGTAGCCGTGCTCGGGGCAGTGACGTATGGTCTGTCCATGACAGCCGATGGCTTCGATCTGCGATGCGGCTATGCCCTGCTGCGCCAGCAATTCCGCGACGCTTTGCGCATACAGTCGCGCCAGCCGGTTGGCGGCCAGTTGGCTGCGATGCAATTCGTTGTGGTCTGGGTGATGCAGCGCCAGCAGCTCGTTCTTCAGTTCGGCATCGAACGGGAGGTAGTGTTTGGAGATCAGTCGGGGGCTGGAATCGCTCAAGTCGGCGAGGACGGCATCGACGCCGTCCAGACTGGTGCCGGACATCAGCCCGATATAGAGCTCAGGCTGGTGCACGGTTGGATCAGTCGAGTTTGGCGAGATTGGTGTTGCGCAACTGGTTGATACGGGCCACGAAATTGTCCGCTTGAGCCAGGAAAGCTTCACGGTCGGCAGCCTTGATGGGTTGGGCGTTTGGCAATGCGACGCGCAACGGGTCGCGTTGCGTGCCATCGACCTTGAATTCGTAGTGCAGGTGCGGGCCGCTGGTCATTCCGGTCATTCCGACGTAGCCGATCACGCTGCCCTGCGCCACGCGCTGGCCGCGTTTCAGCCCCTTGGCAAAGCGCGACAGGTGTCCGTACACCGTGGTGTAGCGTCCCTGGTGGTTGATCATGATGACGTTGCCGTAACCGTTCTGCCTGCCGAACGAGGTGACGACACCGTCCGAAGTGACCTTGACCGGCGTGCCGATTGGCGCGGCGAAGTCCACGCCCTTATGGGCACGCCATTTGTTCAGGACCGGATGGAAACGCGAGCCGCTGAAGCCGGAGCTGATGCGCGAAAAGGCGATCGGCGAACGCAGGAAAGCCTTGCGTACGCTCTTGCCTTCTTGCGTGTAGTAGTCGCCCTTGGACTGGCCTTCGCCCTGGAAGTAGATCGCGCGGTACGAAGTGCCCTGATTGACGAATTCGGCAGCCTGGATGCGACCGGTGCTGACCAGTTCGCCGTTGCTGTAGGTCATCTCGTAGATCACGGTGAATTTGTCGCCACGGTGCAGGTCGTGGTGGAAGTCGATGTCGCCGCTGAAGATCTCGGTCAACTGGTTGGCCGCGCCATCGGGCACGCCGGCGGCATCGGTTGCCGCATACAGGCTGGTCTTGATTTCGCCGGTGCGCACGAACAGGCGTTTCTCCAGTTGCGCTTCCTGAGCCTTGGTTGTGTAACCTTCGCCTTGAGTCTCGATCACCACCTGTGCGTTCTTGTCGCCCAGATAGCGCAGTGCGACCAGTTTGCCGGTCGCGTCGGTTTCGGCTTGCACCTCGCGGCCGACCGGCAGTTTGCGGAACGACTCGGCTTCGGCGGCGGTGCGCAGGTATTCGCTGGCCTGGCTGTCCGACACGTTCAGGCGGCGCAGCAGTTCGGCGACAGTGTCGCCGCGCTGCATTTTTTCGTTGCGCCAGAAGTGGTTTTCGGTGAATGCGGTGGGTGCGACCTTGGGCAGTGCGATTTCTTCGAGTGCGACCTTGCCGGTGTCCAGTCCCAATTGGCTTTCCGGCACCAGACCGAAGGCTGTCACGACGCCCAGCAACGGCATGGTCGACATCGCGACGAACCAGCGCAGCTTCGATTTGCCTGCCGGAGCCTGATTATTTGGCGTATTGCGTTCTTGGACGAGCTGGTTTTGGGGTAACATTCGCGCCTCCTGAAGTCGCTGCTTTTTTCTTATTAACGTATTGTTTTTTTGACTGGGGCGCACTTTAACAGAAACCGGCCTGCCCTCAAAACCGAACCGACTGGAGGGGGTGGGAAAAATCGGGCGGCAGGCGCCGGCCGACGAACGGCATGAAAATCGGAACGGACGGCGTCCGTTCAAACTGGAACTACAAGAATCATGACTGAAACCACACAACTGGACCCTTCCCTGGCCGATGCGCTGGCGACGATCAAGCGCGGCGCGCACGAACTGCTGCTCGAACACGAACTGAAACAGAAACTTGCATTGGGCCGCCCGCTGCGCGTCAAGGCCGGTTTCGACCCCACCGCGCCCGATCTGCATCTCGGCCACACCGTGCTGCTGAACAAGATGCGCCAATTGCAGGACCTTGGCCACCACGCGCTGTTCCTGATCGGCGACTTCACCGGCATGATAGGCGACCCGACCGGCAAGAACGCCACCCGCCCGCCGCTGTCGCGCGAACAGGTGCTGGAGAACGCCCAGTCCTACCGCGATCAGGTATTCAAGGTGCTCGATCCGGAAAAGACCGAGATCGTGTTCAACTCGACCTGGATGGACAAGTTCAGCGCGGTCGACCTGATTCGTCTCGCTGCGACTCACACCGTCGCGCAGATGCTGGAGCGCGACGATTTCTCCAAGCGCTACAAGGGCAACCAGCCCATCGCGATTCACGAGTTCGTCTACCCGCTGGTGCAGGGCTACGACTCCGTCGCGTTGAAGGCCGACATCGAACTGGGGGGCACCGACCAGAAGTTCAACCTGCTGATGGGCCGCGAACTGCAGCGCCATCATGGCCAGCCGCAGCAGTGCGTGCTCACCATGCCGCTGCTGGAAGGCCTGGACGGCGTCAACAAGATGTCCAAATCGCTGGGCAACTACATCGGCATCACCGACGCGCCGTCGGACATGTTCGGCAAGCTGATGTCGATCTCCGACACGCTGATGTGGCGCTATCTGGAACTGTTGTCGTTCGAGTCGATCGCAACGATTGCGAAATGGCGCGAAGACATCGAAGGCGGACGCAACCCGCGCGACATCAAGGTGCTGTTTGCGCAGGAAATCGTCGCGCGCTTCCATTCCCGCAAAGCGGCGGAAGACGCGCTGACCGAATTCGAAGCGCGCTTCCAAAAAGGCGTGCTGCCGGACGACATGCCCGAGATCAACGTCGCGGCACAGGATGGTCGCATCACCGTGCCGCATTTGCTGAAGCAAGCCGGGCTGGTGGACAGCACCTCCGAAGCGATGCGTATGATCCAGCAGGGCGCGGTCAAACTCGACGGCGAACGCGTCAACGACAAGGCGGCTATAGTGGAAGTCGGCCGGGTGGTCGTGGCGCAGGTGGGCAAGCGCAAATTTGCGAGGATTTCGGTTGGGAATTAGCGTGCTTCACTGCTATCGGCGATCAAACCGATGGCGTGGTAAAGGAGGGGCAAAAATGACTCAAATGACAATTCGTGCTGCGGCGCTGTGTGCGCTTTTGTTTGTGTTCATGGCTGGCGAGGCTGCGGCGGCGACCTGCACCAGTGTTCAATCGGGCAACTGGAATACGACCTCTACATGGAGTTGTACAGGAGGAACTACGCGCCCCAGTACGGGCGACTCCGTGATCATTGTCAGTCCGTATACGGTCACGCTGGACGGTAATCGCTTTGCCACCAATTTGCAGATCGATATCGGTGCGACACTGGACGACAATGGCAATGATTTGACCGTTTCTGGTAGCGTGACAATCAACGGGATATACGACGGCTCTGGCAACAACGGCAACCTGATCATGACCGGTAACGGTCAGACCCTTTCCGGCATGGGGACGATTATTGATATCGGACGAATCCAGATCGATGCCAATACCACCATTCCCGCGGGTTCAAATCTCAACCTGACGCTGCAAAGCGAGATTCGGGTAGGTGATCAGAATCCCGCCACATTGACCATAGATGGGATTATCACAGGGACTGCCCAAACTAACGGCAATCGCCTTATTCGGGTGGATAACAACAACACTTCGAATGTGGTCATAAACGGAACCGTCAATGCGCCGAACTCTTTCGTGGAAGTTCAGGCAGGCGGGACGGTGACCAACAATGGCACGGTGACACTGCAATATCTGGACGGCAACGGCGACGCGACCTCGACCTGGACGCAAGGTGTCAATTCAAGTCTGATTTTTTCGCAATCCGCACAGGGATGGGTTGGGACGTTTAACGCCTCCGCGACCGGCAACACGGTTACCTATAACTCCCCGGCGACGCCGCTGACGCCAAGCGGCAACACCTATTACAACCTCGCAGGTACAGCGGTCACTTGTCCGCATGGGTTTACCGTAACGGGTAGCGATCCCTGCCCGGCGGGCGGCCCCGTTTCGGTGACGCTCAGTCCCGGCACTTGCGCGAGTGACGGGAGCAACGGCAGCACGCTGGCGTGGTCGCAGCCGACTAGGGCGATTTCGAACAATGCTTCTTATGCAACGAGGTCGCTTAATGATGGGCAGGTAAGCCAATATCTTCGCTGCTCTAGCTATGGCTTCGCCATTCCTGCAGGGGCGACCATTACCGGCATTACGGTCAATGTCGAGCGCCGGGCCGGGACTGCCAACAGGCTGCAGGATGCGGCGATGCGACTGGTCAAGGATGTGGCCGGCACTGCCACGATACAAGCGACGGATCGTTCCACGGCGACTTTCTATCCCACTACGGAGACCACCGAGGCGCACGGCGGAGCTACTGATCTTTGGGGCGGAACGTGGACGCCTGACGACATCAACTTGGGCAATTTCGGTGCGGCTCTTGCTTCCCAAAAGCCGGGAACGGCTGGTGGCGCGACTACCGCTAGCGTGGACCACATGCCGATCACGGTGACCTATACGGTAGGGGTAGCCGGCCCCCACCATATCCAGATCGATCACGATGGCGGCGGCCTGACGTGCAGCGCGGAGACGGTCACTATCAAAGCGTGTGCGGACAATTTGAGCCCCTGTACGCTTTACACGGGTGGAGTGAACGTCACCCTCACGCCGGGCGGACAGACTTTTGCGATAGATGCCACGGGCATCAACAGCGCGGCCAGCGTCCAGCAGTCAACCACGGGTTCGGCGACGCTAAGCGCAGTCTCGGTTCCGGCGGCGACCGATGCAACGCCGACGACCTGTGTGAATACATCTGATCCGACTTCACTGACGCCATGCGCGATAACATTCAGCGATTCCGGCTTTATCGTTACCGTACCGAATCACACTTCGTGCAGCAGTGCGACCGCCACCATCGAGGCGGTGCAGACTGCCCCCGGTACGGGACGTTGTGTGCCTGCCTACCAGAATGTGACGCAGCCTGTGAATTTGAGTTTTGCTTACACCAATCCTGCCAGCGGCACGCAATCTATCAATGTGTTGTCTGGCTCTAACCTTGCCACCATTACCACCGCAGCGACGACGCACACGTTGACATTCAATAATGTTGGCGCGGCGACATTGGTTTTGAGTTATGCCGATGCGGGGAAACTCACCTTGACGGCAAATGGCACTGCACCCACAGGGGCGACAATGACAATGGCACCAGGTAGCGGCATATTCATCGCTGCACCCGCCAGCTTCGCCTTTAGTGGCATTCCCGCTGCGCCGCTCGTCGCGGGGCAGGCGTTCAATGTCAGCGTGACCGCTATGAACGCGTGCGCAACGCCAGCCGCCACCCTTAACTTTAACGGCACGGTGACTTTGTCTTCATCCAATCCGCTGCCTGCCTTGGGTAATGCGACGGCGATCAATCAAGCGGCTGCCGCCTTTACCAATGGCGTGTCCAACAACTCACTGACTTGGGACGAGGTGGGCACGATAGATCTGAAAGCCAGTCTGTCGGTCTATCTGGGTTGGGATATGTCGACTGCCCCAGTAACGGGAACGCAGACCAATGTGGGGCGTTTTCAGCCGGGGTATTTCGATACGACAGTGACGCCGGGTTGTGCCACCTTCACCTATGCAGGCTCAATCGCCCCGGCTAAAGCGGGGCAGCCGTTTACGGTGACCGTGAAGGCGAAGCGTTTTGGCGGGGATGCGACGGATGCGACGAACACGGCTAACTATGCGGGAGCCGCCAATGCCTATCTCACCACGCTTTCCAATGCCGGTGTGGCGACCGGTCTTGCAAGCAATACCATTCCGGCGGCGAATTTTGCCAATGGGGTGGGTAGTGCAAATGTGACCTATGCAGTCGCCATTCCGGAAACTGCGCCACTCACGCTCTCTATGCGAGCGACGAATGCAGATCCAACTCCCGTCAGTTCTTCAGGGCATGCGGAAGGCACGGCTGATATTCGCAGCGGTCGCGCCAAACTCGGCAATGCGCATGGCTCGGAGTTGCTCAGCCTGCCCGTCCCTTTCCGTGTCCAGCACTGGAGCGGCAACGGTTGGGTGACCAACAATGCAGATACTTGCTCCGGCGATGTGACGCTGGGGGCAGGCAATGCGGTGAGCGTGGCGCTCAGTGCTTTGCCGGTTACTTGTGTGCAGGATAGCGCCAGTCCCGGTTTAAGTGGCGCAGGCTGTGCTGTTGCGGGGCCGGTAGGGCTGCGATTCAATGAGGGCGCAACGCCAGGCACAGGGTTTTCGGGTGACTTTAATCTGTGGCTCCAGGCACCCGGCGCGGGTAATGTGGGAGCGGTGACGGTGACGGGGAGTGTGCCGACATGGTTGCAATTTGCATGGGGAGGCGGTGTCGTTTCCAACCCGACCGCGCGCGCGACCTTCGGCGTGTACAAGGGCAACAACGAGTTTATCTATTTGCGAGAAAACTATTGATGCGCAAAGCGTATCAATAGTTTCGGCGGTAGCCAAAACTACTGAGATGAAACATCTTAGTAGTTTCGACGCCAGTCAAAACTACGCATCGGCTTTGCCGTTTTAGTAGTTTCAGTGAAGGCTCACATGCGCAGCATGTTATGCCGAAACTAAAACTATTGATTTACAGCGTGCCTCAGTAATTTCAATGTCAGCTTGGCCTCTTGACCTGCAATGCAGGACGCTGGGCTACAAACAAAGCCGCAATGCGCCTGAGCGCATCTGCGGCTTTGTTTTTGATTACATTGGGTATTGGTGATTTTGAGTTGCGGGTTATCGGCAGTATTTCAGAAGGCTTTAGGTTGTGATGTAATTAAAAAATTCATTGACAACAATGGGTTGTTGAATTAACTTCGCGCCAATTATGGGAATCTCGTTTATCTCCAAGCTGTTCAAGTCAAAAAACCATGTCGATGGCAAGCTTGCTATCGGTCTGGATACGGACGGCATCTATCTGGCGAAAGTCAAGTCGGTTGGCGGTATGCCGTGCGTGTTGCGTTGCGAATTTCATCCGATGGAAAGCGTTTCAACAGCTGCGCTCGACAAGTTGCGTCGCAGTGCCCACCTCGATACCAAGGGTTGCATCACGCTGCTGTCGCCGGGCGAATACCAGTTGTCGCTGGTGGAAGCGCCGAATGTTCCTCCCGAAGAGTTGAAGACGGCGATACGCTGGAAAATCAAGGACAATCTGCTCTATCCCGTCGAGGATGCGATGATCGATGTGCTGCGGATACCGTCCGGCAAATTCGGCGGCTCGGATCGGGCGCAATCCGTTTATACGGTCAGCGCCGCCAACGACATCGTCAGGAAGCGCGTCGAAATGTTCCATCAGGCCGGCGTGGAGTTGGCCGTAATCGATATTCCGGAAATGGCGCAGCGCAACATCGCGATGTTGTTCGAGCAGGAAGGGCGGGCGCTGGCGTTGCTCGCGTTCGACGATCACGGCGGGCTGCTGACGTTCACTTCGGGCGGAGAGTTGTATCTGGCGCGACGCATCGAGGTCGGTATCGGCCAGTTGCGCGATGCGAGCGATCATCTGCGCGAGCAGGCTCATGGACGTATCGAACTGGAGTTGCAGCGCTCCTTGGACTATTTCGATCGCCAGTTCAATCATCTTCCGATAAGCCGGGTGCTGGTGAGTGTGCCGGATGACACTCGTCTGGTCGAGTTTCTGACCTCGGTCAGCGATGCTCGCGTGGAGAAACTCGATTTGTCGCAGGCGATGGATATCAGCGCGATCGGGGAGCTGGACGATAGCGAATTCGTCGCCAAGTCCTTGTCGACGCTGGGGGCGGCGTTGCGCCAAGCGGGAGGGCGGCAATGAGCCAGCAGATCAATTTGTTTGACCCGTCGTTCGTCCGGCAGCGCAAGCAGTTTTCCCTTGCCACGATATTGCAGGGGCTGGGGCTGATCGTAGTCGGGGCGGCGGGCATGTATGGCTATGCTCACTATCAGGTCCAGCAATTGGAACTCCAGTCCGTGGAAAACATGCGGCGATTCGATGGCCAGCAATTGGCGCTAAGCAAGCAGGTCGCAGATTTTTCCCCGCAGCGCAGCAATCAGGCTTTGCTGGATGAGATTCAAAATCTGGAGCAGCAGGCGAAAGAGCAGAGCGGGCTGGTCGATGCGCTCAAAACGGGGGGGCTGGGCAACAGCGCCGGCTATTCCGAATATATGCGCGCCTTTTCGCGTCAGGTGGTGCCGGGGTTGTGGCTGACCGGTTTCAGCGTAAGCGGCGACGGAACCCAGCTCGTTTTGAGCGGTGCGGTCACGCATCCGGATCTGTTGCCGCAGTATATCCAGCGTCTGCGCCGTGAGGCTGTCATGCAGGGCAAGAACTTCGCCGCGCTGCAGATGCAGCAGCCCAAGGCCGACAAGTCGGGAGCCGTGCCGCGTTATGTCGAGTTCGTGTTGCGTTCCAGTGTGGCGGAGGTGAAGGAATGAAGCGCTATTGGATCATTGCTCGCGACAAAGTCGATGCGTTGTCGTTGCGCGAACGCGCGATCATGTTCGCCGCGTGCGCGATGGTGCTGGTGGCCTTGGTCAGCGAAGTGTTGCTGGCGCCGCTGCATGCGAAGCGGAAAACGCTCACCGATCAGGTGGTCCAGCAGCAGGAGCGCTCGAAAGAACTGCAGGCGCAGATGCAGGGTCTGTTGCAGGCGCGGCAAGACGACGAGCACTCTCCTATGCGCGTGCGCGTGGAGCAGCTCCGCCGGCAATTGCGGGAGCAGGAGGATTATCTGGAAGGGCGTCGCGAGCATCTCGTTGCGCCGGGCCAAATGGCCGAAGTGCTGGGGCGGGTGCTGCGCGATAACCAGGGGGTGCAGCTGGTCGAGCTCAAGACCTTGCCGCTTGGTCCGCTGATCGAAGCGCCGCCAGCGGGTGAAGCCGTGCAGCCAGTCGCCGCCGATGGACAGCAGCAGATATTCAGGCATGGCGTGCAGATCACGGTGCGCGGACGTTATCTGGATCTGCTGGGTTACGCCAGTGCTTTGGAGAATCTGCCGGAGAGGATGTACTGGGGGGATGTCAGTCTCAGCGTGGATACTTATCCGGACGCCGTGCTGATATTTACGGTGTACACATTGAGCCTGGATCAGACGTGGCTGACCATCTAGCAAGATTTTCCATGACTCGTTTCCTGTCCGCCTGTCTCGGCGGTGCGGCAATGTTGCTGCTGCCGGGCGCTCCCGTGCTGGCCGACGATTTGCCGGATCCGACCCGTCCGCCGGCGAGCGTCATGGCACCTTCCGATCTGCCCGTTTCCGAGCCCGCGAAGCCGGTCGGTTTGCAGTCTGTCATCGTCTCCAAAAAACGCAGCGCGGCGATCATCGATGGGCAAATAATCGAATTGGGGGGTAAATATGGCGATGTTAGGCTGATTGAAGTGAGTGACATCGGTGTAATTTTGCAAGGCGCGCGAGGGAAACGGACGATGACTTTGTTTCCCGGCGTGTCGATATCGAAAAAAGTAGTTCGATCCGAACCGTGACGCCCTGATCGGGCTGGCGGGTCGATTGGGCCGGCCGTCCGGATTTGGGGAGAGTTGATGAGAGTTTTGCTGGGTGTGCTGAGCGCTGTGGTGCTGCTTGCGGGCTGCGCGACGCCCAATAGCCGTAATCACGCGGCGGAAACCATCCAGCGCGAGATGAATCAGGCTGTTCAACAGAGCGTCCAGCCTGCCGAAGTCAACAACGCCCTGTTGCCGCCTCTCAGCGTCGAGATGCCGGCGGTTGAAGACAAGCCGCTGGAGCCACGCTTCGATCTGGTCGTCAGCGCCACCCCCGTGCAGCAAGTGTTCATGGCCATCGTTTCCGGCACGCGCTACAGCATGTTGCTGCACCCCGAAGTCGAAGGCAGCATCTCGCTCAATCTGAAAGACGTTACCGTGTTCGAGGCGCTGGAAGCGATCCGCGAGATGTACGGCTACGACTACAAGATGAGTGGCGATCGGATATATGTCCAGCCGCTGACAATGCAGACGCGAATTTTTCAGGTCAACTACCTGACAGGAAGCCGGGCCGGCACTTCTTCGGTCAGGGTGACATCCAGTGCGCTGTCCGACAGTTCGTCCGGCTCGACAGGTACGGGGGCGGCGACCAATCAGGGCGCGACTATCGTGGGCGGTGGCGATAAGGCTCTCAAGTTCGAGCGTGGAAACGACAACAGCAGCAAGATCACCACGACGACCTCAAGCGATTTCTGGGATGAGCTGTCGAACTCGCTGAGCATCCTCGTCGGCAAAGAGGACGGGCGCAGCGTCGTGATCAGCCCGATGTCCGGCGTGATCGTGGTGCGCGCGATGCCGGACGAGCTGAAGAATGTCGCGGCCTATCTCAAGGCTTCGCAGATTTCCATCGAGCGTCAGGTGATACTGGAGGCGAAGATCATCGAGGTGCAGTTGAATGTTGGCTTTCAGTCCGGGGTGAACTGGGGCGCGTTCAAGAATAATCCGAACAGCCGGACTTCGATTGGGCAACTGTCTCCGGGAGCTACTCTCTCCATGAATGGTTCGATGACGAACGGTGCGGTGACCTCTACGCCGGGGACTGATCTGTCGTTGGCTGCGACTGCGGCAGGTCAGGCGGCGGGCTCATTGTTCGGACTGGCGTTCCAGACCAGCAACTTCGCGGCCTTGTTGAGCTTTCTCGAATCTCAGGGCAACGTGCATGTGCTGTCCAGCCCGCGCATCGCGACGTTGAATAACCAGAAGGCGGTGCTCAAGGTGGGCACCGACGAATTTTTCGTTACCGAGATATCGGGCGGCACGCAGGCAACGGCGAATGTCGCCGGAACCGCTCCGACGGTCAAGGTGCAGCCGTTCTTCTCCGGCATCGCGCTGGACGTGACGCCGCGCATCGACCAGAACAACGAGATCATCCTGCATGTCCATCCTTCGGTGAGTACGGTTTCGACGGTGAACAAGACGCTGAATCTCGGCACGGGGGTCGGAACCTACAATCTGCCGCTGGCCTCCAGTTCGGTTTCCGAGACCGATAGCATCGTGCGTGCGCGCGACGGGCAGATTGTCGCGATCGGTGGCCTGATGCGCCAGGCGACGATCAGCGATCAGTCCGGCCTGCCCGGCATGCCGAAGCAGGTGTTTGGGCAGACCAGCAAGACCAGCGAGAAGCGCGAATTGGTGATTCTGCTGAAGCCGACCGTGGTGGACAACGACAAGGACTGGTCGCAGGACATCACCGGAAGTCGCGACAGGGTTGGCGGCTTGTCCGGGCAGGGCGGCAGGCCTTGATATGTATCTCGAACACTTCGGGTTGCGCCAGCCTCCGTTCGGACTGACCCCCGACACTAGTTTCTTTTTCAGTTGCAGCAGCTATCAGGAGGCGCTCAATACCTTGCTGGTGGCCGCACGCAGCGGCGAGGGCTTCATCAAGATCACCGGCGAGGTGGGTTACGGCAAGACGCTGCTGTGCCGAAAGTTCCTTGCCGCGCTGAATCAGGATGTGCGCTCCACCACCGCGATCGGCACACAGGACCACGAGGCTCCCGTCGCTGCCTCGGCGCGTTTCGTCACCGCCTACATCCCCAATCCCTATCTCGAACCGCGCAGCCTGCTGCTTGCCCTCGCCGACGAGTTCCGCGTGCCGATGGAAAAGGATGCCGACCAGCATCAGTTGCTGAAAGGATTGACGTTCGCGCTGCTGGAATGCGCCCGCAAGGGGCAGCATGCGCTGGTATGTCTGGACGAGGCGCAGGCGATGCCGCTGGAGAGCCTGGAGGTGTTGCGGCTGCTCACCAATCTCGAAACGGAGAAGAGCAAGTTGCTGCAAGTGGTGCTGTTCGGCCAGCCGGAACTGAACGAGCGGTTGCAGCATCATTCGGTGCGCCAGTTGCGCCAGCGCATCAGTTTCCAGTACGAGTTGCGCGGGATGGAGCGCGACGAACTGGAGCGCTACCTGCATCATCGTCTTTCCATTGCGTCTTATTCTGGCGATGCGCTGTTCGGCAGGGTGGCCGTGTCCAAGCTGCACCGCATCACGCGGGGCACGCCGAGGCTGGTCAATATCGTTGCGCATAAGGCTCTGATGCTGGCCTACAGCGAGGGACAGCAGCAGGTGCGGGCGCGGCACATCCGCGATGCCGCGGCCGATACGCCAGAGGTGCATCGCGACTGGTTGCCTTGGGCGCTGGCATTGACGGCCGCGGCGGTCGTCGTTTCGCTGGGGCTGGGCTGGTTCCTGTTGCGATGAGTCTCATCAACCAGGTGCTGAGCCAGCTCGAACGGCGCGGTGTGTATGTCAAGCCGGAGCAGGATATGGTGCGTGCCGTCTCTTACCGCCGCCCCGCACGCAGACTGCCGTGGTTACTGCTCGTATTGTTGCTGTCCGCTGTGGCATGGTGGTGGCAGGCTCGCGGCGGCATCGCGGGCGGAGCAAAACTTCGGCAAGTAGCGACCGCCGCCGCATTCGTCGCACCCGGCGCGTCCGTTATGCCCGTTCCGGCATCGGCCGTTGCTGTCGCAAGCCAGTCTGCCGTGCCGGTCGCCGTTCCAGTTTCCGCTGTCGCTGCCGTGCAGACCGCAAGGCAGATGCAGCCTGCGGCGAAACCGGTGTTGCCGCCCGCGCCGAAACCGGTGTCGGCTCCTGCGGCGATAGCAAGTGCGCCGCCGAAACCGGCCGCGTTGGCGATGCCGGACAAGGCTAAGCCGAGCTCTGCCGCGCCACTCCGTCCGCCGTTGCCGGCAACCCCGAAAGTAGCCGCAAGCGCACCGCCCAAGTCCGCGGTAATGGCGCCCCAGGTTAAGGCCGCGGTCAAGCCGCTTGCCGCCGCGCCGTCGGCGAACAAGGCCGCGCCGAAGCAGGGAGTACGTCCCGATAAACGTCAGTCGGCGACTGCGCTCCCCGCGTCCGAAAGCATTCCGATGAAACAGGTTAGCCGCGCCCAGCAGGCCGAAGCCGAGTTCCGCAAGGGGATTGCGTTGATGCAACAGGGGCGCGGCAATGATGCGGTCGCCAGTTATCAGGCGGCGCTGCAACTGGACAGCGGTCACGATGCCGCCCGCCAGGCATTGGTTGCGCAGTTGCTGGATGAGAAGCGCGGCAGCGATGCCGAGCGTCTGCTGCAGGAGCGTCTGGACGCCAAGCCCGATCACATCGGGTTCGCGATGCTGCGGGCGCGCCTGCAGGTGGAGCGCGGCGCGACGGGCGAGGCGCAGGTCACGCTGGAGCGCTCGCTGCCCTTTGGCGAAACGAAGGCCGACTATCTGGCTTTCCTCGCCGCGCTGCAGCAGCGCAACAATTTCCATGCCGAGGCGGTCGCGCATTATCGCTCCGCGCTGCAGTTGCAGCCGGGCAACGGCGCATGGCTGATGGGCTGCGGGATATCCCTGCAGGCGTTGCGGCGCAACGAAGAGGCAAAGGTTACATATCAGCAGGCGCTGGACAGCAAGACGCTCAGCCCGGAACTTCGGGCGTTCGTCCAGCGCAAACTCAAGGCGCTGTAGGGATCGGTTCCGGGGATTTGTTTGTCCCAAGAATGTATCGTAGATCAAGCTCGGCGTAGGGTGGGCTCCGCCCATGTCGGGCATAGCCCGACCTACATTTGGTTCCGGGATGCCTGCCGAATAGGCGCGTGCGGCAGCGTTCGTGCCGCTACCCATACCGATATTTCCGTTGCGCCGCGCTTCTTCACCGCGGCGGCGAGCGCGTTCAGGCTGGCTCCGGTGGTCAGTACGTCGTCGACCAGCGCGACATGCCTGCCGCTCAGGTCTATGTCGCAGCAGAACGCGTCGCGTACGTTTTTCTTGCGTTCCTTAAAGGGCAGGGCCGATTGAGGCGGTGTGTCGCGCACCCGCCGGCAGGCATGCGGCAGCAGTTCGATCTTGAGCGAGCGGGCGGTTGCGGCGGCCAGCAGCAGTGACTGGTTGAAGCCGCGTTCGCGCAGTTTGGCGGGATGCAGCGGCATCGCGATCACGCGATCGGGCAGTCTGCTGCGGTCGATTTGCTGCACCAGCTTCCCCGCGAAGGCATTGACCAGTGCGAGTTGTTCGCGATATTTCATTGCCTGCACCAACCGGTCCAGCGGGTAGGCATAGGCAAAGGCGGCCGTGGCGCGGTCGAACAGCGGCGGGTGTCTCAGGCAATGGCCGCATATCTCGCCGGCCGGCGTCGGCAGCGCGCAACTCGGGCAGTGTGCTGCGGGAAGATAGGGGAGGGTGCGGTCGCAGGCGGCGCACCACAGGCCGTCATGGCTCATGCGGCCGCACAGCACGCAGGGCTGGGCTGGCGATAGCTGCCGAATAAATGCGCCGATGTTCAGGCATGCGCCGTGAAAAATTGACAAGCTGTCGCCCTTTCTAGGATGATGCGCCGCTTCCATTCCATCATACCGAAGTATGGTTGGGCAGGAAAAATCCACCGTAAAGAGCATCGCAATATCGTTTCCATCAACGCCGATCCAGATTCGTCATGACCACCCAGACCATAGAATTCGTCCGCCCGAAAAAGCCGAGCAACACCCCGCAACGCTGGAATGTCGAAGACATAGAGGCGCTGTTCAAGCTGCCGTTCGCCGACCTGCTGTATCGCGCCCAGCAAATCCACCGCGAACATTTCGACCCGAACGCGGTGCAGTTGTCCACGCTGCTGTCGATCAAGACCGGCGGCTGTTCAGAGGACTGCGGCTACTGTCCGCAATCGGCGTTCCACAACGCAGGCGTAGAGAACCGCAAAATGTTGGACTTGGCCGAAGTGGTGAAGGCCGCGAAGGCCGCGCAAGACGCCGGTGCGGATCGCTTCTGTATGGGCGCGGCCTGGCGCGAGCCGACCGAGGAAGACATGGCCGCCGTGGTGGAGATGGTCAAGGAAGTGCGCGCGCTGGGCATGGAGACCTGCGCCACGCTGGGCATGCTCAACGACGAGCAGACCGAGCAACTGCGCGCCGCCGGGCTCGATTACTACAACCACAACCTCGACACCACGCCGGAGTTCTACGGCAACATCATCAGCACGCGCGACTATCAGGACAGGCTGGACACGCTGGAGCGCGTGCGCCGCGCCGGACTGCATGTGTGCAGCGGCGGCATCGTCGGTATGGGCGAGAACCTCACGCAGCGCGCCGGGCTGGTCGCGCAGCTGGCGAACATGAACCCGTATCCCGAGAGCGTGCCGATCAACAACCTGGTCAAGGTCGAAGGCACGCCGTTGGCCGAACTGGAAGACCTCGACCCGCTGGACTTCGTGCGCACCATCGCGGTCGCGCGCATCACCATGCCGACCGCGCGCGTGCGCCTGTCTGCAGGACGCCAGCAGATGAGCGAGGCGATACAGGCCTTGTGCTTCCTTGCCGGTGCGAATTCCATCTTTTACGGCGACCAGTTGCTGACCACCGGCAATCCCGATGTGGAACGCGACCGTGCTTTGCTGGACAAACTGGGTATGTATCCCTTCGCCGAGAAACACTGATAATGTAGGTCGGGTTAGCGTAGCGTAACCCGACATGTGTTGCGTTGGGTTACGGCGCGAAACGCGCCTAACCCAACCTACCAAGACCGATGCCATTCACTCAACTCCAAAACGAACTCGACGAACGCGCCGCGCAAGGCCTGCTGCGCCAGCGGCGCATGATCGCCGGCCCGCAGTCGCCACATATCGAGGTCGACGGCAGGCTGCTGCTCTCGTTCAGCAGCAATGATTACCTCGGTCTAGCGAACCATCCGCAACTCATCAAAGTGCTGCAGGAAGGTGCGCTGAAGCATGGGCTGGGGGCGGGCGCCGCCCATCTGGTGAGCGGCCACAGCGAGGCACATCACGAGCTCGAACAGCGGATTGCTGCCTTCGTCGGCAAGCCCGCCGCGCTGCTGTTTTCCACCGGGTACATGGCCAATCTGGGTACGGTGCAGGCGCTGGTCGGGCGGGGCGACACGGTATTCGCCGACAAGCTCAACCATGCCTCGCTGAACGATGCGATGCTGCTGTGCCGTGCCGGGGTGAAGCGCTATCGTCACGGCGACATGGCGCAACTGGAACAATTGCTTGCGCAGGCCAAGGGCGGACGCAAACTCGTCGTCACCGACACGGTGTTCAGCATGGACGGCGACATCGCCCCGCTGCGCGAATTGCTGGCGCTGTGCGAACAGTATGACGCCTGGCTGTATGTGGACGATGCGCACGGCTTCGGCGTGCAGGGCGAACAAGGGCGAGGCTCGATGTCGCATTTCGGCATCGCATCGCCGCGCATCATCTACATGGCGACGCTGGGCAAGGCGGCGGGTGTATTCGGCGCCATCGTCGCGGCCGAGCAGGCGGTGATCGACACGCTGATCAATCATGCGAACAGCTATGTCTATACCACTGCCACGCCGCCGGCGCTGTCCGTGGCGCTGCTGGAGAGCGTGGATCTGATCGAGCAAGGCGATGAACTGCGCACACATCTGCACCGGCTGATCGAACAACTGCGAGTGGGGCTGGCTGACTTGCCCTGGCGACTGATGCCGTCGGACACCGCGATCCAGCCGCTGCTGATCGGCGACAACCAGCGAGCGCTGGAACTGAGCGATGGATTGCGCGAGCGCGGCATCTGGGTCGTGGCGATCCGTACGCCCACCGTGCCGCAGGGCACGGCGCGATTGCGCATCACTCTGTCCGCCGCGCACAGCGAGGCGGATGTCGGCCGACTGATCGAGGCGCTGCATGAGCTTGCACGTTGAGGAGTTCGGCAGCGGCGAACCGCTGTTGCTGATCCACGGCTGGGGCATGCACGGCGGCATGTGGGGCAGCGTGGCCGAGCGACTGGCGCGGGACTTCTGCGTGATCGCGGTGGACCTGCCGGGACACGGTTTTAGTCAGGATGGCGGAGCAGAGGACGCAGGATGGGTTGAGCGTAGCGATACCCATCGTTTATCCGAGGCTGGCGGCGGGTATCGCTACGCTCAACCCACCCTACAAGGCTCATTGGACTCCATCGTCGATGAGTTGAGTGCGCAGTTCCGCGAGCCGCTGAATCTCTGCGGTTGGTCGCTGGGCGGCCAGGTCGCGCTGCGCTGGGCGCAGCTTCATCCGCAGCAGGTGCGGCGTCTGGTGCTGGTGACGAGCACGCCATGCTTCGTGCGACACCCCGGCTGGGATTGCGCGATGGCGGAACAGACGCTGGCGGAATTTGCCGCCGCGCTGGAGCAGAACTATGCGCTGACGCTGCGCCGTTTCCTCGCGCTGCAGGTGCGCGGCAGCGAGGACGAGCGCGAGTTGTTGGCTGAACTGCGCAATGCGCTGTTCAGCCGCGGCGAGCCGGAGTTGGTCGCGTTGCAGTCGGGTTTGAATATCCTGCGCGACTGCGATCTGCGCGAGGCGTTGCCGCAGATCGCGCAGCCCGCGCTGGTGATCGCCGGCGAGCGCGATACGCTGACCCCGCCGGATGCATCTCGTTATATCGCGGAGCGGATGCCGCAGGCGCGGCTGGCGCTGGTGGAGGGGGCCGCGCATGCGCCGTTCCTGTCCCACCCGGATCGTTTCGTCGCATGCATCAAGGATTTTCTGAAAGAACGGACATGAACGAATTCGAGATCGACAAGCGCCAAGTGCGCCGCGCCTTCAGCCGCGCGGCGGCGGACTACGACGCCGAGGCGGTGATGCAGCGCGAGGTGTGCTCGCGCATGCTGGAACGGCTGGACTACATCAAGCTGCAGCCGGCGCGCATCCTCGACGTCGGCAGCGGCACCGGCTGGGGCACGCGCCAGTTGGGCGAGCGCTACCCCGCGGCGCAACTGGCCGCGCTCGACATCGCGCTCGGCATGCTGCAGAACGCGCGCGGACATTCCGGCTGGTGGCGCAAGCTATTCGGCGGCGCGAAGCAGGGCTATGTGTGCGGCGACGCCGAGGCGTTGCCGATCGCTTCCGGCAGCGTCGACATGGTGTGGTCCAACCTCGCGCTGCAGTGGTGCAACGACCTGCCGGCGACCTTCGTCGAACTGCATCGCGTTCTGAAGACGGAGGGGCTGTTGATGTTCAGCACTTTCGGTCCGGACACGCTGAAGGAATTGCGGCGTGCGTTCGACGGCGTGGACGGACACAACCACCTGAACCGTTTCGCCGACATGCACGATGTCGGCGACATGCTGATGCAGGCCGGTTTCGCCGACCCGGTGATGGAGATGGAATGCCTGACGCTGACCTATGACGATGTGCGCGGCGTGCTGCATGACCTCAAGGCCATCGGCGCGCACAACGCGACCGCCGGGCGCGGTCAGGGACTGATGGGCAAACAGGCTTGGGCGCGGCTGGTCGAGAACTACGAGTCCCTGCGCAGCAACGGCAAGTTGCCCGCTACCTACGAAGTGGTGTACGGTCACGCATGGAAACCCCAGCCGCGCACCACGCGCGACGGCGTATCTATCATCCAGACACCGTTCAAACTGAAAGCCTGATTTCCATCCGCAGATTAACGCAGATACTCATGCGCATAGCTGGCACGAAAGGCAAACATGATTTGCGGGATGTTTTGCTGTTTAATCGGCGGTAATCTGCGGATAACTGTCTTTTTAAGGTTTAGCCTGAAATGAACTATTTCGTTACCGGAACCGATACCGGCGTCGGCAAGACGCTGGTCAGCTGCGCGTTGCTGCATGCCTTCGCGGCGCGCGAACGCCGCGTGGTCGGCATGAAACCGGTTGCGGCCGGCTGCGACGACGACATGCACGAGGACGTGCGCCAACTGCGCGCGGCCAGCAACGTGCTGGCCGGCCTCGGCCAGATCAACCCCTACAGTTTCGTGCGCCCGGTCGCGCCGCATCTGGCCGCGCGCTTCAGCGGCGTCCGCATCAGCCTCGACCGCATACTCGAAGCCTATTCCGAGCTGAATGCGCAGGCCGATGTGGTGATCGTCGAAGGGGCCGGAGGTTTTCGCGTGCCGCTGAACGACGAGCAGGACAGTGCGGATCTGGTGCAGCAGATGAACATCCCGGTCGTGCTGGTAATTGGGATGCGGCTGGGCTGCCTGAACCACGCGCTGCTGACCGCCGAGGCGATCGCCGCGCGCGGCCTGACGCTGGCGGGCTGGGTCGCGAACGTGGTGGATGCCGACATGGCGATGCTGGACGAGAACATCGCCGCGCTGAAGATGCGCATCACCGCACCGCTACTGGGCATCGTTCCGCATCAGGCGCAGCCGGATGCGCGCGAAGTCGCCGCATTGCTGGATATCGATACGCTGGAGTTGGGTGCATGACCGAGTTCGGCATCGTCGCGGTGTTTTTCGTCGGCCTGCTGGGCGGCGTGCATTGCCTCGGCATGTGCGGCAGCATCGTCGGCATCATCACTGCGCAACTTCCCAAGCCGCCGTTAACATCTTCCGGCAGCGCGCGCTGGCCATTCCATCTGGCCTACAATGGCGGGCGGCTGGCGAGCTATGCCGCCGCCGGCGCGCTGGTAGGCAGCATCGGGCAGGCCGGATTGTTGTTCCGCGATCAGGTGCCGGTGCAGCATCTGTTGTTCGTGCTGTCCAGCCTGATGCTGGTCGCGCTGGGGCTGTATTTGGCCGGCAGCGGGAAGCTGGTTCGGCGCATCGAGCGCTTGGGCGGCGGACTGTGGCGGCGCATACAGCCGCTGACCAAACGCCTGCTTCCGGTCACCACGCCGCAGCGCGCGTTGCTGCTCGGCATGTTGTGGGGCTGGATGCCCTGTGGTCTGGTGTACAGCGTGCTGCTGACCGCGCTGGCTAGCGGCAGCGTGAAGGACGGCGCGGCCATCATGCTGGCGTTCGGCCTGGGCACGTTGCCTAACCTGCTGGCGATAGGCCTGTTCTGGGAACGTATCAGGGGCTGGGTGCAGTCGCCGCGCGTACGGCTGGCTGCCGGGCTGATGGTGGCAGGGTTGGGCGTATATGGACTGGTCAAGGTGAGCTACACTTTTTATCTCTATGGATGGAGCGGGAGTTGTCATGTTGCTGCGTAGTCTCGGGCTCCTGTTGTTGATCGGCCTGCTTGCCGGATGCGGCGAGCCTAGGCTGCCGTCGCCCTTCCACGCCAGCGAGGCTGGCGCGAAACTGGCGCAGGCCGATTTCCGGCTGACCGACCACAACGGCAAGCCGCGCACGCTGGCGGATTTTCGCGGCAAGGTGACGGTGCTGTTCTTCGGCTATACCCATTGCCCGGACGTGTGCCCCACCACATTGGCCGATCTGGCGCAGACGATGCGTCTGCTGGGCAAGGATGCCGGGCGGGTGCAGGTGCTGTTCGTCACGGTGGACCCGGAGCGCGACAAGCCTGAGATGCTGGCGCAATACGTGCCGGCCTTCGATTCCTCGTTCCTCGCGCTGTACGGCGACACACAGGCGACCGCGCAGGTCGCCAAGGCGTTCGGCGTGGTTTACCAGAAGCAGTCGACCACTTCCGGCTACAACATGGATCACAGCGCCGGAACCTTTCTGATCGACACCTCGGGCAGGGTGCGCCTGCTCGCCCCCTACGGGCAGCGCGCAGAATGGCTGGCGGACGACATCCGGCTGCTGCTGGCGCTGGATCGGAGCAAGCGGTGATGATGCTCGACAAGTTTTACGTCTGGACATCCTGCGATCTCAATGCGGAGAACCTGCCGATCCGCACCGGGCAATTGCGCGCGCGGCTGGAGCATTATCCGTTGATGATCGCCAGCCAGTTGCTGGTGGGGGTGCTGTTGTGCGTCATGATGTGGGATGCGGTGGCACACCCTGTGTTGCTGGGCTGGCTGACCGCGCAGTTTGCGGTGCATCTGGTCGAGGTGTATTACTTGCTGCGTTATCGGGACAGGCTGCAAGGCATGGCCGAATGCAGGGCATGGCGTACGCGCCTCATCTTGCTGGTCAGTATGGTCGGTGCGATCTGGGGATCGGCTGGCGTGCTGATGTTCGTGCCGGGCGACCTGGCTTACCAGACCCTGCTGATCTGCGTGATCCTGGGGGTGGCTGCTGGTGCGGTGACGCTCAATCCGGTGTTTCCTCCTTCGCTGTATATTTTTCTGGCCTTGCTGATTCTTCCCGTTGCGCTTCTGAGTTTCTCTATTGGCGACAGGGCTCATTTAATCCTGGGGGTGCTGCTTTTCATCTACCTGGTATTCGTGCTGAATGCCGGGCGGGGGTTGAGTCGCACCTTCGAGCAATCGCTGCGCGGCGAATGGGAGAACGCGAGGCTGGTCGGGCAACTGGTGCAGCAGAAGGCGCGCGCCGAACAGGCGCAGCAGGATGCCGAACTGGCCAGCCGGATGAAGTCGCAGTTCTTCGCTGCGGCGAATCACGACCTGCGCCAGCCCATGCATGCACTGGCGATGTACGTGGAGGTGCTGAAGAGCGGCGCGTTGAGCGAGCAGGCCAGGGCGACCGTGATGCAACTGGAGCGGTCAGTCGAAGTGATGTGCGCCATGTTCGATACGCTGCTGGACATCTCAAGGCTGGATGCGGGAGTGGTGCAGGTGAATGTCGAGCCGTTTTCGCTCGGCCCCCTGCTGAATAAGCTGCGCGGCGAGTTCGAGATGCTTGCGCAGGACAAGGGGTTGCGGTTGGAGATGGACTCCTGTTCCGATACGGTCGGCAGTGACCCGCTGCTACTTGAGCGCATCCTGCGGAATTTGCTGGCGAATGCCATACGCTATACCGAACGGGGCGGAGTGACCGTCGCCTGCCGGCGCGTGGCGGAGGGCGAGCGGATCGAGGTATGCGATACCGGTATCGGCATCCCGCCCGAGCACCTGCCGCATATCTTCGAGGAGTATTACCAGGTGAGCAACAGGCAGCGCGACCGCAGCAAGGGGCTGGGTCTCGGGCTGGCCATCGTCGAGCGTCTGGCCAGATTGCTGGGTTTCCAGATGCAGGTGCATTCGACCTTGGGTGAAGGCGCTTGCTTCAGTTTCGTGATTCCGGCGTGCGAGCCGGGTGTTATGATTGCAGACAAACCGGCGGCATAGGCTGGACAGGGAGATGGTATGAGATTGATGCTGGTAGACGATCATGCGTTGTTTCGCGAGGGGATGCGCCTGGTATTGCAGCAACTGCCGGAAGTGCAAGAGGTGCTGGAGGCGGGGAGCTTCAACGAGGCGCTGAGGCTGGCCGAGGATAATCCCGATCTGGATCTGGCTTTGATGGATCTGAATATGCCCGGCAGCGACGGGCCGCTCTCCATCCGTTACTTCAATAAGCGTTATCCGCATATTCCGTTGATGGTGGTGTCCGGCGAGGAGAGCCGCTCCATCATGGAAAAGGTGATGGCGTCAGGGGCGCTCGGTTTCGTGTGCAAAAACTCCAGCGCGCCGGTGATGCTGAGCGCGTTGAACCTGGTGCTGTCCGGCGGCGTGTATGTGCCGCAACAACTGTTGCGCCCGAGCGAAGATGTGTCTCGTCATGAGGCGGAGCGAGTCGATCGGCGCAGCACGCGCACCAACGAGTTCGGCCTGACCGCGCGCCAAGTGGAAGTGTTGCAGTGCATTGCCGATGGCCTGTCCAACAAGGAAATTGCCGAACGCCTGAATCTGGCCGAAGGCACGGTCAAGATTCATGTCGCGTCCACCTACCAGACGTTGCGCGTGAACAATCGCATGGAGGCGGTTCGCCTCGCGGAACAATTGGGGATGATCGGTGCCGCCCATGGTTGATGCCGGCGGCGAAGCGCCGGGCGGCAAGCTGCTCGTTCTGTTGCGCGAGTCTCGCTGGTTGCTGCTCGCCGCGCTTGCGGCCTATTTCACCGTGGCGCTGTACGGCTACGATCCGGCCGACCCTGCCTGGTCGCACAGCGCCAGCGGCGCGCTGACAGCCAATCCCGGCGGCGTGCTGGGTGCCTATCTCTCTGATCTGCTGTTTTACCTGTTCGGCGTTTCCGCCTGGTGGCTGGTTGTGTTCATGCTGCAGCGCGTGTGGACAGGCTATCGCGAGTTGCGCGCCGACAGCGTTTTCTGCAAGCGCACCTTTCAGGTTTCCGTGGTCGGTTTTGCGGTGCTGCTGCTGGCCAGCAGCGCGCTGGAATCGATACGCCTGTATACCTTGCAAGCCTCGCTGCCGTTGGCGCCCGGCGGGATGTTCGGCGCGCTGGTCGGCGAGGCGCTGGGCCGCCTGCTCGGGTTCACCGGCGCGACGTTGTTGTTGCTGGCGCTGATTGCCACGGGCCTCAGCGTGTTCAGCGGGCTTTCCTGGCTGCGCTTCATGGACTGGCTGGGCGCTGCGTTGGAAAATGGCTGGCAATGGGTATGGCGCACCTGGCAGACCCGGCAGGACAAGCGTATCGGCGTGCAGGCCAAGCAAGAGCGCACCGTGGTCGTCGAGGAAGAAAAGAAGCGCGTCGTCGAGCATCAGCCCATCCATATCGAGATGCCGGTCGTGGAAGTGGTCAAATCCACGCGGGTGATCGAAGAGAAGCAAGCGCCGCTGTTTTCCGAGATGCCGGACTCGCCGCTGCCGCCGCTGCATCTGCTGGACCAGCCCAAACAGCAGGCCGAGACGGTGTCGGTCGATACGCTGGAATTCACCTCGCGTCTGATCGAGCGCAAGCTCAAGGAATTCGGTGTCGAGGTCAAGGTCGTCGGCGCTTACCCCGGTCCGGTGATTACGCGCTACGAGATCGAGCCGGCGGTCGGCGTGAAGGGCAGTCAGATCGTCAATCTGATCAAGGACCTCGCGCGCGCGCTGTCGGTGGTCAGCATACGCGTGGTCGAGACCATTCCCGGCAAGGCCTACATGGCGCTGGAGCTGCCGAATCCGAAGCGGCAGATGGTGCAGTTGTCCGAGATCCTCGGTTCGCAGGTCTACGCCGAAATGGGTTCCGCGCTGACGATGGCGATGGGCAAGGATATCGCGGGCAAGGCGGTGGTCGCCGACCTCGCGAAGATGCCGCATGTGCTGGTCGCAGGTACGACAGGTTCGGGCAAGTCCGTTGCGATTAACGCGATGATATTGTCGCTGCTGTACAAGGCCACGCCGCAGCAGGTGCGTTTGCTGCTGGTCGACCCGAAGATGCTGGAATTGTCCGTCTACGAAGGCATCCCGCACCTGCTCTGTCCGGTGGTGACCGACATGCGTCAGGCCGCGTCCGGCCTGAACTGGTGCGTGCAGGAAATGGATAGACGCTACAAGCTGATGTCCTATTTCGGTGTGCGCAACATTGCCGGCTACAACCAGAAATTCCGCGAGGCGGAAAAGAGTGGAAAGCCGCTGACCAACCCGTTCACGATCACGCCGGAAAGTCCGGAACCGCTGGAGGAACTGCCGCTGATCGTGGTGTTCATCGACGAACTGGCCGACCTGATGATGGTGGTCGGCAAGAAGATCGAGGAACTGATCGCGCGTCTGGCGCAGAAGGCGCGCGCCTCCGGCATCCATCTGGTGCTGGCGACGCAGCGCCCGTCGGTGGACGTGATTACCGGCCTGATCAAGGCCAACGTGCCGACGCGCGTGGCGTTCCAGGTGTCTTCCAAGATCGACTCGCGCACGATTCTGGATCAGATGGGTGCGGAGGCGCTGCTGGGGCAGGGCGACATGTTGTACCTGCCGCCGGGTACCGGCTATCCGCAGCGCGTGCACGGCGCTTTCGTGTCGGACCAGGAAGTGCACCGCGTCACCGAATACCTGAAGGCGCAGGGTATGCCGCAATACATCGACGGCGTGCTGAATTCGCTGGAAGAGGGCGGCGGCGAGGACGGCGAAGGCGGGCCCGCGCTGGATGCCGAGGCCGACCCGCTGTACGACCAAGCGGTCGACATCGTGCTGAAGTCGCGCCGCGCATCGATCTCGTCGGTGCAGCGCCAGTTGCGCATCGGCTACAACCGTGCCGCTCGCCTGATCGAGCAGATGGAAGCGGCGGGCATCGTCACCGCGATGCAGAGCAACGGCAACCGCGAGGTGATTGCACCCGCGAAACAGGAGTAAAGGGGAGTCAATCCCGTTCGTTATCATCGAAATGAACCGAAAAACACTGCTTACCTTTGTTTTGCTGCTGTCCGGTTTGAGTGGCATTTCATATGAAATTCTGTATGGCCGCATTCTGGGCAGCATATTGGGCGACCAGTTTGCGGTCTCGGCGGCGGTGCTGATTACGTTCTTGCTGGGAATCGGTTTGGGAGCCAGATACGCGCATCGTTTGTGGGCGCGGTTGTGGCTGATCGAGGGGCTGATCGGTGTCTACGGCATCGGTTTTGCCCTTGCCAGGGATGGCATAGAGTATTTGCTTTATAACGGGCTGGCGTTTTTGCCCAATCTCGTCGGCCCTGTTTTGCTGGGTACGGCACTGTTGCTGTTGCCCGCCTTCCTGATCGGTTGCAGCGTGCCGCTGTTTGCCGGCTATCTGGGGCGAATGGATGGAAAGCCGGCTTTTCCCGGCGTGTACTCGATTTACAACTTTGGCGCGGCAGTTACTGCGCTGCTCATCGAATTTTGGCTGGTGCGGCAGTTCGGCATCACGGGAACGGTCATTGCATTCGGTCTGGCCAATTTGCTGGCGGCAGCCATTTTGTTTTCGGCAGGGAAAACGGTTGCTGCTAATCCGCCGGTGCATGGCGATGTCCCTATCGGCTTGCCCACTCCGCACATCGTATCGTTGATCCTGGTGGGGATCGCTTCGGCCATTTTCCAGTTGTTCATGGTGAAAATTGCGGAAATGATGTTCGGTCCGTTCCGCGAGTCTTTTGCCCTGGTGCTGGCCATCATCCTGTTCGGCATCGCCTTCGGATCCTATCTGGTCAAGCGCTTTAAGGTCCGGTTCGCCACTCTGCTGCTCTGCAATCTCGCCGGTCTGTTGCTGTTCTTGGTGCTGTACCGCGACTTGCTGTACGTCTATGCCGACTTGTACGAAAAGGCGGTTGAACACGGACGTGCCATCGTGTTCCTGAAGGGCGGCATCCTGTTCCTGCTGATGGGGTTGCAGGCCATCACCTTCGGCGCAACGATCCCGGCATTACTCAACACGCAAAACGAAGTTGCCAGGGAGTCGGGTTCGCTGCTGTTTCTCGGCTCGCTGGCGAATGTGGCGGGTTTCCTGCTGATGGCATTCCTGCTGCATCAATATCTGGATTACGGCGTACAGCTCTTGGTCATTTCGGGGCTGGTTGCAGCAGCTTTGATTGCCTACAGATGGCAAGCGCACCGTTCGTTCCATCAGTACCGGCTGCCGCTGGCAGGGGTGGTGCTCACCCTGATGAGCATTGGTTATCACCAATGGAAATGGGACGAAGATTTGCTTTACCTCAGCTACACCTCGTTCCATTCGGCCAAGGACATGGAACAGGATCGGAGGGACTTCAACTTCCCGGATAAATTCAAGGGTTATCAGGATGTCTTCTCCATCAACTGGTCGAACGGCAAGCCGTACTTTTTCATCAACGGCTACATCAGCATTCCGATGAACAATCCGTCGGAAAAGGTTGTCGGTTCCCTGGGGGCCATGTTTTCGCCCAACCTGAGCGACGCTCTGGTGCTCGGTTTGGGGAGCGGCGCCACCGCTTCGGCCGTGGGCATGTTGTTCGACCATACCGACGTGGTCGAAATCAATCCGGTTGTGCGCGAGAACCAGTTCCGCATGACGCGCTGGAACTTCGATATTGAGCACAATCCGCGGGTCAATATTGTAGTGGATGACGGCATCCACTATATCCAGACGGTAAACAAAAGTTACGACATGATATTGAATACGGTCACTTCGCCGTTATATTTCAGCTCATCCAAACTTTATACGCTCGAGTTTTTTGACAAAATCAAACGTCGCTTGAACACGAACGGAACTTACGTGACCTGGATGGATAGTCGTGTCGGCAGCGAGGGCGCGCGCATCATCCTGAATACCCTGAGGCAACGCTTCAAACACTGCTCCATGCTGTTCATCAAGTCCGGTTACTACCTGCTCATCGCGTCCGATCAGCCGGTCAAACTGCGCCATCCCGATCTGGTTGAAAAGGCGCTGCCGTTAAAGACCGCCCTGATGCAAAACAGGATAGTCCCGCGCCTGTTGGCGTACAACCTGATGAGCAGCGAAGTATTCACGGCAAGCAAGCAATTCGATGCGCCGGTCAACACGCTGGATCATCCGGTGCTGGAATTCGAAATGGCGAGCCTGAAGACGAAGGAATTCCGTGGGTTTCAGGAGCAAGTGTTCGAGACGCTGAGCCTTGATGAGGTGGCGGCGGGAATCGAGCCCGCGATGAATTACGACCCGGTGGAGCATCTTGCGCATGTCCAAATGGCATTAGGTTCTTCCTCTATCGTCAGCCGGTTGGAGCAACAGGGGCGCATCTACGTGGAGGATATGGACGGTCGCGAGGACGAAGCCATCCTGCGGATACACGAAACCCTAGCCCGGTCGCTCAACGACGCGGAAGCGCACCACAGGCTGGCCGATCAATACCGTTTGCGCGAACGCTACGATGAAGCGCTGGCAGTCTATCGGCAGGCGTTAGCACTCGATCCGCAGCACAAGGACACGCTGTTCAATATCGCCGCATGTCAGGAATATACCGGGCAGATTCCGGCAGCACTGGAAACCTATTTGCAGGCGGCGAAACAAGCCCCGGACGATCCCGACGTCGGTTACCGGCTGGCCAGGATACACAGCAAGCTGGGGAATGCGTCACAGGCATTAAGTTATCTCGATCAGTCTCTGGAGATACGTCCGCAAGAAAATGCCTATTTCCTGAAAGGCCGCCTCATGGAGAAACTGGGGCGCACGGATGAAGCGCTCGCCGCTTATCAGGAAGTGCTGAAACTAAGCCCGGAAGACATCGAGGCCCAGTTCGAACTGAACAAGTTTTTAAGGAAATGGTAGAGTAATGTCCAACAATACCTTGGATTGCCGTTGATTTTGTTATTTTTTTTCCTGGATGGTTTTCAGTTGAACCTCTAGAATGCAGCTTCTCGGCACGCAGGAGAGCGTAATGAAGATTTTGACGAATAAAGGTTTTACGATGATCGAGCTGATGATTGTGGTCGCGATCGTGGGCATCATTTCGAGCATTGCCGTTCCGGCATACAGTAGTTACATTGCCAGAGGCAAGATCGTGGATGCGCATTCCGCCTTGACCACGATGCGGATGCAATTGGAACAGTATTACTTGGACAATCGAACGTATCTGGATAGTGGCGCCAAGGTCAGTCCATGCACCGCCCCGGCTTCAACGGACTATTTTTCATATGCTTGCAATCCGCTGACAGCCAGTGCTTACAAAATAACAGCATCTAATCTTGCCAACCAAGGGCTGGGCGCAGCCGGGGATTATGTGTTTACGATCGATCAGCAAAACGCCAAGACCACCACAAAATTTGCGGGAGTGGCCGATGCGTCGGCATTCTGGCGGACGAAATAGGGAGAGATGAGTGTTGCCTGCGCATGCCAGTTCATTTCAACGGGGATTTTCCATGGTCGAGTTGCTGGTATCCATCGCGATTCTGGCGATCGTGCTTGGACTAGGCATCCCCAGCTTCTCGGCCTGGATCAGTAATGGACAGGTCAGGTCAACCGCCGAATCGCTACTGGCCGCAATACAGCTCACACGGGGCGAGGCGGTCAGGCAGAATAACCGGTCGCAGTTGGTTTTGACTGGCGATGCAAGCGGTGTGGCGGGCTGGCAGGTGGTTGCAGCGTCCTCCAGTGTGCCGGGTTCATTTGCTATCGCAGACGGGGCAACAATAGCGCAAACCGCTGGCGCAGCCGAGACCGGCGAGAATGCCAGATTGGGAGTGAGCACGGCAGTCCAACCCGCTTCAAATTGCTGCGCGGCATCAGTTGCGGCCGGGACGGGGATGGGCACCAACCCTCCTCCCGGCATTGTGTTCGATGCGTTTGGCAAAGTCTCAGCCGACCTATCGGTAACAGCGGTCACCCGGATCGATGTAACCAAAGTTGGTGATACCGAGGCTAATGACGAAGAAAAGAATCGCCGCATGGTGATTCTGATTTCGCCGTTCGGCGTGGCTAAGCTGTGCAAACCCTCGTTGCCGGCCTCGAATTCGCAAGGATGTCCTTGAGGGGGAATGAAGTGAACCCGACTAACACATGCAAATCAACAAACGCACAACAAGGTTCCGTCCTGTTGGAGGCCTTGATTGCGCTGATGATTTTTTCGTTCGGTATTTTGGGCTCCATTGGTGTGCAGGCCAAAATAATCGGGCTTTCATCAGATGCGGGTTATCGTACCGATGCGACCTTCCTAGCCAACCAAATCATCGCGCAGATATGGGTGGATCCTGTAATCGATCCAGATGACCCAACAGGCATGACGCTTAATGTTAATTCCGCATATGCTTGCGCGCCTTGCACCGTCGATTCTGCCAAGACTCGGGATTGGTTGGCGCAAATGAGCACGATGCTGCCCGGCGTGCCGGATTCGTGCCAGCCTTCCATCGCAATGAATGGCAATCAGGTGACTGTGACGGTTCAGTGGAAATTGCCTCAGGAGGCGGGCAATACTTGCCACGCCTATTCGTCAACGACGGAGATTCAGTACAACTAGCAGGAATACGATGTTCAGAATGCAGATAAATCCTAAATTCATGCGCACCCAGTCGAATTTTCCCGGTATGCAATACGGACTCTCCTTGGTCGAGCTGATGATTGGATTGACGCTGGGCTTGATTGCGGCAGGCGCTATTTTTGCCAGCCTTTCCGCTTTCGAGAAGCAGCGGCGCACCATAGGCAGCGGTGCAGAGATGCAGCAGAACGGTTTGCTTGCGCTGTATGCAATCGAACAAGATACCCGTGATGCGGGCTACGGGTTGATCGACACAACCTCCAAGCCGGGCCGCCTGCCATGCAGCACAATCAATGCCTATTTGCCGACTTTGTACGCGAGTGCGGTTCCCGCTGCATCTTCCGTATGGGCTGTTACCCCTGATGCCGCGACGGGCGCCGCCTCGGTAGGCAGCTCTTTCAACAGCTCGCCGGTAGTAATTTCCGATGGCACGGGAGCGAATGGCTCAGATACCATCACCATTCACAGCTTTGGTTCAGACACGGGGGGCATCGTCACGGGAGGGCAAGCTGCGGTCTTGGCAGGCAATGCGATATTGCAATCCCAGACCCCGTTGCAGGCAGGCGCGATCAATGTCGGGCCGATCTCGGTTGATACTGAACTGACGTTCCATAAAAATGATTTTATTTTGATCGCGGACAGCGGCAACTGCGGGCTGTTGCAAGTAACGGGAAGCTCAGCCGGTAATCTCAATACGCAAGAGGTGGACAATCCGGCGGGCACCCCCACCTCTATCGTGCAGTCGGCCGCCTATAATGCCTCGACGTCGGCGCGCGTCATCAATCTTGGCCAGCCCGCTTCCTCTGTGTTAGGCAATGCATGCCCGCTGGCGACAAAAACTGCATCTGGAGCCAGCCGGGTCGGCAATCCATCATCCGACGCAGCATTCGCGCGTGCTTGCAGCGCTCCGCTTTTCGGCAGTTCACTGTATCAGGTAGATGACAATCATGACCTGGTTCTGTCCAAGGACGGCGCCGCCCCCACTGCGATTGCGAGCGGCATTGTGGATATTCAGGCGCAATATGGCGTCAGCGATGCCGGTAGTCAGGCGGTGACCTGTTGGACCGATGCGGCGGGAACGGGTTGCAATATCAGCGCCGGCGATTGGAGTGCTCCCGTGTACGCGGATGTCATCAGAATCAAGGCAATTCGGGTGGCGATTGTAGCTCGCAGTGCGAAGAAGGAAAGTTGCGACACCACGACTGCTGATCCTATTACTTGGACACAACCTGCGACCGATCCGGCGAGTAGCGATGCTCCTCTGATTAATTTGAGCGCTTCCGTTGGCGGCGATTGGCAGTGTTACCGTTACAAGGTTTATCAAACTATCGTTCCGTTGCGCAACGTGATTTGGGGAGCTTTGTGATGAATGCCAATCGACATCTTTTGCCAGCAAAAACATGCGGCGACCGGTTCTCTTGCCCGTTGCGCGGAGTGCATGCCGGACAACGCTTTGTGCGTGGTAGCAAGCAGCAGGGAATAGCCCTGATTCTTTCACTGATCGCGCTGGCAGCTATTTCGCTTGCCAGCGTGGCACTCGTGCGGAGCGTGGACACCAGCAATGTGGTTTCCGGTAATGTATCCACAAACGAGACGACCATACAAATGGCGGAACTGGGAACGCAAGCTGCCTATACTTGCCTTGGCGGCTCGGCTTGTGCGATTTACGAGGACGTGAGACCGCTCGATGCGACGACCAGGCTTCCGACCGGCGGGGGAGCGTTGGTCTGGACGGCGGTTGCCTCGCCCGATTCAAGTTACACGATCGGATACATCATCGAAAGAATGTGCGGAACAGTGGTTGGCGGCACCACGTCGAATTATTCCCGGGTTACATTGGCCACGGCCAGCGCCCCAACGTTCGTTAATTGCACGGCATCGCCGGTTTACGACGGTCCGCTGGGTTTGGGCAGGTGGTTTTATCGGGCAACGGTGCAAGTGGTCGGACCGAAAAATTCACGCGCTGTAAACAGCTCATTTATCGGGAAAGATAGTTAGTAGCGAGATCATCCGGTAAGGATGGCATGCGCACAAAAGGGGGGGGGGCTAATTAATGAAATGAATATCTCTATCAAGTTCAAGCTTTACCAACAGCATTTACTTTTAAATTCGATAAGGAACCGATCATGAAAAACAAACCTGCAAAACTGTTAATGGCTTTGATGCTGAGCATCGGTAGTATCGCTTTCGTTTCGACTGCGGCTTATGCGGAGGATGACAAATCCAAGGACACCGAAACCAAAGACTCCAAAGACTCCAAGGACTCCAAGGACACCGAAGCCAAAGACTCCAAAGACACCGATTGCACGACTACGCATACGGATGCCTGTAGTTTGTCGATCTACAAAACAACCTGTACGGATGCCGCCACCATAGCGGATATCAAGTCGAAAGCTGAAAAGTCGGAAGAGCAGGATGACGGCACCCACAAGTCCAAAGACAAGGATACCAAGGGAAAGAACGACCGTGATTATGTCGAAGATAGCCATAAAGATCACGCTAACCGTTCCGGTAGTAGCGAGGGCGGAAAAGTCGCTATCTGCCATCGTATGGGCGGAGCCGAAGTGTCTTTGGTGGTTGCCAATGATGGCTATTTGAACGGACATTCCAAGCACGCGCTGGATACCGTGGGACGCTGCGGGGATTTTGATGATGACGACAGGAGCAAGAGTAGCAAAGACAAAGATACGGATACCAAGGTTTCCGCATCGGATTCTTGTCGCATCACTCAGTCCATTGTTTCCTGCCTGAAGGGCGACGAGGGGTCAACACATACTATTAACGGCAAATCCTACACCTCGCCGGGCGGTTTGAACGCGAGTGGTGTGAAGATCACCTGTGGTAACAAAACCAGTCGTGGCGGTGCGCGTATCGTGCGTTAATCTCTACCAGGCTTAAGCAACATGGCGGCGGGTTTTACCCGCCGTTTTGTTTGGTACGCCCCGATTGCGCGGCAGAGTGCACCCACTCTAATGGGGGCGCCTCATCGACACGAGATGAAGAGTCCCGCGTGTACAATCTACCGCCGGATGAGAAAATACGCGTCCGATGTTGGACGGTTAAGGCCTGTGCCTGACGGCTTTGCATACCTGATTTTCAATCCATGGATTTTCGGCGTGGGGCCCGTTAAAGAATATTCGCGGATTTAAGGTCAGGCTATGACTTTTTGCAAATAACACCCCCCGCGCTTTGAATATAGAGAAATAACGATGAGAACTATTTTGGCCGTTTTAATGTTGTGTCTCGTGTCGATTTCCGCCCACGCCGGCGGCATAGACAAGCTCAAGGAATTCATCGCCGCTACGCGTTCCGCGCAGGCGAACTTCACCCAGGTGGTGCTGGATCAGGGCGGCAAGCGCATCCAGAGTGCGTCGGGTAAGATGCAGTTCGTGCGCCCCGGCAAGTTTCGCTGGACCTATCAGAAGCCCTACGAGCAACTCATCGTCGGCGATGGCGCGAAGTTCTGGCTGTACGACGCCGACCTGAACCAGGTGACCGTCCGCAAGCTGGACGCCGCGCTGGGCAGCAGCCCGGCCGCACTGCTGTCCGGCAGCAACGAGATCGAGCGCGGTTTTACGCTCAAGGAGAGCGGCACGCAGGATGGTCTGGACTGGCTGCAAGCCACGCCCAAGGCGCAGGACAGCAGCTTCAACGGCATTCTGATGGCATTCGACGCGCAGTCGAATCTGGTCATCATGGAACTGAACGACCAGTTCGGCCACAAGACCGTGCTGCGCTTCTCCGGACTGAAGCGCAACCCGTCGTTGTCACCCTCCCTGTTCAAGTTCGTGCCGCCCAAGGGCGCGGATGTGCTGAGCGAATAATGAGCGATTTGTTCGCCCCCAACCAACCCGCAGCACCGCTCGCCGAGCGCCTGCGCCCCAAGCATATCGACGAAGTGATCGGCCAGTCGCATTTGCTGGGCGAGGGCAAGCCGCTGCGTCTCGCTTTCCAGTCAGGCAAGCTGCATTCGATGATCCTGTGGGGGCCGCCGGGGGTGGGGAAGACCACGCTGGCGCGGCTGATGGCTTCCGCTTTCGATGCCGAGTTCGTGCCGCTGTCGGCGGTGCTGTCCGGGGTGAAGGACATCCGCGAGGCCATCGCGCAGGCCGAACTGACGCTGCAGCAGAGCGGCCGTCACACCATCCTGTTCGTGGACGAAGTGCACCGTTTCAACAAGTCGCAGCAGGATGCGTTTCTGCCCTTCGTTGAACAGGGGCTGGTCACCTTCATCGGCGCGACCACCGAGAATCCCTCGTTCGAGCTGAACAACGCGCTGTTGTCGCGCGCGCAGGTTTACGTGCTGCAATCGCTGTCCGAAGCCGAGATGGAGCAACTGTTCGAGCGCGCGCAGCAGGTCGCTTTGCAGGGGCTGGAATTCGAACCGGCGGCGCAGGAGCGCGTGATCGGTTACGCCGACGGCGATGCTCGCCGTCTGTTGAATGTGCTGGAGCAGTTGCAGACTGCCGCCAACGCCGCGAAGTTTAACAAGGTCGATACCAAATTTCTCGATGCCACGCTGGCGCAGAAGATGCGCCGCTTCGACAAGGGCGGCGAAGCGTTCTATGACCAAATCTCCGCGCTGCACAAATCGGTGCGCGGCTCCAATCCCGATGCGGCAGTGTACTGGCTGGTGCGCATGCTGGACGGCGGTGCGGACCCGCGCTATTTATCGCGACGCATCGTGCGCATGGCTTGGGAAGACATCGGCCTCGCCGATCCGCGCGCGATCCAGTTGTGCAACGATGCCGCCGCGACCTACGAGCGCTTGGGCTCGCCCGAGGGCGAATTGGCGCTGGCGCAAGCCGTGCTGTATCTCGCCGTCGCGGCCAAGTCGAACGCCGGATACGTCGCGTATAATGCCGCCCGCGCTTTCGTGGCGAAGGACGGTTCGCGCGAAGTGCCGCTGCATCTGCGCAACGCGCCGACCAAGCTGATGAAGCAACTGGATTACGGCCGCGACTACCGCTACGCGCACGACGAGGCGGGGGGCTACGCGGCGGGCGAAAATTATTTTCCGGACGGGATGCCCGAAGTGAGTTTCTACGAACCGGTAAATCGCGGCCTGGAAGCAAAAATATCGGAAAAGCTGGCGCATCTGAAAGCACTGGATGCGGAGGCTCTGAAAAAGCGCGATAACTAGCGCGCAGCAAAATTCTTGACGGACTTTTTATGATTATTCTCGGTATCAACGGCAACCGGCGCGAACACAATTCCGCCGCCTCCATCCTGATCGACGGCAAGCTGATTGCCTCGGTGGAGGAGGAACGCATCTCCAGAATCAAGGGCGACAATGCCTATCCGGCGGGCGCGATCGCCGAGGTGCTGGCGATCGCCGGGGTGCGCGAGCAGGATGTCGATATCGTTGCGCAGGCCGGGCTGGGGCGGCGCGAGCAGAAGCCTTATCTGGACAAGCTTTTCTCTCGCATCGGGCTGCTCGGCAAGCAGGACCCGGAGCTGCGCAAGTTTTACTGGAAGCACCAGTTCGAGCGCTATGTGCGCGTGCTGCGTCCGCGCCGCAAGCCGGAAGGCCTGCTTGCCGACAAGCCGTTCCATGCGGTCGAGCACCACGAGGCGCATGCCGCCTCGGCCTATTACGCGAGCCCGTTCGGCGACGAACGCGTCGGCGTGATCACGCTGGACGGCGCGGGCGATTTCTCCTGGGGCTCGGTGTGGATCGGCGAGAACGGCAGGATGAGCGAGATCGCGCACCTGTCCTACCTGAACAGCATCGGCCTGTTGTATTCCGCAGTCACGCATCATCTCGGCTTTATTTCCGGCAGGCACGAAGGCAAGGTGTTGGGGCTGGCCGCGTTCGGCAACCCCGAGCCGTTTTTGTCGCGTCTGCTGGCGCACACCGATGCGTCAAATTGGGATGCGCTGTTCGACGCGCGGCTGACGCGCGTGCCGTTGCGTCCGGTGTCGCCGATGGGTTGCGAAGTGGTCGCGGAACTGTGCGGCGAGCTGTCGCGCGAAGACATCGCCGCCGGTCTGCAGGCCTATACCGAGAAGATGATCTGCGAGTGGGTGCAGCAGCAGGTGGCGTCGCTGAAAGTCACCAAGCTGGCGCTGGCCGGCGGTGTGTTCTCCAACGTAAAGCTGAACCAGCGCATCCTCGCGCTGCTCGGCGTCGAGAATATCTATGTGCACCCGAACATGGGTGACGGTGGGCTGGCAACCGGCGCTGCGTTCGAAGTGTATTCGCGGCTGAAGGGTGGCCTGCGTCCCGAACTGGCTCCGGTCTATCTCGGCACCGAGATCGATCGCGACAATGCGCTGGTCGCGTTGCAGAAGCTGGGCGTCGCCTACGAGGAGCCGGAGAATCTTGCGCAGACGGTAGGGCGATTGCTTGCCGACGGCAAGGTGGTCGCGCGCGCCGACGGCCAGATGGAATACGGCCCGCGCGCGCTGGGCAACCGCACGGTGATGGCGCCCTGCCACGATCCCAGCATCAACCAGTGGCTGAACAAGAAGTTCGCGCGCACCGAGTTCATGCCGTTCGCGCCGGTGATCCTGCAGGAATATGCGAAGGAATATTTCCCCAGCTGGGATGAAGACCAGATCGCCGCGCGTTTCATGACCATCACCTGCGACGCGTCGGAGATCGCTAAGAAGGCCATTCCCGCCGCGGTGCATGTTGACGGCACCGCGCGTCCGCAGGTGATACGCCGCGAGGACAATCCCGGCTACTACGACATCCTGAAGGAATACCACGCCGCCACCGGCGTCGCGAGCGTGATCAACACCAGCTTCAATATGCACGAGGAACCCATCGTGCGCACCGCGGAAGACGCGATACGCGCGTATCAGGCCGCCGGGCTGGATGCGCTGGTGCTGGGGCCGTTTTTGGTGCGGGCGCAGGCTGCATAATTTTTGAACAATTTTCGGTAACGAAGCGAGAACAACATGCTGGACATACAAACATTACGCAACGATCTGGCCAACGTCGCCGCCCGTCTGGCGACGCGCGGCTATCAACTGGATACCGCGAAGTTCGAGCAACTGGAAGCTGAGCGCAAGACGATACAGACGCGCACGCAGGAGTTGCAGGCGAAGCGCAACGCGACTTCCAAGCTGATCGGGCAGGCCAAGGCCAAGGGCGAGGATACGTCCGCGATCATGGCCGAGGTGGCATCGCTGGGCGACGAGCTGAAACAGCTCGAAGCCAAGCTGCCGCAGGTGCTCGCCGAGATGGATGCGTTCCTCGCGGTGATTCCGAACGTGCCGCACGAGAGCGTGCCGATCGGCAAGTCGGAGGAAGACAACGCCGAGGTGCGCCGCGTCGGCGACATCCCGCAGTTTGGCTTCACAGTGCAGGATCACGTCAGCATAGGTGAGGGGCTGGGTGGCCTGGATTTCGAGACTGCCGCGAAGATTTCCGGCGCGCGCTTCATGCTGCTGAAAGGCCCGTTGGCGCGACTGCATCGCGCACTCGCGCAGTTCATGCTGGACACGCACACCGAACAGCACGGCTACACCGAAACTTATGTGCCGTATCTGGTGAATGCCGAATCGATGCGCGGCACCGGGCAGTTGCCTAAGTTCGAGGAAGACCTGTTCAAGGTGCCGCGCCAGATGGGCGAGGGCGAAGAGAATTTCTACCTGATCCCGACCGCCGAAGTGCCGGTGACCAATATCGTGCGCGACGAGATCGTGGCGCTGGAGAAACTGCCGATGAAGTTCGTCGCGCATACGCCGTGCTTCCGTTCCGAGGCCGGTTCCTACGGGCGCGACACGCGCGGCATGATACGCCAGCACCAGTTCGACAAGGTGGAGCTGGTGCAGATGGTGCGCCCGGAAGACTCCTATGCGGCGCTGGAGCAATTGCTCGGTCATGCCGAGACCATATTGCAGAAGCTCGGCCTGCCGTATCGCGTGGTGAAGCTGTGCACCGGCGACATGGGCTTTTCCGCCGCGACCACCTACGACATCGAGGTGTGGTTGCCGGCGCAGAATACTTATCGCGAGATTTCCTCCTGCTCCAACTTCGAGGCCTTCCAGGCGAGGCGCATGCAGGCGCGCTTCCGCAACGCGCAAGGCAAGCCGGAGTTGCTGCACACGCTGAACGGCTCCGGTCTCGCGGTCGGCCGCACGCTGGTGGCTGTGTTAGAGAATTGCCAGCAGGCCGACGGCAGCGTGCGCATCCCTGAAGTCTTGCGCCCCTACATGGGCGGCATGACCAGTCTCACTGCCTGATGCGCATAGTCCACCTGTTCGGCATCGCCGGCGTCGGGCAACACGAACGTCCGGCGGCGCTGCAATGGGCGAAGCGGCTGGAATGGCCGATGCTGCTGGTGGCGCTGTGGATACTGCTGCAGTGGTATCTGGAGGAGACGCAGGCGATACCTCAGGAGATAGCGCGCATCGCCGACTGGCTGGTATGGCTGGCGTTCCTGTTCGAGACCGCGCTGCTCGGTTCGCTGGTACGCGACAAGCGCGTCTATCTGATCGGCAACTGGATGAATCTGGTCATCATCGTCGGCGGCTTCCCTTTCTTCTGGCAGTTCGCGCCGTTGATCGGGCTACTGCGCAGTTTCCGGCTGATGCTGGTGGTGATGCTGCTGGCCCGCATGTCCAGAACCGCGCGCGTACTGCTGGCGCGCCACAATCTGGGCAGTACGCTGGCCGTGGCGTTCGTCACGATGGTGCTGTCCGGCGTGATGATCTCGCGCATTGATCCTTCGATAGGCACCGTGTGGGACGGCATGTGGTGGGCCTGGGTGACGATGGCTACGGTGGGTTACGGCGATGTGGTGCCGCATAGCGGGGCGGGGCGGTTGTTCGGCGCGTTACTGATCCTGTTCGGCGTGGTGCTGCTGTCGTTGCTGACGGCTAACCTTGCGGCATTCTTTATCGGCAGCGAAGTCGAGAAGGTCGAGCAGGAGGAGAAGGAAGCGGATCGCTTGCTCAAAGATATTGCGGCACGGCTGGAGCGGGTCGAGCGCTTGCTGGAAGAGCAGCGTTCTTCCAGGAAGGATTAGCGCAACAGCCGCCTGATCGGCTCGATCAACCGATACGAGATCGGTTCCGTCTCGGCTACGACGTTCTCGGACTCCAGCCTTTTCAGCATGTCGTAATAGCTGCGTATGCTTTCCACCAGGATGACCGCTTCGCCGCCGCGCGCATAGCCGTACTTCAGCGTTTCGTAATAGCCGGGCTGGTTCAGCAGCGGCATCCACTTCTTGATATCCGTCCAGCTGTCCGGATTGCCGCCGTTGCGCATCGTCAGGATGCGCGCATCTTCCAGATGGCCGTAGCCCTGGTTGTAGGCGGCCAGCGCCAGCCAGGTACGGTCCGGTTCGGGGATGCGATCAGGCATCTGATCCCTGAGTAGCGCCAAATATTTTGCGCCGGCGATGATGCTTTCGCGCGGGTCCAAACGGTTCTTCACGCCCATGCGGTCGGCGGTATCCTCGGTCAGCATCATCATGCCGCGCACGTTGGTAAATGAGGTGGCAAGCGGGTCCCATTGCGACTCCTGGTAGGCCAGAGCGGCGAGCAGCCGCCAGTCCGAACCGGTCAGGTCGGCAGCTTCCTGAAACAGGGCGCGGTATTCCGGCAGGTCGCGTTCTGTGCTGGCGACGAAGGCGGCTGCGTCGATTGCTTTCAGGCGGTTGCGGTGACCGTAGTAACGATCCAGCAGGCGGTTCAGCGTGCCGTCAGCCTGAATGCGGGCGAAAAAGGTTTTTGCTTCCCTGAGCAGGTCCGGATCGACATCCCGCGAGAAGGCCCAGGCGAGCCTGGAAGGGCTGCCGATGTCGAAGGCTGCTACGAGGTTGGCGTGGTAATTGCGCGCATCGGCGACCTGTAGTTCGTTGGCCACGGCGCAATCCGCAGTGCCGCTCGATACTTCCTGTAGTAATTCGCTGGCAGACAGTCCCTGGCGTACTTCCCATTGCAGTTCCGGCAACTTGCCTTGCAATTCGCGCAGGACCGTTTCCTGAGCCGACCCGGCCACCACCGTCAGGCTCTTGCCGGACAGTTCGGCAATTTTTCTGGGGGGCTTGGCGTTGCGTCCGCAGATCACTTGCTCGCGCACAGTCTGGTAACTCGGGCCGAAATGCAGCGAATGGATGTTGACCTCGGTACGCAGCGAGGCAGCGGCGAGGTGGGCATGATGGCGGCGCAACGAACGGTCGATCTTGTCCTGCGGGCTGGGAATCAGTTCGACGGAACTGTGCAGATGCTCGGCGAAAAGCTGAACCAATTCCCGCTCGAACTCGGCCCTGGCCCCCCAGGAGCTTTCGGGAACGATCACGACCAGCTTGCCGTTGCGCCATTCCGGCAGGCTCTGGTCACATGCAACCAGCAGCAGACACAGGCTGAACAGTGCGACTCGAAGATGGTTTGGAAAGCTAAGCATGCCAACATTCTGCACGAAATCACAGGATGCTGATAGAATGCGCGCCGCTGTTTACCGCTTATGCTAGAAAAGTCGTTGGTATGGATGGTGATACGGCAAGCGTCATCTGGAGAGGTGGCAGAGTGGTCGAATGTACCTGACTCGAAATCAGGCGTACGGTAACCCCGTACCGAGGGTTCGAATCCCTCCCTCTCCGCCAAATACAAAACCGCCCCTCGTGGGCGGTTTTTTATTTGGTTGAAAGGAAGTGTGGACGAAACCTCCGGGTTCGACCAGCGAGCACCGCTCGCGCAGGACGCCCGCAGGGCGGTTCCGAGCAAAGGCGAGGAACGAGGCTTTCGCGGATGCAACGCGAAAGTCGAGCAATCCCTCCCTCTCCGCCAAATACAAAACCGCCCCTCGTGGGCGGTTTTGTATTTGGCTGGCATGAACTATTGGATGAAAGTTTACGGTTTGTCCGACGGATATTGATCGAGTAACGCCTTCCATTTTGATTGGATCGAAACAGCGCTTCTGAACGGACGTTCATGTTGTTGCATGTGCGGTAAATATCGTTACCGGCATTCCGGATTGATTCGTAAAGAGTTTATCTGAACATCGTTCGCCACTCGCATGTAACAGAAGGAATTTAATCCCGACTGAACGAGGCGGGAATGCGCGAAATAAGCCCGATATTCCCCTTTACGCCTCCCTGACAGGTATGACATGATTGCGCAGCTTTACAAAGCTGTAAGTAGAAGTGTGTAGTTTGTCAGAGGATATCTGGTAGATAACACATTGTTTTTAACTTTTCTCTGGGGAGGAGATACTGTGGAAGCAACTCAAGCGACACCAGTAAAGTACGACATGGAGGTAGTGCGCTGGTTTACCATCGCCGCCGCCATTTATGCAGTGGTGGGTACGCTGATCGGTGTGTATATCGCATCGGAATTGGCGTGGCCGTTCTTGAACATGGACCTCGAATACATTACGTTCGGTCGTCTGCGTCCGCTGCATACCAATGCGGTGATTTTTGCGTTCGGTGGTTGTGCGTTGATGGCAACCGGTTTCTACATGGTGCAGCGCACCGGCAATACCAAGCTGTGGAGCAACGGTCTGGCATGGTTCACCTTCTGGGGCTGGAACCTGATCATCGTGTCGGCTGTGGTTACCCTGCCGCTGGGCATGACTACCGGTAAGGAATACGCCGAGCTGGAGTGGCCGATCGACATCGCGATTGCCGTGGTATGGCTGGCATTCGGTCTGAATCACATCATGACCGTGGCTATCCGCAAGACCTCGCATATCTACGTATCCAACTGGTTCACGATGGGCATGATCGTCATGATCACCTATCTGCACGTTGTGAACAGCATGGCGATTCCGGTCAGCATGACCAACTCCTTCTCTATCTACACTGGCGTTCAAGACGCGATGATTCAGTGGTGGTGGGGTCACAATGCCGTGGGTTTCTATCTGACCGGTGGCTTCCTGGGCATCATGTACTACTTCGTGCCCAAGCAAGTGGGCAAGCCAGTGTTCTCGTACCGTCTGTCCGTGCTGCACTTCTGGGCGCTGACCTTCGGTTACGTCTGGCTGGGCGCACACCACCTGCAATACACCGCATTGCCTGACTGGACCGGCTCCCTGGGCGCCGCTGTCTCCTTGGCGATGATCATCCCGTCCTGGGGTGGTGCGATGAACGGTATGATGACTCTGTCTGGTGCATGGGACCGTCTGCGTACCGACTACATCCTGCGCTTCCTGGTTGTGGCTTTGGCGTTCTACGCGATGTCCACCTTCGAAGGTCCGGTGATGTCCATCAAGACCGTTAACGCTCTGTCCCACTACACCGACTGGACTGTTGGTCACGTGCACTCTGGCGCATTGGGCTGGATGGCGATGGTTGCCTACGGCGCGATGTACCACATGGTGAAGAAGCTGTGGGGCGTGGAGAAGATGTACTCCGAAAGCCTGGTTAACGTGCACTTCTGGCTGGCTACTATCGGCACGGTGGTTTACGTCGTGGCGATGTGGGTCTCCGGCATCATGCAGGGTCTGATGTGGCGTGACTACGATGAGTACGGCACTCTGACCTACACCTTCGTTGAATCCGTGTCCGCAATGCATCCGTACTACGCGATGCGTGCAATCGGCGGCGCGATCTTCAACCTGGGTGCCTGGATTGCTCTCTAC
>MGWR01000067.1 GCA_001801085.1 Gallionellales bacterium GWA2_60_142 | reverse complement strand
GTCGCCCGTGGGCGAGCGCCAGACTATGTCGTGCTTGCGCGGCATCAGGTCTTGGGCAGGGTCACGCCGACCTGCCCCTGATACTTGCCGCCGCGGTCCTTGTATGAGGTCTCGCAGACTTCGTCCGACTCGAAGAACAGCACCTGAGCCACGCCCTCGTTGGCGTAGATCTTCGCCGGCAGCGGCGTGGTGTTGGAGAATTCCAGCGTCACATAGCCTTCCCACTCCGGCTCGAACGGCGTGACGTTGACGATGATGCCGCAGCGCGCGTAGGTGCTCTTGCCGAGGCAGACGGTCAGCACGCTGCGCGGAATCTTGAAGTACTCGACGGTGCGCGCCAGCGCGAACGAGTTCGGCGGGATGATGCAGTAGTCGGCCTCGATCGAGACGAAGGAATTCGGATCGAAGTTCTTGGGGTCGACGATGGTGCTGTTGATGTTGGTGAACAGCTTGAATTCGCGCGAGCAGCGGATGTCGTAGCCGTAGCTCGACGTGCCGTAGGACACGATCTTGTGCCCGTTCGCTTCCTTGACCTGATTCGGCTCGAACGGCGAAATCATGCCGTGCTGCTCGGCCATGCGGCGTATCCACTTGTCTGACTTGATGCTCATTGCTGTGATGGGAAGTGGAAAGTGGAAAGTAGTAAGTGGAAAACCCACAGCGTTGTGGTTGTCACTCAACTCTCGCGCCTCACCAGAATCCGCTCCTCCTTGAATTGACCGGGCGCGATTTTACCCCATAAACCCCGCTTGTCAGTCGTCCGGATCCGGATTCGGCTCGCGCACCTGGTTCAGCAGGTCTTCGGCATGTAACTCGTTATCGGCAAAGATCATTTTTACGACAAACGACGCGTCGCCAGAATGCTCAGCCCGCAACTCCTTGACGCGCGCTGCGGCGTCGCGATACGAGGCTTGCTCTTCCAGCTTTTCCAACATGCGGATGGGACGTTCGGTGATGCGATAGATGAAATAGGGCATGGTTGTTCGATTTATAGTTGCCGGATCAGGCTGCGGGGCGTTTCATAAAATTAACCACACTGACGCCGGGTGCGGCCCTGCTTTCGCAACTGCCTTCCCCGACGCCGGCATAGTGTTCGGCCTCGTGCAGCATGTTGATGACGTCCACATAGTGCTTCTGTTTCGCCATCGTCAGCGCGGTGTAGCCGCCCTCGTTCTTCGCCAGCACATCCGCGCCGGCGTTCAACAGCGTGGCGACCACTTCCGCCTCGCCGTAACCCGCCGCCAGCATCAGCGGACGCACGCCGTAGCCGATGGAAACCTCCATGTTCGCGCCGGCAGCGATCAGCGCCTGCACCACGTCGGCGTAGCCGCGTTTCTGTTCGGCGTTGTAGACCGCATGGGCCAGCGCGGGCCAACCGCGTTCGTCGGCCGCGTTGACGTCGGCGCCTGCCGCGATCAACGCCTGCACCGTCGCCAGGTCGCCGGCCTTCGCCGCTGCTATCAGATCATTGGACATGGGGCTTCCTATAAGGTTATTTCTTGACGGTCTTCATCAGCGCGAGACGGATCGCCTCGGGTGTCTTCATGATGTTCATGAAGCTGTTGCTGCCCATCATGCTGAGGTCGGGGAAGTTGATCGCGATGCGGAAACGGGCGTACAGCGCATACACCTTGTTGCCGGAGACCAGCACCTCGTATGGCAGGTGTGCGGTGGACTTCATGTCGCGGAAATCGATCTCCTTCATGACGAATTGGTCGTCCATGTACTTGCCGTCGCCGCTGCCCTTCAATGCGACGCCGAACACGCTCTCCTGCTTGCCCGGCACATCGACGCGATAGACCTTGCTGACGCCGTTGCCGTTGTTCGCGAGCTTCGCGTCCACGGCCTGCACCGCTTCTTCGTAGCTGCCGTATTCGGCCAGTTCGCTAGGCTCGTCGAAGTATTCCATACCTATGGTGTAGTGGTACTTGCGCACCGACTTGGCACTCATGCCCCCAGCGCCGAATTCCTCCACCCTGCCCAGCGCCTTCTCCAGCGCAGCCGACACGCCGGAGAGGTCGCCCTTCATGCGGTAGGCGTGCGACATATACACCGGGTTGGTGTAGCTGACTTGGACCTGGCCTGCACCTTCGGTGACCGATACGCGCTGCACCGCGCCGTAGCCGCCAAACTCTGAGGCTGCCGCATTCTTCTTCAACTCGTCGCTGGTGACGACAATGATGTTCGCGCCGGCATAGGGCGAGTATTCGCCGACCACGGCGAAGCCAGCGCCGGACAGCGCGCTCTTCGTCTGTGCCGTTTTCTCGGCCACCGTCCCCGCGCCTTTGGAGCCCAGCACGAACGGTTTCAGCAACGCATCGGCAGCCTGTGCGCCAGTCGATACGAACATCAGCAATGCGGACAACAACATACCCTTGAATCTCATCATGCCTCTCCTTGTGTTGGTTGGGACTACGGAAATCAGGAATTCTGCGGATGGAACCACGCGAGTTTCTCGCGCAGCGTGACGACGCCGCCGACGATGATCAGCGTGGGCGCTTGCGGCTTCTCGCGTTCGGCGATGGCCGGCAGCGTCGCGAGCGTGCCGGTGATGACGCGCTGCGTCGGCTGCGTGCCGTGCTGCACGATCGCGATGGGCGTGGTATCCGGCAGGCCGTGCTTGATCAGTTCGGCACACAGCGTATCCAGCCCATGCAGGCCCATGTACACCACCACGGTCTGCTTAGGGCGCGCCAGCGCATCCCAGTCGAGGTTCATCGTGCCGTCCTTGAGATGGCCGGTGACGAACATGCAGGACTGCGCGTAATCGCGATGCGTCAGCGGGATGCCCGCGTAGGACGCCACACCGGAAGCCGCGGTGATGCCGGGCACAACCTGAAAGGCGATGCCTTCGGCCGCCAGCGTCTCGATCTCCTCGCCGCCGCGTCCGAAGATGAACGGGTCGCCGCCCTTGAGGCGCAGCACGCGCTTGCCTTCTTTAGCGAGGCGCACCAGCAGTTCGTTGATCTCTTCCTGTTGCAGCGTGTGGTCGTTGCGCTTCTTGCCAACATAGATGCGTTCCGCATCGCGGCGCGTCATCTCGACGATGGGCTTGGACACCAGCGCGTCGTACACCACGACGTCGGCCTTCTGCATCAAGCGCAGCGCGCGGAAGGTCAGCAGGTCGGGATCGCCGGGGCCCGCGCCGACGAGATAGACCTCGCCGCGCTGGATGTTGTCCTCGTTCGCCAGCATCTGCTCCAGCATGGCTTCGGCGCTCGCTTCGTCGCCGGTCAGCACCTTCTCGGAGACCACGCCCTCGAACACGTTCTCCCAGAAGATGCGGCGCTTGGCGGGATTGATCACGGACTGCTTGACCTGCTCACGGAAGCGTTCGGCGAAGGCGGCCAGCTTGCTGTAGTTCTGCGGTATCACCGTTTCCAGCTTGCCGCGCATCATGCGCGTCAGCACCGGCGACGCGCCGCCGCTGGAGAACGCCACCATCAGCGGCGAACGGTCGAGGATGGCCGGCATGATGAAGCTGCACAGCTCGGGATCATCCACGACGTTCACGGGGATGTTGCGCGACTGCGCCAATTCGGAGACCTGCTTGTTCACTTCGCGGTCGTTGGTCGCCGCGATCACCAGCGTCACGCCGTCCAGATGCTGCGGTTCGAAACGAGCGACGACAGCTTCGACATTGGCATTCGCCTTCAGGTCGTCATCGATCTCGGGCGCGACCACGCGCACCTTCGCACCGGCATCGAGCAGCACGCCCGCCTTGCGCGAGCCGACCGAGCCGCCGCCGACCACGAGGCAGAGCTTGTTCTTCACATCGGCGAAGATCGGCAGGAAATCCATATCAGCCTTTCACTGCCTTAAGGATCAGCGGCACCAGCGCCTCGGGCAGCTTGATCTTGCCGGCCAGCGCGAATTCATGTGCGCTGTCGGACATCTTGTCCCAGGTCTTCTTGATGATGAGTATCCACTTCGCCTCGTCGTAGTCCGGCTTCATCTCGGCGAAGTGCAGCATGTAATGTTCGATGAAACACAGATCGACCACGTCTTCCATCAACTGCGTTTCGGGATTGGTCTTCAAGTCTTTCTTGCCGACGATGGTCTTCACGCGATCTATCATCGCATCGTCGTAGCCGACTTCTTTCATCAGCGCGCCAGCGGCCTCCGCATGGAATTTATACAAGTTGGTGCGCCACAACATGTAGCCCTTCTTGTCCATGGGGTAATCGCTGCGCGGGCTCTTCCAGCGCTGGATATGCTGCGCGCGGCAGGCCAGCTTCACCGCCTCGGATGCTTCCGGAGCAAAGCGCTCCTGCATCTCGGTCATGCGCTGCGCATAGAGCAGTTCCTTGGGATATTCCTTGCCTTCGACGACTTCCTTGTTAGGGTCTTCCGCGTTGGCCTTGTCGAATGCCGCGATGGCGGCCTGATAAAGATTGCTGGTCATAATGCTTTCTCGATGATAGTGATTGACGATTGCTCTTTGCAGCGTCGCACGAAGGCGACGAAGCGGGTAGCCCAGTAGCAACTGCCGATGGTGCGCAAATGGGTGTAGGACGCCAGCAGGTTGTTGACGATCAATCCGTCGCGCCCGCCGTCGATGCCGTAGCCGCGCTCGACATGGTAAGCGAAGCGGGTATCGGACGGTAAGTTCTCCAGCGAGGAGTAATGGAACTCGTGCGCCTTGATCTGTTTCGCCGGAACGTCCGGGCGCGGCCAGGGATGCGCCTCGTCTTCCTTCAAATGAACATAGCCGCGGCCTATCGGCTTGGCGTGCATCTTCACGTCGCCGGGGATCGCGCCGACCATCTCGTAGCTGCGTCCCTCGTAGGCGATGCCGCGTGACAGATACATCAGCCCGCCGCATTCGGCGTAGGCCGGCATGCCGCTCTCTATCGCCTGTTTGATCTCGCCGCGCAGCGTCGCGTTCGCCTCCAGTTCGACCGCGCAGGCTTCGGGGAAGCCGCCGCCGATATACATCCCGTCCACCTCCGGCAGGTGCGCGTCGTTCAGCGCGTCGAACGGCACCAGCTCCGCGCCCGCCGCCTCCAGCGCATCGAGGTCGTCGGCGTAATAGAAGCCGAAGGCGCGGTCGCGCGCGATGGCTATCTTCACCTTCTCACCGACCGGTATTGGCAGCACCTCAGCAGTGCGCGGTACAGGCAAAGGTTCTTTCTTCGACAGCGCAAGCAACTTGTCCAGATCGACCTGCTCCGCGATGGCTTCGCCGATCTGCCTGATCTTCGCGTTCGCCGCGATGGATTCGTTGGAAGGCATCAGGCCGAGGTGGCGCTCGACGATGGACAGACGCTCGTCGTGCTGGATCGCGCCGATCACCGGCACGTCGGTGTAATGCTCGATCACCGCGCGCAGCTTGGATTCGTGGCGCTTGCCGCCGAGGTTGTTCAGGATCACGCCCGCGATGCGGATGTCCTTGTCGAATGCCTGATAGCCGAGGATCAGCGGTGCGATGCCGCGCGTCATGCCGCGCGCGTCGATCACCAGCATCACCGGCAGGTCGAGCAGCTTGGCGAGCGCGGCGTTGCTGTTACTGCCGTCCAGCGCGAGGCCGTCGTACAGGCCCTTGTTGCCCTCGACCAGATTCACCTCGGACGCATGGCGCGCGAAAGTCGCAACCACGTCGTCGTTCTCCATCAGGTACAGGTCGAGGTTGCGGCAGGAACGGCCGGCAGCTTGCGACAGCCACATCGGGTCGATGTAGTCCGGGCCCTTCTTGAACGGCTGCACCGCATGGCCGCGCGCAGCGAGCGCGGCGCACAGGCCGATGCTGACCATGGTCTTGCCGGAGGATTTGTGCGCAGCCGAGATAAGGAAACGATTCATGCGGGCCTGCGTCCGTGTATTTATTCGATCAATCCGAAATATAAGGCTTGTCCTGCGGCATGAAGTTCAGCACGCGCACGCTGACGGTGGTGATGATGAAAGCAATCGCCAGCCCGCCGAAGCCCAGCAGGAACTCGTACAGCGAAGGCGTGTAAGTCGCGATCTGCCCGTCGCCGAAGCTGCTGCTGACTTCATAGCCGGGGAAGATGTTCAGCGGGAATGCCTGTCCGCCGATGATGAACACATACAGCAGCGCGAAAGCGCCGAGAACCACCAGCAGCGAGGCCGCCATCACGCAGCGCGTCCTGCCCATGCCCGGCATGAAAATCAATGCCAGCGGCAGTACGTTGCCGAGCAGGACATAGCCCCACCAGAACAGGTTCGTATACATGCCGCCATCGCGCAGGATGAAGAGCTCAAAAGCTTGCTGATGCGCGAAGTACATATTGGCGAAATGGTAGGTCGCGACCATGTACAACGAGCCAAGCACAAAAACGCCGAGCAGGTTTTTCTTGCGGTTCAGGATGGCCGGATCGAGCGTCTTTTCGTTCCAGTTATAGATCACGGTCTGCGCCACATGGAACACTGCCAACCCCCACGCGAACGACAGCACGATGAACATCGGCGGCAGCAGCGCGGAGCCGTAGGCCTGACGCGCGACCAGGAACGCGAAGATCAAACCGGTGCCGGTGGTCAGCACGAAGCGCCAGACGAACACGGCCAGACCGGCAGCCTTGTTGAATGGATTCATGCGGCGCTCCATCATCGTCCACAGGTAGACGATCACCAGCGAGAACATGCCGGAATACAGCACTACGTTCCACGCAAACACCGAGGTGAAGTTGAAGTTCGTCGCGGCGACGATGATGCGGTCTGGACGACCGAGGTCCAGCATCAGCACCGTCAGGCCGCCCGCGAGCATCGCGATGGACAGCAGGCTGGCCAGCGGCGCGCGCGCCTTGTACACGGCCTTGCCGAACACCGAGCCGATGGACGCGACGTTCAGCACGCCGGACGCGGCGACGATCAGGAAGATCGCGAACACATGCGGGATGCCCCAGACGATCTGGTTGTTCATGCCGCTGATGATGTGGCCGTAATGCTCCATCATGTGCACGGCATACAGGCCGGCCAGCGCGACTGCGCCGCCCGCGGCAAGCAATACCCAATACAGGTGATTCTTGAAATACATCGGAGGATGGCTGCTCATCTATAACCCCTGGTAACGGACGCCGGTGTTGAGTCCGAGTTCGGCGCGCACCTGCGTGCTTGCTACGGTACGCAGCTTCTGCGCAATCTCGCTGTTCGCATCGTTCAGATCGCCGAACAGGATGGCCTTGTTCGCACAGGCCTCGGAACAGGCCGGCTTCAGTCCTTGATCGATACGATGCACGCACAGCGTGCAGCTTTCGACCGTGCCCTTGCCGCGCGGCACGTCCGGATTCTGGTCGGACAGCGGCTCATGCACAAAGGAGCGCGCCTTGTACGGGCAGGCCATCATGCAGTAGCGGCAACCGATGCAACGATGCTTATCCACCAGCACGATGCCGTCGGCGCGCTTCATCGAGGCATTGGTCGGGCACACGTCCACACAGGGCGGATGCTCGCAGTGCTGGCACATCATCGGCAGCGACAGTTCGCGTCCGCTGCTGACGTCCTTGATCTCGATCTTGCGTATCCACTGCGAGTCGGTAGTCTTGGTTTCGCCGGAAAGGCCATTCTCCTTGTTGCAGGCGGTCACGCAGTCGTTGCAGCCTTCCTTGCACTGCGTCGTGTCGATCAACATGCCCCAGCGGACTTTGCTGCTCGCGCCTTCAGATTCGCCATGCGCCACTTGAAACAGCATCATGCCCGGCGCAATCGCCACCGCCGCAGCGCCCGCCGATGTCTTCAGAAAGTTACGACGTGTCAGATCGATGTCGCTCATTTGGCGTTCCTCTGCAACCATGCACTCTTGCGCGTACCCGAATGGCACTCGAAGCAGTCTATCTTCACCGCCTCGTAGCTGTGGCACGAGACACAGAAGCTGTCCTCGCGCGCGATCACGCTGTCATCCTTCGTGCTCGCATGGCATTCGATGCAGTTCTTCAGGCTGTGCTTCTCGGTGCGCAGCCCCTTGCGCACCGCATCGTCGCGCTCGTGCTTCAGCAGATGCATGTGGTTCTTGCGCATCCACTGCGGGTCTTTCACGCACTCGCCGCCACGGCCGATGTCCAGCTTGTGCTTGGGCGCGGTCGCATCGGCGGCCCAGGCCATCGGAATGCACAGGCAAAGCAACACAGAGAAGAACAGCTTTTTCATTATTCGCCCAAGCCCATCTGGATGTAACCGGTCGGGCATACGTCGGAGCAGATGTGGCAGCCGATGCACTTGTCGTAGTCGGTCGTCACGTAACGGCCCAGCGTCGCCTCGGTCTTCTTCACGCGAGAGACGGCGGTCTGCGGGCAGTACACCACGCAGTTGTCGCACTCGAAGCACATGCCGCAGCTCATGCAGCGCTTGGCTTCGGCTTGCGCATCCGCCTCTGCCAGCACGCCGAGACGCTCGTCGAAGTTACCCAGCGCGGTCTGCTCATCCAGCGTGATTATGTGGCGCTGCTTGCGCTCCACATAGGCGAAATGGCCGAGGAACAGCTTGTCGTGCGGAATGATGTAGCGGTCCGAGCGGTTGTCGAAGTTATGCACCGCGATGTTGGAGTCGCAGGTGCCGCGCAGCGGCTCGTGCGATTCCTCGATCTTGATGCCCTTCTCGGCCATCTTGCGCATCAGGTCGAACTGGTGCGCATCGATCTTCGGACGCTTCTCCAAATCCTTGCCCTGCAGGAAGTTGTGGATGCCGTCCGCGGCGATGGAGCCATGGCCCACCGCAGTGGTCAGCAGGTGCGGACGAATCACGTCGCCGCCGGCAAACACGCCCGGCTTGCCGTTCACCACGTAGTTGCGGTCGGTGGAGACCGCACCCTTGCCGTTGTTGAATTCTTCCAGCCCGGTGAAATCCACCGCCTGACCAATCGCGGAGACGATCAGATCGGCTTCGATGTCATGCTCGGAACCTTCGACGTTCTTGATCTCCAGCTTGCCGCCAGCCATCTTGGCTTCGCACTGCATCACGCGCAATGCCGTCGCACGGCCATTCGCATCGCGCACGATGCCGATCGGCACCAAGCCGCCCTTGATGTGAATGCCTTCCGCCAGCGCCTGCTCGATCTCGTGCTTGTTGGCCTGCATCTTGTCGATATGGAACAGCGAGGTCAATGTGACCACTGCGCCTTCCTTCGCCGAGATTTCCGCGACGTCGTGCGCCATGCGCCCGGCGATAGCCGCTTCGGCATCGGTCGGATGGGCATGCGCGATGTGGCCCAGACGACGCGCGATGGTCGCCACGTCGATGGAGGTGTCTCCGCCGCCGACGACCACAACGCGCTTGCCGACATGCTGCAAACGACCGTCGTTGAACGCCTTCAGGAATGCGGTTGCGGTCACTACGTTAGGCGCTTCGGAATCGGCGATAGGCAGCGCGCGGCCAGCTTGTGCGCCCATGCCCAGAAACACCGAATCGAACTCCTTGCGGATCTGTTCCAGCGTGGTGTCACGGCCTACATGGCAATTCATGCGTGTCTTCACGCCCAGTTCGATGATGCGCTGGATTTCCGCATCCAACACATCGCGCGGGGTACGGAAGCCGGGGATGCCGTAACGCATCATGCCGCCGAGGAACTCATGCTCGTCGAATATCGTGACGTCGTGGCCCTTCATCACCAGTTGATAGGCGCAAGACAGGCCGGCAGGGCCGCCGCCGAGGATCGCGACTTTCTTGCCGGAAGACGCGACTGTCGGCTTGTTGAACTTCAGGTTGTTCTTGATCGCGTAATCGCCGAGGAAATGCTCTACCGAGTTGATGCCGACGTGGTCTTCCACTTCGTTGCGGTTGCAGCCGCTCTCGCAAGGTGCCGGGCACACGCGCCCCATCACCGACGGGAACGGGTTGGCTTCGGTCAGGCGGCGCCATGCATATTCCTGCCAAGGCATCATCGGCTTGCCGTCGGCGCCGTTCGGCACTTTCTCGGTGCCGCGCACGATGCCCAGATAGCCGCGAATATCTTCGCCGGCCGGGCAACTGCCCTGGCAGGGAGGCGTGGACTGAATATAGGTCGGGCACTTGTAGGAATAGCTGGCCTGAAAAATCTTTTCGTTCAAGCGACCCACTTTACTGTCGCCATCCTTGTAACGGCGGAACGTGAGTTTTTGTGTGGTTTCGGTTGTTGCTGACATGTCGTCCTACCTCCAGTGAATTATTTCTTATCGCCCAGGATAATTGCGTTACTGACGAGTTGATGAACCCCGCCGACTACTCTTCTATCGAATCCATAGATGGGCAAGACCTTGGTAAATTGCGCCTTGCAGATCGCGCAGATGGTCGCCATGAAATTGACGCCGTGCTCTTCCTTGACCTGGTTAAGCGCCTCCATACGCGGCAACGCTCCCTTGACGCGGATCTCCATCAAGTCGTCGGTCAGCAGACCGCCGCCGCCGCCGCAGCAGAAGGTGCGCTCACGCGTGGTGTTCGGATCCATCTCGACGAAGTTGTTTGCGACCGTCTTGATGATGTTGCGCGGAATTTCGAACTGCCCGCCGGCGAAGTCGCCCATGCGCGAACCGCGCGCGACGTTGCAGGAATCGTGGAAGGTGATGATGTGCTTGTCGTTCTTGGTCTTGTCGAACGTCAGTACACCGCGCTCGATCGCATCCCAAGTGAACTCGCAAATATGCGTCGGCTGCTTGTAGCGATGATCGAGCTGCTTCTGCAACATCTGCGCGAAGCGATCCACCTCGCTCGCACCGTCACCCACGCCGGAGAGCGTGTTCCAGAAGCTGTAGGCGACGCGCCATGCGTGGCCACATTCGCCCACCACGATGCGCTTCACGCCGAGTTCCAGCGCCGCCTCACGGATGCGCAGCGCGATCTTGCGCAGTTGTTCGTAGTTGCCGATGAACATGCCGAAGTTGCCGGCCTCGGAGGCCATAGTCGACAGCGTCCAGCTCGTGCCGGTCGCATGAAACACCTTGGCGTAACCGATCAGGGAATCGATATGCGGCTCGGCGAAGAAGTCGGCGGACGGCGTGATGAGCAGCACTTCCGCCCCCTTCACGTCGATGGGAAATTTCACGTCTATGCCGGTGTCTTCCTTGACGTCCTCTTCGAGTCCTTCCAGCGTATCCAGCAACGCCGGGCCGGGCAGGCCGAGGTTGTTGCCGATCTTGTGCACCTTGCCGATGATCTCGTTGGAATACTTCTGTCCGTAACCGATAGAGTCGAGGATTTCGCGCGCCGCCATCGTGACTTCGGCGGTGTCGATGCCGTAGGGGCAGAACACCGAGCAGCGGCGGCATTCGGAACACTGGTTAAAATAGTTGTACCACTCGTCCAGCACTTCGCGCGTCAAGTCGCGCGCGCCGACCAGTTTGGGGAACAGCTTGCCGGGCAAGGTGAAATAGCGGCGATACACGCTGCGCATCAGGTCCTGACGCGCGACCGGCATGTTCTTCGGATCTTGCGTGCCGATGAAGTAATGACACTTGTCGGAGCATGCGCCGCAATGCACGCAGGCATCCATGTATACCTTGAGCGAACGGTATTTGGACAACAGCTCGCCCATCTTGGCGATGGCCTTGTCGTGCCAGTCATCCACGAGCGCACCGGGAAAACCGATGGCCTCGTTGATCTTTTCGCTGGCGACGTAGGGCCCTTTGCCTTCCATCGCACCGGGCTTCAGCGCCGGGATGATGGGGATGATGCGGTAGGCTGGCGCAATGATGTCCGCCATTTCAGTTCTCCGATTCCATTTGTTTGGCCCAACCAGCGATATGCCGCTGTTCGCGCGGGTTATCGGTCTGGTTGCGCGTGGGCGAGAAAAATACTCCTGGCGCATGAAGAAGCTTGCTGATGGGGAAGAACACCAGGAGTAGTAAAACGAGAGACAGATGCACGATCAGCAAGGCATCCATCGGCAAGGG
>MGWR01000066.1 GCA_001801085.1 Gallionellales bacterium GWA2_60_142 | reverse complement strand
CGCCCGCTTCCAGCGCAGAGCCTGCGTTGAAACCGAACCAGCCCACCCACAGCAGCGATGCGCCGATCATGGTCATCACCAGGTTGTGCGGAGCCATCGGCTCCTTGCCGTAACCGATACGCTTGCCGACCAGATACGCGCCCACCAGACCGGCCACACCGGCGTTGATGTGCACCACGGTGCCGCCGGCGAAGTCCAGCGCGCCCTTCTGGAACAGCCAGCCGGAAGCGGCAACTGCGGCAGCGGCAGCGTCAGCATCGGTGAAGGCATCCGGACCGGGCCAGAACCAGACCATGTGTGCGATCGGCAGGTAGCTGAAGGTGAACCACAGTGCGGAGAACAACAGCACGGCGGAGAACTTCATGCGCTCGGCGAAACCGCCCACGATCAGCGCCACGGTGATGGCGGCGAAGGTGGCCTGGAAGGCGACGAAGGCGAACTCGGGGATCACTACGCCCTTGCTGAAGGTCGCACCGTTGGCAACCGCGCCCGTGACCGGATCGTAGATGCCGGACAAGAACAGCCTATCAAAGCCGCCGATGAACGCGTTACCCGTGGTGAATGCCAGCGAGTAGCCGTACACCGCCCACAGCACGGCGATCAGCGCGAAGATGCTGAACACCTGCATCAGGATGGACAGCATGTTCTTGCTGCGCACCAGACCGCCGTAGAACAGCGCGAGGCCGGGGATGGACATCATGATCACCAGCAATGTCGAGCTGAGCATGAAGGCCGTGTCGCCCTTGTTGGGAGTCGGTGCGGGAGCAGCTTCCGCAACGGCGGGAGCGGCGGCTTCAACGGCAGGAGCCGCCTCGGCCACTGCGGAGACAGCCTCTGCAACAGCTACTGCTTCTTCGGCCTGAGCGACGGATACGCCGCACAGTGCGAACAGCACGGCAAAGAGTACGAACAATTTTTTCATGGTGCTCTCCTTACAGTGCTTCCGGACCGGACTCGCCGGTGCGGATGCGGATCACTTGATCGAGGCTGGATACGAAGATCTTGCCGTCGCCGATCTTGCCGGTCTGGGCAGCCTTCTCGATAGCTTCCAGCACCTGATCGAGCATGCTGGCTTCAACAGCGGCCTCCAGCTTGATCTTCGGCAGGAAATCCACCACGTATTCCGCACCGCGGTACAGCTCGGTGTGGCCCTTCTGACGCCCGAAGCCCTTGACCTCGGTGACGGTGATGCCCTGCACGCCGATGGCGGACAATGCTTCACGCACTTCGTCGAGCTTGAACGGCTTGATGATTGCGGTAACCATTTTCATGACTGTCTCCTAAATTCGTAGGGGCGCGATTCACCTCGGAGAGGTTCTTGTACCCTGTGGGTATCGCGCCCTGATTTCAAGTTAGAACGCGTGGGTCAAAGACAAGACTGCGGTGCCTTGACCTAGATATTTGCCTTGAGGATTCGTGTAGGCAACGCGATTCGCATTCGTATCGGTGTAAGCCAGGCCGAATACATATCCGTTAAAGTCCTTGGAAACACTCACTTTGTAATCCGTGTAATCGACCGGAAGTCCTGCGACTGCCGCACCCTTGAAGGTTTGTTTGCCCATGTGCGCGCCCAAAGAGATGCCGGTATCTTCGATAGCGTAGCTGGCATTGATTTCCAGATACGCGCTACCATCGGCACCGGCCCACCCAAAGGTGTCACCCAAGCTATAGGAGTATTTTGCACTGACCCACTTATAGCCTACCGAGCCGTAAATCTCGTCGGTGTCCGCCTTGGTCGCACCGGCAACATAAGTGCCAGGGTAGTTGTAGCGCAGGAAACCGACGTCATAGGTGAAGTCTTCGGCAAAGCTGTTGCGGAAACCGAAATAGGTGTCCAGCTCGACACTCGCCGAAGTTGCCACAGCTGCGTCACTCAACCAGCTGATATTGCTTCCCCATACTCCTGCATAGAAGCCACTAGCGTGGGCATAGTCCATGCCGCCTTGCAACGCAGCGCCTGTTCCGGTTTGCGATATGCCGCGATACATGTAGTCAGAAAAAATTCCGACGTTCGCGCTGAAGGTGTGAGGAGAAGCCTCTTCGGCCAGTGCCACGCCAGGTGCAACCAGTGCAGCCAACATCAGGGAGTTCAGCAGTTTCGTCTTCATCATGTTTCCTTTCTTGAGGTTGTAAACGGGATAACAGTATCCGCAGCTCTTACACAGCAGGATGCATGCCAGGCAAAATATACGCTTTGTTTCAATATGTTGCGATTTCCCCCGCGAGGTACGCCCGATTCCGTGCATGCTCATGGTGCGTATCGGATCGATGCTGCACCTATCGGGTGCGGCCGACAATCGGCAAAGAACCTATTTCGGCAGGTCCTAAGTTGCTACACTTCGCGCTGCATAGCACACAGGAGGAACCACCATGCTGAACCAGAAATTTTTCGAGGACATGTCGGCCAAGCTGAACGAGGCCGTCGCCAACAGCCCGGCCAAGGATTTCGAGAAGAATGCGCGCGCCTTGCTGGCGCAGGGCTTCGCGAAGCTGGACCTGGTGACGCGCGAGGAGTTCGACGTTCAGGCGCTGGTACTGGCGCGCGCGCGCGAACAGCTCACCGCACTGGAAGCGCGCGTCGCCGAACTGGAAGCGCAGCGTAAGTGATATGAGCCTCGACGGCTTCGTAGGTTGGGCTTTGCCCGACAGACCTACGGCTGATTCAAGGTCATACGTATGAGCCTCGCGGTTCTTTACAGCCGCGCCCTCTCCGGCATGGACGCCGCGCTGGTCACCGTCGAGGTGCATCTCGCCAACGGCCTGCCCAGTTTCACCATCGTCGGCCTGCCGGAAACCGAAGTGAAGGAAAGTAAGGACCGCGTGCGCGCCGCCTTGCAGAACTGCCAGTTCGAATTTCCCGCCCGCCGCATCACCGTCAACCTCGCGCCCGCCGACCTTCCGAAGGAAAGCGGGCGTTTCGATCTGCCCATCGCGCTGGGCATCCTCGCCGCATCGGGACAGATTCCCGCCAATAAACTGAACGAATACGAATTCGCCGGGGAGCTCGCGTTGACCGGCGAACTGCGCCCAATACGCGGCGCGCTGGCGATGACTTATCGCGCGGTGAACGACGGACGCGCGTTCATGCTGCCGCAAGCGAACGCCGCCGAGGCCGCGCTGGTCGAGAACGCGACGGTGTATCAGGCCAGCTCGCTGCTGCAGGTCGCCGCGCATCTCGCCGGACGCGAAGCGATGACGCCTTATTCCGGCGAACCGCAGACCCTGGCCCCGCATTACCCCGACATGGGTGAGGTGAAAGGTCAGACGCAAGCCAAGCGCGCGCTGGAGATCGCCGCCGCCGGCGGACATAGCGTGCTGATGGTCGGCCCGCCGGGTACCGGCAAATCCATGTTGGCCTCGCGCTTCCCCGGCATCCTGCCGCAAATGACACAACGGGAAGCGCTCGAAAGTGCAGCGGTGCAGTCGCTGGACGGGAGCTTCGATCTGTCGAGGTGGAAAACGAGGCCATACAGGTCGCCTCACCATACGGCTTCCGGCGTCGCGCTGGTCGGCGGCGGCAGCAATCCGCGTCCCGGCGAGGTGTCGATGGCGCTGCACGGCGTGCTGTTCCTCGACGAGTTGCCGGAATTCGACCGCAGCGTGCTGGAAGTGCTGCGCGAGCCGCTGGAGTCGGGCCGCATCACGATTTCGCGCGCCGCGCGGCGCGCCGATTTCCCCGCACAGTTCCAGTTGGTCGCCGCGATGAATCCCTGCCCCTGCGGCTATCTCGGCCATTACAACGGCAAGTGCCGCTGCACGCCGGACCAGATCTCGCGCTACCGCAGCAAGATCTCCGGCCCGCTGCTGGACCGCATCGACATCCAGATCGAAGTACCCGCCGTGCCGCAGGATGACCTATTCGACAAGGCCGACGGCGAACCCAGCACGACATTGCAAGCCCGCGTGGAAACCGCGCGGCAACGCCAACTCACCCGTCAGGACAAAGCCAACGCCCAACTCGCGGTCGGCGAGATCGACGTGATGTGCGCGCCCGATGCGCAGGGCGAGGCATTGCTGCGTCAGGCGATCACAAGACTGGGCCTGTCCGCGCGCGCCTACCACCGCGTACTCAAAGTCGCCCGCACCATCGCCGATCTGGAAAACAGCCCCAACATTCAGAGCAAACATATCGCCGAAGCGGTGCAGTACCGGCGCATGGATAAGCAGATTTGAGTCTCCGTGTAGCTTAGCAATGCATCGCACTTGGCCCTCGCAAATGATGCGCATATAATATGCGCATCATTCATGGAGGCCCATCATGACCATCGCCCACTTCGATACGAGCGCGCCCAAGAAAGCGACCAATCTCAGTATCAATTCCGATCTGCTGCGCCAGACCAAAGAGCTCAACATCAACCTCTCCCAGACCGTCGAGGACTATCTCTCCGAACTGGTCAGGGAAGCAAAGCGCAAGCAGTGGCTGGCCGAGAACGCGGAGGCGATAGCAGCTTATAATGAACGCATCGAGAGGGACGGCGTATTCAGCGATGGATTGCGGAGATTCTGATGGCGCAGTTCGATGTCCACCTTAACCCCCATCCTTCGACGAATAAAACCATCCCGTATTTTTTGAATGTGCAATCCGATCTGCTCGATTCCCTGAACACGCGGGTCATCGTGCCGCTGGTGCGGGCCGAAGAAATGAACCAATCCATCAAGAGCCTGCATCCGACGTTCAAAATCAAGGGCGAAGCCGTCGTCATGTCCACTGCCGAACTGGCCGGCCTGCCGGTGCGCGCTTTGGGCGACAAAGTCGCTTCGTTAAAGAACAGGCGGGATGAGATCATTGCCGCGCTGGACCTGGTTTTCACCGGCTTTTGATGCCGACACCCATTTGAATAACGCCGCACCGATTAATTGAAGAGCAGACCATGAGCAAAAAGCCGCAGATCATCGAACAATCCCCCATAGAAAAACTATTGGCCCAACGCATCCTCATCCTCGATGGCGCGATGGGCACGATGGTGCAGCGCTACAAGCTGACCGAGGAGGACTATCGCGGCGAGCGTTTCAAGGACTGGCATCGCGACCTCAAGGGCAACAACGACCTGCTGGTGATCACCAAGCCGGAAGTCATCAAGGCCATCCATTGCGAATATCTGGCGGCGGGCGCGGACATCATCGAGACCGACACCTTCGGCGCGAATGCGACCACGCTGAAAGCGTACGGCATGGAATCGCTGAACTACGAACTGAACTTTGCCGGGGCGAAACTGGCGCGCGAGGCCTGCGACGAATACGAAACAAAGGACAAGCCGCGCTTCGTCGCGGGCGTGCTGGGCCCCACCGACAAGACCGCGACCATCTCGCCCGACGTGAACGACCCCGCGGCGCGCAACATCACTTTCGACCAACTGGTGGCCGACTATTCCGAGGCCACGCGCGGCCTGATGGACGGTGGCGCGGACACCATCCTGATCGAGACCATCTTCGACACACTGAACGCCAAGGCCGCGATCTTCGCGGTGCAATCGGTGTTCGAGGAACGCGGAACATCGCTGCCTATCATGATCTCCGGCACGATCGCCGACGTCTCCGGACGCACGCTGTCCGGCCAGATGACCGAGGCGTTCTACAACTCGCTGGCCCACGCCAAGCCGCTTTCCATCGGCCTGAACTGCGCGCTCGGCGCGGAAGAACTGCGACAGTACGTGGCCGAGCTGTCGCGCGTCGCCAACTGCTATGTGTCGGCTCACCCGAACGCAGGCCTGCCCAACCCGCTCGCCCCGACCGGCTACGACGACACGCCGGAGAACATGGCGGGCCACATCAAGGAATGGGCAAGCAGCGGCTTCCTGAACATCATCGGCGGCTGTTGCGGCACCTCGCCCGCGTTCATCAAGGCCATCGCCGAGACGGTGAAGGACATCGCGCCGCGTAAGATCCCGGCTAATCTGGTCGAGTGCCGTTTGTCCGGACTTGAGCCGTTCAACATCGGCGACGACTCGCTGTTCGTCAACGTGGGCGAACGCGCCAACGTCACCGGTTCGGCGAAGTTCAAGCGTTTGGTACTCGAAGGCAAATACGACGAGGCGCTGGAAGTCGCCAAGCAGCAGGTCGAGACCGGCGCGCAGGTCATCGACGTGAACATGGACGAAGCCATGCTCGACGGCGAGGCCGCGATGGTGAGGTTCCTCAACCTGATCGCCTCCGAGCCGGACATCTCCAAGGTGCCGCTGATGATCGACTCGTCCAAGTGGAACATCATCGAGGCAGGCCTGAAGTGCGTGCAAGGCAAGTCCATCGTGAACTCCATCTCGCTGAAGGAAGGCGAGGAAAACTTCATCAAGTACGCGACCCTCGTGCGTCAATACGGCGCGGCGGCGGTGGTGATGGCGTTCGACGAGGCCGGCCAGGCCGACACCTACCAGCGCAAGATCGAGATCTGCAAACGCAGCTACGACATCCTGGTGGACAAGGTCGGCTTCCCGCCCGAAGACATCATCTTCGACCCGAACATCTTCGCGATCGCCACCGGCATCGAGGAGCACAACAACTACGCGGTGGACTTCATCGAGGCCTGTGCGTGGATACGCAAGAACCTGCCGTTCGCAAAAATCTCCGGCGGCGTGTCCAACGTGTCGTTCTCCTTCCGCGGCAACGAGCCGGTGCGCGAGGCGATCCACACCGTGTTCCTGTATCACGCCATCAAGGCCGGCATGAACATGGGCATCGTCAACGCCGGACAACTCGGCGTATACGAGGAGCTGCCGAAGGATTTGCGCGACGCGGTGGAAGACGTGGTGTTGAACCGCAGCCCGGACGCGGGCGAGAAGCTGGTTCAACTCGCCGAGAACTTCAAGGGCGGCGGCAAGGCTCAGGTTGAAGACCTGGAATGGCGCAAGGGTACGGTGCAGGAGCGCCTGACGCACGCGCTGGTGCGCGGCATCACCACCTTCATCGTCGAGGACACCGAGGAAGCGCGCCTGCAAGCCAAGTTCCCGGTCGAAGTGATCGAAGGCCCGCTGATGACCGGCATGAATTTCGTCGGTGACCTGTTCGGCGCGGGCAAGATGTTTTTGCCGCAGGTGGTGAAATCCGCGCGCGTGATGAAGCAGGCCGTCGCGCACCTGATCCCCTACATCGAAGAAGAGAAACTGCGCTCGGGCGACACCAGCACCAAGGGCAAGATCCTGATGGCGACCGTGAAGGGCGACGTGCACGACATCGGCAAGAACATCGTGACAGTTGTCCTTCAGTGCAACAACTTCGAGGTCATCAACATGGGCGTGATGGTGCCGTGCCAGCAGATCCTCGACACCGCGCGCGAACACAACGTCGACATCATCGGCCTGTCCGGCCTCATCACTCCATCGCTGGAAGAGATGGCGCATGTGGCGAAGGAGATGGAACGCCAGGGCTTCAAGATCCCGCTGCTGATCGGCGGCGCGACGACCTCACGCGTGCACACCGCAGTGAAGATCGAATCCAACTATCCGAGCGGCACGGTCGTATACGTTACCGACGCCTCGCGCGCGGTGGGCGTGTGCAGCAACCTGCTGAGCAACACCACGCGCGACAGCTACATCGCCGACCTCAAGGCCGACTACCAGGCCGCGCGCGACCAGTTCGAAGGCCGCAAGTCGAACGCTTCTTATGTGTCGCTGCAAGAAGCGCGCGCGCATGGCCTGAAGACTAATTGGGCAAAGTCAAAAGCAAACCCTCCCCAACCCTCCCTTGTCAGGGAGGGAGCGTCAGTCACCTCCCCTGACAAGGGGAGGCCGGGAGGGGTTTACGTTCCGCCTAAGCCGAAATTATTAGGCGTGCAGAAACTGGAGAGCTACCCGCTCGACGTCCTCGTCGACTTCATCGACTGGTCGCCGTTCTTCCAGGCATGGGAACTGGCCGGTCGCTATCCGAAGATACTGCAGGACGAAGTGGTCGGCCAAGAAGCGACCAAGCTGTTCGCCGATGCACAGGCGATGCTCAAAGAAATCATTTCAGGAAGATGGCTGACCGCGAATGCGGTGTTCGGCCTGTTCCCGGCCAACTCCGTCAACGGCGATGACATCGAGATCTACGCAGACGACAAGCGCAAGAAGACGCTGATGACTTGGCACAACCTGCGCCAGCAGACCAAGAAGCCGGACGACATCCCGAACTATTGCCTAGCCGATTACATCGCCCCCAAGGCGAGCGGCGTGAAGGATTACATCGGCGGCTTCGCGGTGACCTCCGGCATCGGCATCGAGAAGAAGATGAAGGAATTCGAAAAGGCGCACGACGACTACAGCGCGATCATGCTGCAAGCGCTGGCCGACCGCCTCGCCGAAGCCTTCGCCGAACACCTGCACCTGCGCGTGCGTCGCGAGTTCTGGGGCTACGCAGCGGACGAGGCATTGAGCAACGACGACATCATCGCCGAGAAATATCGCGGCATCCGCCCCGCACCCGGCTACCCCGCCTGCCCCGAGCACAGCGAGAAGGGCCCGCTGTTCGAGCTGCTGCAAGCACCAAAGAACGCCGGCATCACGCTGACCGAGAGTTTCGCCATGCTGCCGACCGCCGCCGTCAGCGGCTTCTACTTCTCGCACCCCGAAGCGAAATACTTCGCGACCGGAAAGGTGGACAAGGATCAGGTCGCCGACTACGCCAAGCGCAAGGGCTGGACGGTGGAAGAGGCAGAGCGATGGCTGGCACCGGTGTTGAGTTACTGACTTCGTAACTATGATTTGGCACTTTTATGAGTGAAGATGAGAAGGGCGGCAAAAAAGAGGCCATGCGAAAAAAAGCGCTGGGTGAGCTTGGCGAGTTAGTTGCACTCAAAACCCTCGTCGATCATGGTTTCGAAAAAATTACGCATCTTAACGATACGAAAAGACGGAATTACCCCTTTGCAGATCTGCTTGCTGAAAAGGATGGCAAGAGGTATGCAATAAGTGTTAAAGCTCGAAATAAGTTTCAGAAAAACGGCACCTTGAATAGCAGATATAACTTGTCGCAAGCACATGTCGCAGCAGTAGAAGCCGAATTGAATGCAGAAGCATTTTGGATGGCCATACCTTTTGAAAAGAATTCATATTCCGTCCGATTCGGTTCTGTTGCGGAACTCAAAGATGCAAATGGAAAGCCATTGAGTGGCATCCCCATGGGAGAAGATTGTGCTTACGGAAAAGAGTGGATAAAAGATAAACCTCACTACTTCGATTTCAGTTATTTCACAAACACAAATTAACAATAAAAGTGAAAGCAATAAGGGTCAGACTCGATTTGTAAAAGGATAGCCATGAACATCACCGCGCAACTAGACCAACTCAGCACCGCCGATAAGCTCCGCACGATGGAATATCTGTGGGACGATTTGTGCCGTCATGCGGAAGAAGTTCCTTCCCCGGCATGGCATGGCGAGGTGTTGGCGGAACGCGAGCGGGCGGTGGCCGAAGGTGGTGCGGTGTTCCGCGATTGGGAGGCCGAGAAAACCCGAATCCGCGATTCGCTGAAATGAAGCTCCGCATCCTTGATGCCGCATCCCGGGATTTGATCGAGGGATACCGCTTCTACGAGAAGCAGCAAGCAGCGCTGGGAGAATATTTCCTCGATTCGCTATATTCCGATATCGACTCCTTGCAGCTTTACGCCGGAATCCATGCGGTGTTTTTTGGTCAATATCACCGCGCACTTTCCAAGCGGTTCCCGTTCGCAATCTATTACCGGGTGAACGATCAGGAAGTATGTATTTATGCAGTACTCGATTGCCGCCGCAGCCCGGCGTGGATCAAGACACACTTAACGAAGACTTGAACAACCAACCTGAAAGAGAAACATGACTGAACTCATCAAAACCGACACTAAACTGGGCGAAGGCGCGGAAGCGCAAGCAGGCCAGACCGTGACCGTGCATTACACCGGCTGGCTGTACGACGAGAGCGCGCCGGACAACAAGGGCGAGAAGTTCGACAGCTCGCTCGACCGCAACGAGCCGTTCGGCTTCCCGCTTGGCGGCGGGCGCGTCATCAAGGGCTGGGATATCGGCGTACAGGGCATGAAGGAAGGCGGGCTGCGCACGCTGGTGATCCCGCCGGAGATGGGCTACGGCCCGCGCGGTGCTGGCGATGTGATCCCGCCGAACGCGACGCTGGTGTTCGACGTGAAGCTGCTCAAGGTCATCAGGACCGAGATCACGGACACCAAGGTCGGCGAGGGCGAAGAGGCACAGGCGGGGCAGCATGTGACGGTGCATTACACCGGCTGGCTGTTCGACAAGAACGCGCCGGAGAACAAGGGCCGCAAGTTCGACAGCTCGCGCGACCGCAACGAGCCGTTCGAGTTTCCGCTGGGCCACGGCCATGTGATCCAGGGCTGGGACGTGGGCGTGCAGGGCATGAAGGTCGGCGGGTCGCGCACGCTGGTGATCCCGCCGGAGATGGGCTACGGCAAGCGCGGCGCGGGCGGCGTGATTCCGCCGAATGCGACGCTGGTGTTCGAGGTCGAGTTGCTGGGCATCAATTAAGTTAAGGTTGCCTGCCGCGAAGATCATGGCGGGCAAGTTCGAGACCCGGAGTTATTTTCGATCATCGGATATTCATGGCTAAAGAAAAAAATACACAGGGCCGCACCCGGCAGGAAGTCATACAGCAAACGCTGAACATGGCGGATCTGGAGGCCGTGTCGCTGGGCGAGATCGTCTCCGACGGGCAGATGTTCGATCTGGAGGGCAACGAGCTCGTCGCCTACGTCAGAAGCGCGATGCTCGCGTTGCTGGAGGGCGGTGCGCGCATCGTCGGGCAATCCACCGACAGGGGCGGCGAGTGGACTGTACAGCAGGAATTTGACTTGCCGAACGACGAGGCTGTAGCAAAAGCATTGCAGCTGTGGGAAACGGAGGGGCGGGCGGCCGCTTTCCTCGTCTGGTTTTATCGCGGCCCCGTTAACTGAACCGAAGGACACAATATGAAACGCATCACCCTGTTACCGCTAGCCCTGCTGCTGACCGCCGGCGTCTTTTCAACCACGGCCTGCTCGGAGCAATCCGCGCCAGCCGCAGCGACCACGAAGCAGAGCAACATCAGCGAACTGATCAAGAACGACGTCAAGGCCGGCGAGGGCGCCGAAGCCACCGCGGGACGCAACGTGTCCGTGCATTACACCGGTTGGCTATACGACGAGGCCGCACCCGACCACAAGGGCAAAAAATTCGACAGCTCGCGCGACCGCGGCACGCCGTTTGAATTCACGCTCGGCGCTGGCCAAGTGATCCAGGGCTGGGATCAGGGCGTACAGGACATGAAGGTCGGCGGCTCACGCACGCTGACCATCCCGCCGCAGCTCGGCTACGGCGCACGCGGTGCGGGCGGCGTGATTCCGCCGAATGCGACACTGGTGTTCGACGTGGAACTGTTGGGCGTGCAATAACTAAGGATTGGAGATGCTGGGCGCTTCTACCCTCACCCCAACCCTGATGGAACGACTAGCCAATCGACTAAGCCCGCAAGCGGGCAAGTCGCTGGTTATCTCCCTGCAAGGGAGAGGGAGTAAGGCATGAACCTGATCTCGAACCCGTTGCTGATCACGGCGCTGATGCTGGCCGTGTCCAACCTGTTCATGACGTTCGCGTGGTACGGGCACCTGAAGAATCTGGCCACGTCGCCCTGGTATGTCGCGGCGCTGATCAGCTGGGGCATCGCGCTGTTCGAGTACCTGATCCAGGTGCCGGCGAACCGTATCGGTTATACCCAGCTCGATCTGGGACAGTTGAAGATATTGCAGGAAGTCATCACGCTGACGATCTTCGTGCCGTTCGCGGTGCTGTACATGAACCAGCCGCTGAAGATGGATTATCTGTATGCGGGGCTGTGCCTGATGGGCGCGGTGTATTTTATTTTCAGGACGTAAACGATGAACCAAGCCAAACACATCCACATCCTCGGCATCTGCGGCACCTTCATGGGCGGCATCGCCGCGATCGCGAAACAATCGGGTTACCGCGTCACCGGCTGTGACGCTAACGTCTATCCGCCGATGAGCACGCAGCTCGAAGCGCAGGGCATAGAACTGATCGAGGGTTTCGGTCCGGAGCAGATCGCGCTGAAGCCGGACATGTTCGTGATCGGCAACGTGGTGTCGCGCGGCAATCCGCTGATGGAAGAGATCCTGAACCGCGGCCTGCCCTATGTCTCCGGCCCGCAGTGGCTCGCCGACACCTTGCTGCGAGACAAGTGGGTGCTGGGCGTGGCGGGCACGCACGGCAAGACGACGACCACGTCCATGCTCGCGTGGATACTGGAACATGCGGGGCTGAATCCCGGCTTCCTGATCGGCGGCGTGCCGCAGAACTTCGGCGTGTCGGCGCGCATCACCGAGATGCCTTTCTTCGTGATCGAGGCGGACGAATACGACACCGCGTTCTTCGACAAGCGCTCGAAGTTCGTGCACTACCGCCCGCGCACCGCGATCCTGAACAACCTCGAATTCGACCACGCGGACATCTTCCCCGATCTCGCCGCGATCGAGACGCAGTTCCACCATCTGGTGCGCACCGTGCCCGGCACCGGGCTGGTGGTGTGCAACGGACGTGAGGAATCGTTGCAGCGCGTGATCCAGCGCGGTTGCTGGTCGCCGGTCGAGAAGTTCGGCTGTAATCCGGGCTGGAACATAGACGACAACGACCTCGTCACGCTGGACGGCGAACCGCTGGGCACGTTGCGCTGGGAACTGCTCGGCGAGCACAACCGCATGAACGCGCTGGCCGCATTGGCTGCCGCCCGCCACGTCGGCGTGCCGGTCGCGCAGGGCCTGCAGGCATTGAGCCAGTTCAGGAACGTGAAACGCCGCATGGAAGTGCGCGGCGAGGTCAACGGCATCACCGTGTACGACGACTTCGCGCATCACCCGACCGCGATCGACACGACGGTCGCCGGGCTGCGCCGCAAGGTCGGGAACTCGCGCATCCTCGCGGTGCTTGAGCCGCGCTCGAACACGATGAAATTGGGCGTAATGAAGGACGCGCTGCCCGGCAGCCTGAAGGATGCCGACCTGGTGTTCTGCTACGGGGCCAACCTCGGCTGGGATGCGCGCGGCGCACTGGCTCCGCTGGGCGACAAGGCGGTGGTAAAGGACGATCTGAACGAACTCATCGAGGCCATCGCCGCGGCCGCAAAGCCCGGCGACCAGATTCTGGTGATGAGCAACGGCGGCTTCGGCGGCATACACGAGAAGCTGCTGAAACGCTTGGCATAACCCGGCAGGGCAGGCACGGCACGCCGTGCCCCTACGCGAGAATCGCCCCTACGGCTCCTGATCTTCCAGCCCCAGCTCCTGTATCTTGCGCGTCAGCGTGTTGCGGCCGATACCCAACAGCGTCGCGGCCTCGATGCGTCGTCCGCCGGTATGGTGCAGCGCCTGCAGGATCAGCGTGCGCTCGAACTGCGCGGTGAGCGTGTCCATGATGCGCTCGTCGCCGCGCTGCAACGCCTGAGTCGCCTGCAGCGCCAGCGCCGCCGTCCAGTCGCCGCTGCCGACCGCCGTGCCGCTTTCGCCGCGCCATTCCGGCGGCAGGTCGGCGATCTCGACCACCTGCGACGGTGTCATCACCGTCAGCCAATGGCACAGGTTCTCCAGCTGGCGCACGTTGCCCGGGAACTCCTGCGCGGCGAGGAAACGCAACGCTTCTTCGCTCAGCCGCTTCTGTTCCACGCCCAGTTCGCGCGCGCTCTTCTGCAGGAAATATTTCGCCAGCAGCGGGATGTCTTCACGTCGCTCGCGCAGCGGCGGCAGGCGCAGGCGGATCACATTCAGACGGTGGAACAGGTCCTCGCGAAACATGCCCTGTTTGACCCGGTCTTCGAGATCCTGATGGGTCGCGGTGATGATGCGCACGTTGGCCTTGATCGGCTGGTGTCCGCCGACGCGGTAGAAGTTGCCGTCGGACAGCACGCGCAGCAGCCGCGTCTGCAGATCGGACGGCATGTCGCCGATCTCGTCGAGAAACAACGTGCCGCCCTCGGCCTGCTCGAAGCGTCCGTGGCGCGTCGCCGCCGCACCGGTGAACGCGCCGCGCTCGTGGCCGAACAGTTCGGATTCGAGCAGGTCCTTCGGAATCGCTGCGGTGTTGATCGCGATGAACGGCTTGTCGCGGCGCGGGCCGTGGCGGTGCAGCGCATGCGCGACCAGCTCCTTGCCGGTGCCGGATTCGCCGTTGATCAGCACGGTGGCGTGCGACTGCGACAGCCGCCCGATTGCGCGGAACACCTCCTGCATCGCCGGCGCCTGGCCGAGGATCTCCGCGGCGACTTCGACCTGTTCGGCATCGCTGGACTTGCGCTTGCTCTGCTCGAGCGCGCGCCGTATCAGCTCGATCGCGTGGTTGATGTCGAACGGCTTGGGCAGGTATTCGAACGCGCCGCCCTGGAATGCCGAGACGGCGCTCTCCAGATCGGAATACGCGGTCATGATGATCACCGGGATATCCGGATGACGCTGGTGCAGCTGCTGCAGGAAGTCCAGTCCGGAACTGCCCGGCATGCGGATGTCGCTGACCACCACCTGCGGCTTGTCGCTGCTCAATGCGCGCAAGGCTTCGTCCGCCGAGGCGAAGCTCTTGAACTCGATCTCTTCGCGCGCCAGCGACTTCTCCAGCACCCAGCGTATCGATCTATCGTCGTCTATGATCCAGACAGGTTTCATGGTCATCACCTAAGGTAGGGGTAGCATCACGGTAAAACAGGTGCGGCCGGGTTCGCTGTCGAACTCTATCGTGCCGCCGTGCTGGCTGACAAAATCCTGCGCCAGCGTCAGGCCGAGGCCGTGACCGTCGGCGCGGCCGGAGACCAGTGGGTAGAAAATCTTGTCCTGCAATTCGGGCAGGATGCCGGGGCCGTTGTCGACGATCTGCACCATCACCGCGAGGCGATGGCGGCGTTTGACCAGCGTCACCTGGCGCGCGATGCGGGTGCGCAGCAATATCTGGCCGTGGCCGTGCATCGCCTGCGCAGCGTTGCGCACGATGTTCAGCATCGTCTGGATCAATTGCTCCTTGTCGCCGACCAGCGCCGGCAGGCTGATATCATAATCGCGCCTGATCTTCAGCCCCTCAGGCATCTCGGCCAGCACGACGCTGCGCACCCGTTCCAGCACCTCGTGGATATTGAGCGCGCTGTAGTGCGAGGCGTTCTGCGGCGCGAGCAGCTTTTCCATCAGCGAACGCAGCCTGTCCGCTTCCTGCACGATGACCTGGGTGTATTCGCGCAGCGCCGGACGATCCAGCTCCTGTTCCAACAACTGGGCCGCGCCGCGGATGCCGCCCAGCGGGTTCTTGATCTCGTGCGCGAGGTTGCGCAACAGCAGGCGGTTGGCCTGGGTTTGGTCCAGCATCTGCTCCTCGCGCGCCAGCTTCAGCGGCCGGTCCATGGGGTGAAATTCCAGCAACAGGTAGTGGCGATCGAACTGCACCGGCGTCACCGCACAGCGCAGGTGCAGCTTGCCGCGAGTGGGCGTGCCCAGCGTCAGGTCGTATTCGATGTAGCTGGCATTGTTGCGCACCGCCTGCTGCATCGCGCTGGACAGCTGCTCGGTGTCGGTGAACGCCTGCTGCACCGGATGGCCGAGCAGGTTCTTGCCGCTCGCGTCGAACAGGTGTTCCGCTGCCGGATTGATGTAGGCGATGCGCGACTCGCCGTCCAGCAGAATGACCGCCGTGGCGAGATGTTCGAGCGAAAGATGGATTATGGGATCGGGCATATCTTCCTGTTAAGCAGAAAACATGCCATGAAGATTTACTTGAGTTTGGACAGTTCGGTCTTGAGCGCCTCGACGTTGTTCTGGTGCAGATCCACCTGGTCGTTCAGCGTCTTGATCTTCTCGTCATACTTGGCGACGTTGCGATAAGTCTTACCGTCCTTGCCTTTGAGCACTTCGGGATTGGCCTCGCCCTCCTTCAGGCTCTGTCTGGCCTCGGCTAGCAGCTTCTCCTCGGCAGCCAGTTCCTCCGCCAGTATCCTGCGGCGCGTGTCGTCGCGCCCGCGCTGGGTCGCGCCGTCAACCCGAGGAAAGTCGCGCGGCGAACTTTCGCCCCGCTGCCGTGAAGATGGCGCCGTGGAAGAAGACGTAGTGGCTGCCGGCTCCAGGATGATGCGCTTGCTGCCCTTGATCGGCGAGCTGGAATAAGTGACGTGACCGTCCGCATCGACAGACTTATATATCTCGGCCTGTGCCAACAGCGGGCAAGCACATAACGCGGCCAGCAAGTATCGAAGTTTCATGTTCGGTTTCCTCGGAGTAACACGGCAAGTATAGGTCATGCCTCGGACACAGACAAACGTTATGGGGTTCAATGGAATCGGAGCACAAAACAAAAACGGGGCGCGAGGCCCCGTTTTGTTTATTGCTTAGCCAGCAGGTTTAGATGCTGTAGTACATGTCGAACTCGACCGGGTGGGTCGTCATGCGGATCTTGTTCACTTCTTCCATCTTCAATGTGATGAAGGCATCGAGGAAGTCCTTGGAGAACACGCCGCCACGGGTCAGGTACTCGTGATCCTTGGCCAGAGCGTCCAGAGCCTCGTCCAGCGATGCGCAGACGGTCGGGATCTTTGCATCTTCTTCCGGCGGCAGGTCGTACAAGTTCTTGTCTGCCGGGTCACCGGGGTGGATCTTGTTCTGGATGCCGTCCAGGCCGGCCATCATCAACGCGGAGAAGCACAGGTACGGGTTCGCGGTCGGATCCGGGAAGCGGGTCTCGATACGGCGAGCCTTGTCGCTGGCGACGTGCGGGATACGGATCGAAGCGGAACGGTTCTTCGCCGAGTAAGCCATCTTGACCGGTGCTTCGTAGTGAGGAACCAGACGCTTGTAGGAGTTGGTGCCCGGGTTGCAGATCGCGTTCAGCGACTTGGCATGCTTGATGATACCGCCGATGTAGTACAGCGCGGTCTCGGACAGGCCTGCGTAGCCGTTGCCTGCGAAGGTGTTCTTGCCGTCCTTCCAGATCGACTGGTGCACGTGCATGCCGGAGCCGTTGTCGCCGACGATGGGCTTGGGCATAAAGGTCGCGGTCTTGCCGTACTGGTGCGCAACGTTGTGCACGATGTACTTCAATGCCTGAGTCTGGTCGGCGCGCTTTACCAGCGTGCTGAATTTGGTGCCGATTTCGCACTGACCGGCAGTCGCCACTTCGTGGTGATGCACTTCGACTTCGATGCCGATGTCTTCCAGCGCCAGACACATCGCGGCGCGGATGTCGTTCAGGCTATCGACCGGTGGAACCGGGAAGTAGCCGCCCTTGACCATAGGACGGTGGCCGGTGTTGCCGCCTTCGAACTTCTCACCGGTAGCCCATGCGGCCTCTTCGGAATTGATCTTCAGCGTGCAGCCGGACATATCAACGGACCAAGTCACGGAATCGAAAATGAAGAATTCCGGTTCCGGACCGAAAAAGGCGGTGTCGCCCAGGCCGGTGGACTTCAGGTAGGCCTCTGCGCGCTTCGCGATGGAGCGCGGGTCGCGGTCGTATCCCTTGCCGTCGGTCGGCTCGATCACGTCGCAGGTGATAACCAGCGTGTTCTCGTCCATGAACGGATCGAGGTAAGCCGTGGTCGGATCCGGCATCAGCAGCATGTCGGAAGCCTGGATGCCCTTCCAGCCGGCGATCGAGGAACCGTCGAACGCGTGGCCTTCTTCGAACTTGTCCAGACCCACGTACTTGGCAGGCACGCCGACGTGCTGCTCTTTACCGCGGGTATCGGTGAAACGGAAATCCACGAACTTGACGTCGTGGTCCTTAATCATTTTCAACACATCATTTGCCGTCATCGACATAACTCTCTCCAAGGATCAAATAAAACAGCGAACAAAATCATCAAACCCGAAATTCAGAATGCAGAAAGCGTGCCAATCCTATCCACATAATAGGACGGCATTGTGCCATAAGCCCGCGACGCGGCACAGAAAATATTTGCACCATAATCGAGCTTGATTTGTGCGCCCGCGCACTATTCCGGTGCGCCGCTGCAATGGATATGGATCGAACGAAAATACTCGTCCTTGAGCGCCAACGTATTGCACTGCGCCTGCAATGCCTCGGCCCGCTCGGCGGGCAATTCCTGGGACGGGAAGAATACTTCCGCATCGACTTTTCCGTCCAGATAATGGAACACCACCCGGCGCTCCCTGATGGAAGAATCGTTCAGTTGTTCGGACAAGTGCCCCAGCAATACAAAGCGATCGGGCAGATGGGCGTTCGGCCTCACCTTGCGGTCGTCTTCCGGATCGATATGCACCATCACATCCAGCACATGATGTTTGGACAGCACCGCCTGCCGCGCCGCTTCGGCGATGTAATGCCCTTCCGAGACGCTGATCTTTGGATCGACCACGATATGCGCATCGACCAGTGCGTTATCAGCCATCTTGCGGGTGCGCAATTCGTGCAGGCCGCAAACGCCGGGCGTGTTGCGCAAGGTGTCGCGGATCGCCTTGACCTCTGCCGCATCCAGCCCGGTGTCGATCAATTCGGCCAGCGCCCCCTGCGCCAACTTGACGCCCATGCGGGCGATCATCACGCCGACCACCGCGGCTGCGATCAAATCGAGGAAAACATATCCTAGCAGGTTGCCGCCTATGCCGATCAGCACCACCAGCGAAGAGGCCGCGTCAGAGCGCGAATGCCAGGCATTGGCCGCCAATAGTTGCGAACGCACGCGTTTGGCGACCGCCATCAGGTAGTGGAACAGCCCCTCCTTGGCAACCAGCGTCAGCAAGGCCACCCACAGCGCGACCGGGTGGACCGGCTGTAAGTTTGCCGGATCTTGCAGCTTCATCCCCGCAGCGATCAGCAGGCCGACGCCAAGCGCCGCGAGGGCCGCGCCCAGCAGCAACGTCGCCGCCGTCTCGATGCGCGCATGGCCATAGGGATGTCTGGCGTCAGCATGGCGGCTGCTCTCCCGGTTTGCGAACAGCACCAGAAAATCCGACAACAAATCGGACAGCGAATGCAAACCGTCCGCGATCAATGCCTGCGACCGGCCAAAATACCCAACCACCAGTTGCAACACCGTCAGCAGCAAATTGATGCCGACGCTGACCCAGGTGCATTTCTGCGCGGCGGCGAACCGCTCCGGATGTGCGGGATCGAACGGCTCGACTTCGCCATGATGCGGGTGCGGATGGGAGTGGTTTTTCATATCGGTTATAGTGTGGCCTAGCGGCGCTAGCATAACATCCGCGCCGGATCGATTAAACATTGCCTGAAAGAAGAAACACCATGGGAACCATCTCCAGCATCCTGCAAACTGCGCAACAGCGCGCCAAAGAACTGAACCTGCCTTACGAGGGCGCACTGACACCGAAGGAAGCTTACGAGATTCTGCAATCCGCTCCCGGCGCACGACTGGTCGATGTGCGCACCCGCGCCGAGTGTGACTGGGTAGGCCGGGTTCCGGGCGCAGTCGAAATCGAATGGGCCGGCTATCCCGGCATGCAGCGCACCCCGAACTTCATGGCGCAACTGGAACAATCGGTGGACAAAGAATCGCTGGTGCTATTCCTGTGCCGCACCGGACAACGCTCCCATACCGCCGCCGCACTGGCGACCGAATCCGGCTACGCCGATTGCTACAACATCTTGGAAGGCTTCGAAGGCGACAAGAACGCCGCCGGACAGCGCCGGTCCACCAGCGGATGGTGTGCCGCCGGATTGCCCTGGCAGCAGGGATAACCCCGTAGGGGCACGGCGTGCCGTGCCCCTCCGCGCCCACCCCGCTACAAATAATCCACCGTCAGCGGCGCATGATCCGAGAAACGCTGCTCCTTGTAGATGCTCGCCGATTCCACGCGTGACGCGATGCCGGGCGTGGCAATCTGGTAGTCGATGCGCCACCCCACGTCCTTCGCCCATGCCTGTCCGCGATTCGACCACCAGGTATAGGCTTCCAGCTCCGGGTGCACCTTGCGGAACACATCGACAAACCCGACTTCATCGAACAACTCGGTGAGCCAAGCGCGCTCTTCCGGCAGGAAGCCCGAATTTTTCTTGTTGCCACGCCAGTTCTTCAGGTCGATCTCCTTGTGCGCGATATTCCAGTCGCCGCAGACGATCACTTCGCGCCCGCTGGCTTTTAGCTCGCACATATGCGGCATGAAGACATCCAGAAATTTGAACTTCACCGTTTGGCGCTCTTCGCCGCTCGACCCTGACGGCAGGTACAACGACACAACGCTGACATCGCCGAACTGCGCCTCGATATAGCGTCCCTCGCTGTCGAACTCGGCGATGCCCAGACCCACTATCACCGAATCCGGCTTGCGCCGGGAATAGATGCCCACGCCGCTGTAGCCCTTCTTCTCCGCGTAGTGGAAATAGCCGTGGTAACCGTGCGGCGCAAGCATCTGCTCCGTCATGTCCGCAGCCTGCGCCTTCAGCTCTTGCAGGCAGATTACGTCCGCATCCTGTTGTGCCAGCCAGTCGTAAAAACCCTTGGTAGTGGCCGAGCGGATGCCGTTCAGGTTGATCGTGATAATGCGCATGAAAATTCTCGGGGTTGTAAGGCGCGCCATTATAATGAGGCCTGTCATCCCTACCTACGGTATTCATCATGTCGAATTTCAGCCAGGATTTCATTCGCTTCGCCGTGCAGCAAAAGGTGCTGCGCTTCGGCGAGTTCCAGACCAAGGCCGGACGCCTGTCGCCGTATTTCTTCAACGCCGGGCTGTTCAACGACGGCGACTCGCTGCGCAACCTGTCGCAGTTCTATGCGCAGGCTATCCTCGCCTCCGAACTGCCGTTCGACATGCTGTTCGGCCCTGCTTATAAAGGCATCCCGCTAGCCGCCGGCACTGCAATCGCGCTGTCCGAGCAAGGCCGTAACGTACCTTATTGCTACAACCGCAAGGAAGCCAAAGACCACGGCGAGGGCGGCACGATGGTGGGCGCGGCATTGCATGGTCGCGTGCTGATTATCGACGACGTGATTTCGGCAGGCACCTCGGTGCGCGAATCCATCGAACTGATCCGCGCCGCCGGCGCAGAACCCTGCGGCGTGGTCATTGCGCTGGATCGCATGGAGCGCGGCCAAGGCGAGCTTTCCGCAGTACAGGAAGTGGAACGAAACTACGGCATTCCGGTGGTGTCTATCGCTGGCGTGGATGATTTGCTCGGCTATTTGCAGGGCGAACTAGAGATGGTGCAGAATCTTTCCGCCGTCCAAGCCTACCGTGACCGTTATGGAGTGAAAAATGCATAAATCGAAACTGCTCGTCGCCCTGATCGCGGGACTCTTTTTCAGCCTGCCTGCCGCTGCCAAGATGTATAAATGGGTAGACGACCAAGGCGTCACCCACTATGGCGAAACCATTCCGCCGGAATACGCAGACAAGGATCGTAGCGAACTCAACAAGACCGGACGAACGATCAACAAGAAGACGACGCTCAGCCCGGAAGAGCGCCGGGCCAAGGAAGAGGCCGATGCCAAGAAGCGTGATGACGCGGAAGCGGCACTGGAAAGCAAGCGCCGCGACAAAGCGCTGGTGAACACCTATAGCAGCCCCGCCGAGATCGATCTCGCACGCAAGCGCAACCTGCAGCAGGTTGATGCCCGCGTCAACGGCATCGGCTCCCAGGTCAAGATCGTCAACGACAGTTTGCTCGGACTGCAGAAAGAAGCCGAGGGTTACAAGCAAGCCGGCAAGAAACTGCCGAAGTCGTTGCAGGAGGATATGGACGAAACCCAGGTGCGACTGACCAAGCTGCAACAGGATCTGGACAAGACCAAGGCCGACAAGGCAGCGATGGAAGCGCGCTACGATGCCGACAAGGCGCGGTACAAGGAATTGACCGGGAAGTAACTCGGCCACCCCGAGAATCCTACTGCGCGACTCGATTGCGACGTTGCGCGGTACTCGCCTCCTCGCCTACCCAATAGGTATGTCTCGTCACTCCGTTCCGTGCGCCTTGCACTCAAGCCGCTCGCTACGGATCTTCGGAGTGGCCTACAGCGTCTCGAACAAACGGGTGGCAGGGTTGTAACCCAGCAACTGCCCGTTATCCATATCGAAATACCAGCCATGCAGGGTCAGCGAGCCTTGCTCGACGCGATCGCGCACCCAAGGGAAAGTCATCAGGTTTTCCAACGAACCCAGGATCGCGCGCTGCTCGCAGGCCTGCATTTGGTCTTCCAGTGACGCATCAGGCATGTCGCGGGCCACGCTGATGCGCGCACCTTCGACCAGTTGCATCCAGTCGTCGATGAACGAGACCGGATTATCGGCCACTCCGGTCTGCACCAGCGCGCGGATGCCGCCGCAATGCGCATGCCCCAGCACGATAATGTGTTCCACGCCCAGAGTCTGCACGCCGTATTCCAGCGCGGCGCTGGTGCCGTGGTGTCCGCCGCTACGGCTCTCCAGCGGAGGCACCAGATTCGCCACGTTGCGAATCACGAACAGGTCGCCGGGCGCGCAGTTCAGCACCAGCGCCGGGTCTACCCGCGAATCGCAGCAGGCCACCACAAGTATCTTCGGCGTCTGGCCTTCCTCCACCAGTTGGCGATATAGCGCATCGTCGTCCGTGAAATGCTGCTCACGGAAGCGATGAAAACCTTCGATCAGATCGCCCGGGCTGGTCATGCCCCGATCAGACGCTGCTGCGCCTCGCGGTACTTGTCGGCGGTCTTCTGCAGCACGTCCGCAGGAACGCGCGGTGCGGGCGCTTGCTTGTTCCAGCCGGAGGTCTCCAGCCAGTCGCGCACGAACTGCTTATCGAAGCTGGGTGGATTGCTGCCGACCTGGTACTGGTCCGCAGGCCAGAAGCGCGAAGAGTCCGGTGTCAGCGCTTCGTCGATCAGGTACAGCTTGCCGTCCGCGTCGGTGCCGAACTCGAACTTGGTGTCGGCGATGATGATGCCGCGTGTCAGCGCATACTCTGCCGCCTGGGTATACAGCGCCAACGTCGCGTTCTTCACTTGTTCGGCCATGTCCGCGCCCAGCAGTTTCTTGGCTTCTTCGAACGAGATGTTCTCGTCGTGATCGCCGACCGCGGCCTTGGTGGACGGGGTGAACAGCGGCTGCGGCAGCTTCTGCGCCTCCTGCAGGCCTGCGGGAAGTTCGATGCCGCACACCGCGCCAGTCTTCTTGTAATCCTTCCAGCCGGAGCCGACCAGATAGCCACGAACGATGGCCTCGATCGGCAACGGCTTCAACTTCTTGGTGACGAAGGCGCGGCCGCGCACTTGCGCACGCTCTTCCTCGGTCTTCACCACCGATTCGGGAGCAATGCCGGAAAGGTGATTCGGGATGACGTGGCCCAGTTTGTCGAACCAGAAGTTAGACACCGCGGTCAGCACCTCGCCCTTGCCGGGGATGGGATCGTCCAGGATCACGTCGAACGCCGACAAGCGGTCGGTCTGCACGATCAGCAAATGATCGACATCGACCTCGTACAGGTCGCGCACCTTGCCGCGGTGCAGGAACTTCAGGCTGGTCAGATTGGATTCGTGTAATGCGGCCATGGTATTTCCTCTATCAGGCAGGGACACGGCGCGCCGTGTCCCTGCGGACGTGACAACGCCCCCGCAAGCGGGGGCGTTGTCGGGTGATTACGCTTCCTTGTGGTAAGCGATCAGGCGCTCGACTTCATTCTTCGAACCCAAGATCACCGGCACGCGCTGGTGCAGGCCTGTCGGCTGCATATCCATAATGCGTTCGTAACCGGTGTGCGACATGCCGCCCGCCTGCTCGACGATGAAGGACATCGGATTGGCTTCGTACATCAGGCGCAGCTTGCCGGCCTTGGTCGGATCCTTGGTGTCCTTCGGGTACATGAACACGCCGCCGCGGGTCAAGATACGGTGCACTTCAGCAACCATCGAGGCGACCCAGCGCATGTTGAAGTTCACGCCGCGCGGGCCGGTCTTGCCGGCGATGCACTCGCGCACATAGCGCTGCACCGGCGCTTCCCAGTAACGCTCGTTGGAAGCGTTGATCGCAAACTCCAGCGTGTCGGCCGGAATGGTCATGTTCGGGTGGGTCAGGAAGAAATCGCCGACGTCGCGGTCCAGCGTAAAGCCGTTCACGCCGTTGCCGGTGGTGATCACCATCATGGTGTTCGGGCCGTACAGCGCGTAACCGGCGCAAACCTGCTTGGTGCCTGGCTGCATGAAGTCGGCGGCGGTCGGGTTGGTCACGCCTTCCGGGCAGCGCAGGATAGAGAAGATGGTGCCGACGGAGATGTTCACGTCGATGTTGGAAGAGCCGTCCAGCGGATCGAAGGTGATCAGGTACTTGCCCTTGGGATACTTGGCAGGGATCGGGTAGATGTCGTCCATCTCCTCCGACGCCATCGCAGCCAAGTGGCCGCTCCACTCGTTCGCCTTGATGAAGACTTCGTTAGTGATGATGTCCAGTTTCTTCTGGGTTTCGCCCTGCACGTTCTCGCTGCCGGCACTGCCCAGCACGCCGATCAGCGCGCCCTTGTTCACGTCGTGTGCGATCTGCTTGCAGGCCGAAACGACATCACTGATCAGGCCGGTGAAATCGCCGGAAGCACCGGGAATTGCGCGTTGTTCTTCGATGATGAACTGGATCAAACTCTTGCTCATTACTGCTCTCCTCACATTAGAAATTATCAACTATCGGATTTTACAGGTTTTCCGCTTGTCTCTCTACGGCTATTTGACCGCAGATACAACCGTTCGCCTTATTTCGCGCCGAACTTGGCGAGCGCCTGATCGGCCGTCTCATCGTAACGGGCGCGCTCTTTCTTCGCCGCATCTTCCAGCGCCTGATTGATCTCTGGATACTTCAGCGCCAGGATGCGCGCGGCCAGCATCGCGGCATTCTTCGCGCCGTCCACGGCCACGGTCGCGACCGGAACGCCGGGCGGCATCTGCACGGTGGCGAGCAGCGCGTCCAGACCCGAGACCACGCCGCCGGACAGCGGCAGGCCGATCACCGGCAGACGGGTATGACCGGCGATCACGCCGGCCAGATGCGCGGCCATTCCGGCGCAGCCGATCAGCACTTGCACGCCTTCCTTGTGCGCGCGGTCGATGTAGGCGACGACCTTATCCGGCGTGCGGTGCGCCGAGGCCACCACGATCTCGCTGGCGATCCCGAGGTCGGTCAACGTGTCGCGCACCTTGACCACGGTGGGCAGGTCGTTGGGGCTGCCGGTGAGTATGCCTACCAGCACTTTGCCATTTTCAGCTTGATTCATGCTTGCTCTCCTTGAAGTTGTGTTTCAATCCGGTACTGCGCGATGCCTATTTGGTCAGCGAGATGAACAGCTCCGGCAACTTGACCGGCAACTGCTCCACCTTGTCGACGATGGTGTACTGCTTGCCGAAAATGTCGGCGACATATTCGTCGGCCTTGGGATCCAGATTGATGCAATAGGCATAGATGCCGTCGCGATCCAGCTCCTTCACTGCCTGGCGCGCGTCCTCAATCAGCAGGCGTCCATCTTTGCTATCAATGTCCGCCGGCTCGCCGTCGGTCAGGATCAACATCAGCTTCTTGTCGGCCTGCTGCTTCTCCAGATAATGGCCGGCATGGCGCATCGCCGCCCCCATGCGCGTGGAGTAGCTGGCTTCCATCGCCGCCAGCCGCCCCTTCACTTCGTCGCCCCAGTGCTCGCTGTAACCCTTGATATGCAGGTAGCGCACGTCGTGACGGGTGTTGGAATGGAAGCCGGCGATGGCGAACGGATCGCCCAGTTTATCCACCGCCCAGCCCAGCAGCGACACGGCCTCCTGGCTCAGTTCGAGTATGGTCTGGCCGGTATCCCCGACCTTTTCGTTCAGCGACTCGGACAGGTCGAGCAACAGCATCACCGCGATGTTGCGTCCGTCGTTGCGGTGGCTCATGTTGATGCGAGGATCGGGCTGAGCGCCGCTCTTGTAGTCGATCAGCGAACGGATCGCGACATCGAGGTCGAGCTCGCTGCCTTCTTCCTGATAGCGGATGCGCACCTTGTCCTGCGGCTTCAACAGGTCGAGCATCTTCTTCAACCGCTTGGCCAGCGCAGCATGCTTGGTCAGCAGACGCTCGATGTCCCCGGCGTTGCCGGAAGGATGCAGCCCCTCGTACACACTAACCCAGTCCGGGCGGTAGCTCTGGCTGTTGTAGTCCCACTCCGGATAATGGCGTGGCGGCAGGCCCTTGATCTCTTCCTGCGGCGGGGCTTCCGGCTTGTCGAACGCGTCTTCCTCGTCGCCTTCCTCAATGAACACCCACATGTGGCGGTTGTCGTCGCGGTAACTGACTTCGGTGTTGTCGAAATACACATCGGCTGACAGGTCCGCCTGACGGCGGGTGCGCGCGATGAACGAGATCGCCAGATCCACCATCTCGGTCGTAGAAGAATCGCCCCCGGCCATGATGTTGCGAAAGCGCGTGACGATCTCGCACACATCCGGATTGCGGTAGATGCATGAAGGGTCGAGCATCGCGCGCGACACCATCGCCAAGCGATGGCGCACCGCCGACTGTTTGTCCGGATCGCAGGCATCCTCGACCGGCGTCGGGTGCAGCGCCATGAACAAACGGCGCAAGCCCGGATATTCCTTCATCGCCAGATATTCGACGCGGGTGTCCTCGAAAAACTCCACCGCCATGCGCTGAAATGGGCTGATGTTGTCGGCAACCACCGGTTTGGTCCAACGTCGGTGCGCGGCGATATGCGCCAGCGCGGCGCGATAGCGGTCCACGCCAGTGATACCGTGCTCGTCGTCATATGCGTCCGGCAGACGTATACCGAGCGAGTCGAAATAGGGCATCGGTTTGCGCAGCTCGTCGAACACCTCCGAATAAGGCACCAGATGATCCTCGTCCTGCCACAACCCTCTCAGATACATACCCAGCTTGCGCTCGGCATCGACCAGCAAGGTGCCTTGGCGCTCGCGCTGCATGACCGCGCGGGCATCCGCCGATTGCAGGCTGAAATACTCGATCTGTCGCTCGGGATGGTCGTGGTAATAACGCACACCGTAATCGACCCAGTTCTTCAGGCCGCCCAGGCTGAGCTGGCTCAACAGCACCGGTATCTGCTTGAACAACTCCGGCAGGCCGGGGCTGGGGAAGGTCTGGTGGATGCCGTGCACCGAACCGGTGGTGCGCTCCATGAAATCCTGCAGGATGGCCAGGTAATCGGCGAACTGCGGCGCCGATTGCAAACGCCGCGCCGCGGTCGGCAACGACTGCAGGAACGGTGCGATGGCCTTGCTGTTGGGCGACTTGGTCATCTTGCGCACCAGGTCGATCACCGCTGGCAGCACCTCTTCGCCGACCACCTTGGCAACGGCCGGCCACTCCTCCAGGAAGATCAGGATGGGCTCGGCACCGCGCCCCATCTTGCCGAGAAAGCGGGCATTCTCGATGTAGGCATCCACGCCGTCCTTAGTCAGCGTGGCCAGCGCCTCACGCATACAGCCCGGAAATATCAGGCCGACCCGCGCGAAGCCGCAGCTTAATTGCACCCAGTAGGCTTGCAGGTCTTCCGGGATTTCGACGAGCTCGGTCATGATTCCGCTCAGGCGAACGTCGCCTCGATCGCGTGATCCAGCGTATCGCGGATGTCGGCGTCGTCGGTGATCGGGCGCACCAGCGCCATGCGGCAAGCCGCCTTGGCCTCGACACCGTTCTTGATCAGCGTCGCCGCATACACCAGCAAGCGGGTCGAGATGCCTTCATCCAGACCGTGACCCTTGAGGTTGCGCGCCACATGGCCGATCTTAACCAGCTTCGCAGCCAGAGCCGCCTCGATGCCGGTCTCCTTGCCCAGAATCTCCGCCTCGACGCTGGCCGCCGGATAGTCGAAATCGAACCCGACGAAGCGCTGCTTGGTCGATTGCTTCAGGTCCTTCATCAGGCTCTGGTAGCCGGGGTTGTACGAGATCACCAGCTGGAAATCCGGGTGCGCCTCGATCAGCTCGCCCTTCTTGTCCAGCGGCAGCGTGCGGCGGTGGTCGGTCAGCGGGTGTATCACCACGGTGGTGTCCTGACGCGCCTCGACGATTTCGTCCAGATAACAAATCGCGCCGATACGCGCGGCGGTGGTCAGCGGACCATCGAGCCAACGCGTGCCGTTGGCATCGAGCAGATAGCGCCCGACCAGGTCGCTGGCGGTCATGTCTTCGTTACAGGCCACCGTAATCAGCGGCTTGTTCAGCTTCCACGCCATGTATTCGATGAAGCGCGATTTGCCGCAGCCGGTCGGGCCTTTCACCATCACTGGCAGACGCGCCGCA
>MGWR01000065.1 GCA_001801085.1 Gallionellales bacterium GWA2_60_142 | reverse complement strand
GGAACAGCACCTGTTCGACCGGCACGAGGTGGATCTTGCCGCGTTCGTGGATGGACAGGTGCTTGCGCGGTTCGGGCAGCAGTTCGCGCAGCACCTCGGTCTGGATGGGCACGGCGTTGCGTGCGCGGGTCAGCGCCTCGAACAAGCGGCCGAGGCGAATCGGTTTGAGCAGGTAGTCGATTGCGTGCAGCTCGAACGCCTTGATCGCATAGGCGTCGTAGGCGGTGGTGAACACGATCACAGGTGGCCATTTCGGCGCGTTGGGTTCGACTTCGCCGAGGACAGGGCGCGGCAGTTTGTTGAGGTGCTGCGCCAGTTCGATGCCGTCCATCTGGGGCATGCGGATATCGATCAGGACCACGTCGGCGGGCGTCAGCATCAGTTTTTCCAGCGCTTCCTGGCCGTTGCCGGCTTCGCCGACCACTTGCAGTGGCAGTTGTTCGCTGCAGTCCTGCAGCAGGTCGCGCAGGCGGTTGCGCGCGGGCGGCTCGTCGTCGACGATGAAGACGCGCAGCGGCAGTTCAACGGTTTCCAAGACTTTCCTCCCTGATGTAAGGCATTGCGATCTCGACGCGGTAGGAGTCGTCGCCGCGTTCGACGCGATAGCTCGCCTCGACATCGAACAGCAGCGCGAGGCGCTCGCGGATGTTCTGCAGCGCCATGCGGTTGCCGGGGTGCTGTACGGCCTCGCGCCGGGCGCAGGGGTTCTCGACCTCGATCAGCAGTTCGTTACCGCGCTTGCTTAAGCCTATCCTGATCGTCCCGCCTTGCGGCAACGATTCTATGCCGTGGTACACGGCGTTTTCCAGCAGCGGCTGCAGCAGCAGCGGCGGGATCATCACGTCGTCAGGGACGCCGTCAGCTTGCCAGTCCGATTGCAGCCGTTCGCCGATGCGAAGCTGCTCCAGCGCGAGATATTGCCGGCATAGTTGCATCTCCTGACGCAGCGGCAGGAGGTCGTGCTCTTCGCCCATCGCCATCCGGAACAGGTCGGACATGTCTTCCAGCGCGGTCTCGGCCTGTTTTGGCTGCGCGCGCACGACGCTCAGCACCGCGTTGATGGTGTTGAACAGGAAATGCGGGCGGATGCGCGCGCGCAGCACCTGCAGTCGCGCCTCGTGCAGCGCGCGCGACAGCACCTGGCTGCGCCAGCGGAAATACATCAGCAGGATCGCGCTGACGGCGAGGCCGATCAGCGCGTAACGCACCGCGCCGAAGCCGGCGTCGTCGTATCCGGTCGGGTTGTATAGCTCGCCGCCGAAGCGATAGGTCGCCAGCGTTAGCGCGACCGCCAGCGCGCTCACCGCCAGCGCGCCGACGCGGTAGGGCAGGCGTGCCAGCCACGGCTGCGCCAGCCACAGCAGCAGCAGCGAGGACAACAGCACCGGCGCGAGCAGTGTGGCGATCTGCATCATGTGCTGCGGCACTTCGCCCCAGGCGTTCGCCTGCAACACCGCCTGCAACAGTGCGAGGCCGTTGCAGATCAGCAGGATGCGCAAGGTCGCGCCGAGGTTGCGGAAGTTCGGCAACGCGTCCGGGAGAGTGTTTTGTTTTATACTGCGCGCCTTCTTCATGGCGGGAATCCCTTGGTTTTACGCCGCAATTCTGGACGAGACATGGCTAGCATACAAGACAAAGACACTTGGTCGGGGCGTTTCAACGAACCCGTGGCGGAACTGGTGAAGCGTTACACCGCATCGGTCGACTTCGACCGCAAGCTGGCGCTGTTCGACATCCGCGGCTCGCTGGCGCACGCGCAGATGCTGGCCTCCTGCGGCATCATCGCCGTGCAGGATCTCGAAGATATCCGTCGCGGTCTCGCGCTGATCGAGAATGAAGTGATCGGCGGCGATTTCGATTGGTCGCTGGATCTCGAAGATGTGCACCTCAACATCGAGAAGCGGCTGACGATGCTGGTCGGCGATGCGGGCAAGCGCCTGCACACCGGCCGTTCGCGCAACGACCAGGTGGCGACCGACGTGCGCCTGTATCTGCGCAGTGCGATAGACGACCTGTTGGAGCTAATCAAGAACATGCAGGGCGCGTTGCTCGACCTCGCCCAGCAACACACTCACACCATCATGCCCGGCTTCACCCACTTGCAGGTTGCGCAGCCGATCAGTTTCGCGCATCACCTGATGGCGTATTTCGAGATGCTCAAGCGCGATGCCGAGCGTCTGCACGACTGCCGCAAACGTGTGAACCGCCTGCCGCTGGGCGCGGCCGCGCTGGCCGGCACCAGCTATCCGATCAAGCGCGAGATGGTCGCGGAACTGCTGGGCTTCGAGGGCGTGTGCGAGAACTCGCTGGACGCGGTGTCCGACCGCGACTTCGCGATCGAATTCACCGCTGCCGCCGCGCTGATCATGACGCACCTGTCGCGCTTCTCCGAAGAACTGATCCTGTGGATGAATCCGCGCGTCGGCTTCATCGACCTCGCCGACCGCTTCTGCACCGGCTCCTCCATCATGCCGCAGAAGAAGAATCCCGACGTGCCGGAACTGGTGCGTGGCAAGACCGGCCGCGTGAACGGCCATCTGGTCGCACTCTTGACGCTGATGAAGGGCCAGCCGCTGGCCTATAACAAGGACAATCAGGAAGACAAGGAGCCGCTGTTCGACACGGTGGAGACGCTCACGCAAACATTGCGCATCTACGCCGACATGATCGCCGGCATCAGGGTCAAGCCGGAAGCGATGCGTGCTGCTGCGTTGCAGGGCTATGCGACCGCGACCGATCTGGCCGACTATCTGGTGAAGAAGGGACTGCCGTTCCGCGATGCGCATGAAGCGGTGGCCTTGGCGGTGCGTTATGCCGAACAGCGCGGCTGCGATCTCTCCGACATCGAGCTGGCCGAATTGCAGCGTTTCTCGGCGGATATCGCCGACGACGTGTACCAAGTGCTGTCGCTGGAAGGCTCGCTCGCCAGCCGCAACCACATCGGCGGCACTGCGCCGAATCAGGTCGAAGCCGCGATCGCGCGGGCTCGCGTTTACCTCGCGAAATAACTCCCCCGGAAACTGAGGCTCTCATCCGTCCCCGGCAGGGGCGGCACCATCGCGTCCTCTCCCGCTTGCGGGATAACCAGCGACTTGGTGGCGGTCTTTTGCAACCTAGTCGAATGGCTAGTTGTTTCATCCAGAGGATTGAGGAGAGGGGGCCGAACTGCGGACAAAAAATGGGCGATCGTCTGATCGCCCGGAAGGAGGAGAGTATGAAAAGTCGGGTTGTCGCCAACCGTCATTTCCTACACTCGGTGCGCACTGTATAGACTTGTCCGGATAAAGCCTATATGCCGAAATGCCTATATATTTAGGCCTATATATCTCGAATAAGCCTATATATTTCGGCCTATATATTATTTATCCAGCAACTGCTTCAGCTCTCCGCTCTGGTACATCTCGGTCATGATGTCCGAGCCGCCGACGAACTCGCCGTCGATATACAGTTGCGGAATTGTCGGCCAGTTCGCGTAGTCCTTGATCCCCTGGCGAATCTCCGCCTCCTGCAACACGTTCACGCTGAAAAAGTCTTTCACGCCCAGCGTCTGCAGGATGCGGACCGCATTGCCGGAGAAGCCGCACTGGGGGAACTGCGGCGTGCCTTTCATGTACAGCACGACCGGATGGGTGGTGACTTGTTCGTGGATGACTTGCTGGATGTCCTGGCTCATGATGGATTACCTGAATTGAATGGTCGGGAATCATAGCCAGCGGGACGACGCTGCGTCAAGCGAGACTATTCTTCTTGGGTGGTGTCCGTTTCGTCGCTTGTTTCGGACTTGCTCGCCGCATGCTGCGCCAGCATCTCGCGGCGGCTGTCCGGCGTCTCCAGACTGATGCGGCCAAGCGCGCCGTCGCGGTAATCCTGCAACAGTATCAGTGCAGCCTTTTCCAGGTCGAAATCGCCGCCCTTGATACGGTAACCGCGCCGTTGCGCGATGGCTTCAATCAGCGATGCGCCGTCGAGTCCCGCGACGTCGATCTTGTAGCGTGCGGCGACCAGCGCCGGATAGCGTTCCAGCAGCAGGTCGCCCAGGAAGGTCGCGACCTCTTCGTCGATCACCGCGTTGCGGCCGATGGCGTGGCTGGCCGCCAGCATCAGACCGTCGCTGTCGTACGCTATCTTCGGCCACATCATGCCGGGGGTATCGATCAGCGTCATGTGGTCGTTCAGCGCGAGGCTCTGCTGGCTCTTGGTGACGGCGGGCTCGTCGCCGACGTTGGCAACGCGGCGCTTCAGCAGCGCGTTCATCAGCGTGGATTTGCCGACGTTGGGAATGCCCATGATCATCATGCGCAACGCCTTCAACGGCGTGCCGCGATGCGGCGCTAGCGACAGGCAGAGATTCGGCACCTTGGCGACGTCGCCGGGTTTCTTGCACGACAGCGCGACGGCCTTCACGCCTTTCTGGCTGTTGTAGTAGTCGAGCCAGGCCTTGGTAGCATTGGGGTCGGCGAGGTCGGTCTTGTTGAGAATCTTCAGGCAGGGGCGCTGGCGATGCACGCGCAGCTCCTTGATCATCGGATTGCTGCCCGCCTCGGGCACGCGCGCATCCAGCACCTCGATGACCACATCGGCGCGTTCCATCGTCTCGGTCGCTTTCTTGCGTGCCGCGACCATATGTCCGGGAAACCATTGAATTGCCATGCCGTATCACCATAAATCTATTGCGCGCGCCGACTGCGGCGTCGCGTGCTCGCTCAGTCCTCGCCTACCATTAAGGTATGTCTCGTCCTTCGCTGCGCGGCTCCTTGCATTCGGCGCGCTCATGACGATTTCTGGCGATACTGAAATCAAGCCGAAGCCGCGCATTCTACCCGCATCCGGTTGACGCCGCCGGATTCGACCCCGATAATCCCCTCCCATGAATTCCCTGACTTCCATCATTCGCAAAGTACGAGTCCTGCCGGTCGCGCGTCTGCGCGCGGCGTGGTCGTTCGCGCAGGGTGGTCCGGAGAGTTAGCGTTTAGCATTCATTGCAGCAGCTTCCCGAAAAGGCCACAGACTCTGTGGCCTTTTCGTTTTTGTCGTTCCGTTCGTTTGGAGATGGGTATGTCGCTTCCTGCCGCCTTTGTCTCGGTGATCCTGATCTGGTCCACCACGCCGCTCGCCATCACCTGGAGCGCGCTGGGGCTGGGCTCCAGCTTCGCGGTGTTCTCGCGCATGATGCTCGGCGCGCTGCTGTGCGCGGCATTGCTGCTGGCGCTGCGCGTGCGCCTGCCGCTGCACCGCAAGGCGCGTCAGGCCTATGTGGTCAGCGGCACGAGCATGTTCGGCACGATGGCGCTGACTTACTGGTCGTCGCAGTTCGTCAGCTCCGGCGTGATCTCGGTGCTGTTCGGGCTGTCACCGTTGCTGACCAGCCTGGGCGCGGCGCTGTGGCTGAAGGAGGAGTCGCTGACGCCGAACAAGCTCGCGGGTATGGTACTCGGCTTGCTTGGCCTGCTGCTGGTGTTCCGCGGCGGCATCGATCTCGGCGACGGGGCGGGACTCGGGCTGGCCGCGCTGCTGGTCGCGGTGCTGTTGCAGTCGCTCGGACTGGTGGGGCTGAAGCGCATCGGCGATGATAGCCCGCCGCTGGCGACGACGCTGGGCACGCTGGTGGTGGCGCTGCCGCTGTTCTTCGCGTCCTGGTGGCTGGCGGACGGGCACTGGCCGGCTGAACTGCCGGAGCGCGCGGTCGCGGCGACGGTGTATCTGGGCGCGGTCGGCTCGGTGCTCGGCTTCGCGCTGTATTACTACATGATCAAGCACATGGAGGCGGGGCGCATCGCGCTGATCACGCTGGTCACACCGGTGCTGGCGCTGCTGCTGGGGCACGGGCTGAACGACGAGGCGGTGCTGCCGCAGGTGTGGCTGGGCACGGCGAGCATCCTGCTCGGCCTGGGCCTGCACCGCTGGGGCGAACGCTGGACGTATGCGCTGCTGCGGCGCGACTAGGTCAGCAGGGCGAGCTGCGCTGCCTCCAGATAGCACCACTCGCCCTCGGCCAGTCCGAGATCGGCCAGTTTCAGTTCGCCGATCTGCGTGCGGCACAGCGCGGTGCAGTGGTTGCCGGCAGCGGCCAACATGCGCTTGACCTGGTGGTATTTGCCCTGCTCCAGCACGATCTCGATGCGGCGCTCGTCCAGCTGGCGGCAAGTTACCGCCGCCAGCGGCGCGGGTTCGTCGTGCAGCTTCACGCCGGACAGCAGCTGCGCGACCAGTTGCGGCGTCACCGGGTCGTGCGTCGTGGCGACATAGAGCTTGGGCACGTGATGTTTCGGCGACGACTGGCGGTGGATGAACGGGCCGTCGTCAGACAGCAGCAGCAGGCCGGTGGTGTCGTGGTCGAGCCGTCCCACCGGCTGGATGTCGCGGCGGACGAACTGCTCCGGCATCAGCGTCAGCACGCCGGGATGGTGGCTGGGCTTGCGCGAGCATTCGTAATTGGCCGGCTTGTTCAGCGCGACATAGAGATGCTCGCGATAGCGCCATTCCTCGCCGTACACCGTGAAGCTCAGTCCGTCCGTCTCGACGGCGGCGCGGCTGTCGGCGACGACCTCTCCGTCGATGATTACTTCGCCGTCGGCGACCAGTTCGGCGCACCACTTGCGGGTGCCGAAACCCTGCGATTGCAGCATGCGATCAAGAATCATTTTGCTCATGCCGGCACTTTATCAGAAGCGGCGCGGTCCCGGCCTGCGGGTGAACGATGCAGTCGGGTTTGACGCTGCGGGCGGCGCACCCTATGCTGCGCGCAGACAGGCTGCGAATGTCGCAGGCAATGGAGCAACGATGAAGCTGATGTTCTGGAAGAAGAAAACGGAGGAGGGCGATACTGCGGAGACGCCCGAGACGCTGGAGACGGGGACATCCTTCGGCCCGCTCGCGTCGATCAAGGCGTTCGTCGCCAAGCTGACCGGAAAACTCAAAAGCCCGCCGCCGTTCAAGGCCGAAGTCCCTGCATCCGCCGAGACGGATGCGCCGGCTGCGGAATCGGCATCGCCCGAACTGGATGCCGCAACGGGGAGCGAACGTGCCGGAGCGCTCGCACGGATAAAGTCGCGCTTGCTGGCGCTGTTCTTGAAGCCTGCGGCAGATGCGGAGCAAGGCGAAGCGCCTGCCCGGCGAATAAGCCTGATAGCCGTCGCCGCCACGTTGCTTTTGTTGCTTCTGGTCGCGTTCGGCTACGCCGTCTGGTCCATCGCCCTGTCTTCGCCCGATCCAGAAAACGGCGTGGCCGAATTGATCGAGGACAAGCACGCGAACGATCTGCCACAACCCATCCTCATGCCCGCCAGTGCGCTTGTCGCCGCATCCGAGGTACTCGCTGCATCCGCGCCGGCCGGAACCGATGCAGCCTCCGCCGTTCCATCTGCGGAGGGACATGCCGCAGAGGCCGCCTCGTCCGTGACGGTCGCGCCAGTCTCCCACACGCCGCAAACCGAACTCGAAGCGCTGCGGCAGAAGAATGCCGAGTTGCAGGCGCAGGTCGATGAGTTGAAGAAGGCCCGGCAATCTTCCGCATCGGTGAAGCTCTATCCCGGCGGCAGGAATCAGCCGGCAGGCGGGGTTGCGACCGTAGGCAATAGTGACCCGAAGGAAGCGGTTACCACGCTGAAAGAGGCGATAGAGGTGATGAACGCCGGGAGCAATTACAAGGGCAAGCCGGCCAAGTGATTTGCATCCGGCACGACACAGGAGAAAAGGCATGACCAACGTACAGGCATTGACCCGCCCCGAGATACTCGACCAGGAAGCGCTGCATGAATTCTCGGATGCGCTGACCGACTATGTGCCCGGCATCGAGCGCGATATGGCCCGGCTGGGGCGCGAGCCCACCAATCGAGTGGTTATCGCCGACATCTTCCGGGCGTTGCACAACATCAAGGGCGACGCCGCGCTGTGCCGGGTCGAGACCGCCGCGCTGATCGCGCACCCGATCGAATCGCTGCTGACCCGTTTGCGCTCCGGCGAAGCGGCCTATACGCCGCTACTGGGCGAAGTGATGCTGCTTGCGCTGGACCGGCTGGAACTGGCGACGGAATCGCTGGTGGCGGGACGTTCGATCGAACACCTGCGGCTGGTCGAGCTGGTCGAGGGGCTGGATCGGATCAGCCTGGCCGCGCCGCAGGACATCGATGCCGCCGCGATACAACTGATCAAGTTCGTGACCGGCTTCCAGCCGCAAGCCATGTTACGCACTCTGGCCGGGACGCCGCCGACCGAGAGCAAGCCGGCGGGCGGCAAAACCGCCGATCTCCAGTTATTCCATGCGCTTGCGCAACAGTTCGAGGCGCGCTCGCCGTTGTTCGCCGGGCGCACCGGGCGCGTGTTGCAATTGGCGCTGGAAACCAACCGCGCAGCCGGTTCTCCGGTGGATGCGGTGCAACTGGAAGCGGCCGTCTGCATGCACGATGTGGGCATGATGTTCCTGCCGGAGTCGATCTGGCTCAAGGTCGGCAAGATGAGCGAGGCGGAGCACAAGAGGCTGCGTACTCATCCGGGCCTGACCGCGGAGCTGCTTGAGCGCATGGACGGCTGGCAGGACGCGGCGCAGATGGTGCGGCAGCACCACGAGATGTGGGACGGCGCCGGCTATCCGGACGGCCTGCGCGGGGATGCGATATGTCCCGGCGCAAAGTTGCTCGCCATCGTCGATGCATTCGAAGCCGTCACGCTGAAGCAGAGCGCGCGCGGCCACAAGAGCTCGGTGTTGCGTGCCATCGCAGAGGTCAATGCCTGCGACCGCCAGTTCGCGCCGGAGTGGATAACCCCCTTCAACAACGTGATCCGGCGGACACTGGAGCAATAGGGCCGGCATCTGCGTACAGCGCATGCGCTGGCAAAATCCGGAGACCCTCCGTACAATCCGCGCTACGTCTGGAACCTTCCAGAACCAACCCCCGGGCCGCTACCATCATGGATAACAAAGAAAATACTCCAGACATTTCGGCGTTCCTCGCTTCGGCGATCCACGACATGAAGAACTCGATCAGCGTGCTGATGCGGTTCCTGGACGACAACATCACCAAGCTTGAGCCCGAGGCGCAGCACGAGGCCGCGCCTATGCTGTACGAGGTGCAGCGCGTCAACGACAACCTGCTCCAGATGCTGGCGATCTACAAGGTCGGCAACCAGTTCTATCCGTTCGACCTGACCGAGAACTCCATCGGCGAGTTCGTCCGCGAGGTCGCCGAGCAAAACAAGAGCCTGCTGAGTTATCTCAACATCAAGCTGGATATCGACTGCGACGAGGATCTGTACTGGTATTTCGATCACGAACTGGTCGTCGGTGTGATTGCTCATGCGCTGAACAACGCCTCCCACTACACCAAGGATAAGCTGCGACTCGTGGCGAAGGAGGAGGGTGGCGAGCTGGTGATACGCGTCGAGGATAACGGTCGCGGCTACCCGGGCCAAGTGCTTGATGCCGGCGACGCGGTGAACAAAGGAGTGGATTTCGCCTCCGGCAGCACCGGGCTCGGACTCTATTTTTCGTCTATGGTGGCTAAACTCCACCAGAATCGCGACAAGATCGGCTCCATGCAGCTGGAGAATGGCGGCACGTATGGCGGCGGCTGCTTCATCCTGCGCCTCCCCTGAGCAGGCAACAAAGGAACCCCATGTACAAGGAAGTGAAAGACACCACCGCGCTGTTTGCGGGCAAAAGCTATCTGATCGTCGATGACTTCCAGGGTATGCGCTCGATGATGCGCGAGATGCTCAGAATATTCGGCGGCAAGAACATCGACACCGCGACCAATGCGAACGAGGCCATCGCCTTTCTGGAGAAGAACCGCTACGACGTCGTGTTGTGCGACTACAACCTCGGTGCCGGCAAGAACGGCTTGCAGATCCTCGAGGAAGGCAAGCACCGCGACCTGATCGGACTGGCCACCGCCTGGATCATCATCACCGCCGAGAAGACTTCCGACCTGGTGTTCGGCGCCGCCGAACATATGCCGGACGACTACATCATCAAGCCGGTCAACGAAGCGACGATGAAGGGGCGGCTGGAAAAGGTATTGGCGAAGAAGGAAGTGCTGGGCAACGTGGAGAAGGCGGTGCGCGCCAAGAATCATGCCCTGACAATCGCGCTCTGCGACAAGCTGCTTTCGACCACTCAGACCAACGCCGCCGAACTGCTGCGCATCAAGACCTCGACGCTGATGACGATGGAGCAGTACGACCTGGCCAAACAGGTGTTCAACCAGATCCTGGCCAAGCGCGACATACCTTGGGCCAGAACCGGCCTGGGCAAGGTGGCCTTTCTGCGCGGGGAGATGGAACAGGCGCAGCAACTCTTCCGCGAGGTCATCCGCAGCAATCCGGCCTATCTCGAAGCGCACGACTGGCTCGCCAGGACATACGAGAGTCAGGGCAACCTGGACGAGGCGCAGAATGTGCTGGCGCGTAGCGTCGAGCTGTCGCCGACCTCGGTCGTTCGCCAGCGCAATCTTGGCGAAATGGCGCAGAAACGCGGCGATCTCGACGCCGCTGCCACGGCCTTCCGCAAGACCATCAAACTGGGCGAGCACTCCATCCACAAAGCGCCTTCCGCCTACCTCAATCTGGCCAAGGTCTGCGCGGACAAGGGCATTCCGTCCGAGGCGTTGCAGGTGCTGAAAAACGCCGGCCAGGAATTTGACAACCCCGAAGTCCAGTTGCATGCGAAAGTCATTGAGGGTACGGTCTACAGCAAATCCGGCGACCATAACAATGCGCTGAAACTGTCCCGCGAACTGGCCGCGATTGCCGGCTCCGACAACAATCTTCCCGCCGGAATCATGCTCGAAGCCACCCAGTTGTTCCTCGCCACCGGCAACAAGGAGGCTGCGGACAACATGGCGCAGGCGCTGGTCAAGAACAATCACGAGAACGCCGAATTGCTGGGGCAGATCGGCGAGCTTTACGACCAGGCTGGCATGCACGGCAAGGGCGAGGATCTGATCACCACGTCGCGCCAGGAAGTCGTCGAATCGAACAACCGCGCGGTGATGCTCGCGAAAGAAGGAAAGCTGGACGAGTCGATCCAGCTGCTCCGCGAGGCGCGCGTGCTGCTGCCCAACAACAAGCGCATCATGATCAACTTGACGAACGTCGCCGTGCTGTCCATGCGCCAGAACGGAGCGAATGCGGAGCTGATGCAGATGTCCCGCGAATGTCTGGCGAACGTCGCCGCACTCGATCCGCAGGAGAAATGGTGCAGTCAGGTACAGGCGGCGCTGGACGCACTGGACGTATAGGCCCAGCTCGACATCCCCGGATAACTCATAAGAATCATTCCACCCGAAATCTCGCCTGAAATCTCGACGGAGACTCACATGGAAAGAATGATTTGCGTGATCGGCAACAAAGGCGGAACCGGCAAGACCAGCATCACCCACATGCTGTGCCACGGTTTCGGGCTGATCGGCAAACGTTCCATTGCGGTGCTGACCGACAGCCTGCGCGAGCCGCTGGAACGTGCCGGACGCCGCTACACCGCGCTCGACGGGCGTTCGCCGGAGAAGTTCGAGAAGATCGTCGAGAAGCTGGCATCGCTGCCTGACTGGATAGGCGTGATCGACGGCGGCGGCAACCGTCCGGAAATGGATCGCAAGTTCCACGAAATATCGGGGCTGGTGCTGCTGCCGTTCCGCGACTCCCACGAAGACATCCGCACGGTGCGCAACGACCTCGAAGCGTTCCCCAAGGCCTACGGCATCCCGTCTCAATGGCCGACCAACCCCTGGCAGCAACTGGCGGCCGAACGCACGCTGGACGAACTGATGCAGGACTACCGTCCCAGACTGCTAGATCCGATCTACTCGGTCAGCTCCAGCAAGTTGTTGCTGGAAACCCAAGTGCCGCCCGAGTTGCCCAGCGCGCTGAACAACGTATGCCGCAGGCTGGCTTGGCAAGTACTGGAACTGATGGAACGTCCCGAACTGTAGGGGCACGGCGCGCCGTGCGGGTGCCCGCACTTCTCGTGCCCTTTATCTACGTCCCCTCGAACTCCCCGTCCACGTAATACCACCGCCCCTCCTCGAACACGAAGCGGCTGATTTCGTGCAACCGCTGCGCGCGCCCGCCGACCTTGTAGCGCGCGACGAACTCGACCGTGGAGTGGCCTTCGTCACACGGTGAGTGTCTCTTCACTTCCAGTTCCAGCCATTTGACGTTGTCGGCGGCCAGGTCGAGCACGGCCGGGCGCGTCGTCGGATGCCAGGTCGCAAGCAGATAGGATTCCAGTTTCAGCACATAGGCGCTGTAGCGCGAGCGCATCAGCGCCTCGGCGTCGGGGGCGGGCGTGCCGTTATGGTAGCGACCGCAGCAAGCGGCGTAATCCGGCGCGCCGCAGGGGCAGGGGAGGATTTTCGGTTTCATGCGGCATTCTATAAAAACATGAATCGCTCTGCCGAAATCTGTTCCCGCCATATCAGCAATAGATGATGCAAATCCCGCCGGATGGCGTTGCCCCTCCGTTACGACTATAATCCGCAACCGTTTTTTCGCTTTGGCTCCGCCGAATACCAAGATGCAGCTGTTCGCCTTTGGCATCAATCATCAGACCGCGCCGCTCGCCGTGCGCGAACAAGTCGCGTTCAACGTCGACGGGATGGAGAGCGCGCTGCGCGATCTGGTCGAGAACGGCGCGGCCAAGGA
>MGWR01000064.1 GCA_001801085.1 Gallionellales bacterium GWA2_60_142 | reverse complement strand
CGATTGTTTTTTGAGCCTGGAAACCAGCATGGCTGCTGGGTTTGGCTCGTTGATCTTTCCGGAATACCGTCACCGATACCGTCACCAGAAGAATGCTTAGTGTTCATGCGGGTCTCCGGGTGGTCCCGAAAAAACGACCTTTCGATAACTATCGGAGACTCTCGGATTACAGGCGGCCTCAAACGAGTCTTGATCGCACCAGAGATACATTGATCGGTTGACGGTATCGGGCACGAAACAGCGATCTTGATACCGTCAGACGTATCTTGGGATACGTGATCAGCAAAGATGTGCACAGTCTGTCCCATCGTTTTTTGGGCTAGGTGGAGCGCGAAAGAGCTTTCAGCCGCTCAACCACTTCCGGATCGAGCTCTCGTCGGCCCAATAGTTCGATGACGGTTGATTGCCTGCCCTTGAGGGCATCGGTAACGAACCCCCGCCGCTCCTCGATGACCGGCAGCACTTTTTCACGGATGAATTCACGTTCGGTAGGCAGCAGCCGTTCATCTCCGATTACCTTGGAGATCGCATCCGGCAAGTCCGCATTCATGCGCGACAAAACGCCACGGACGAGCCTGGGGGCAGCCCCCGCCTCGAAGGCCATCGCGTCCCAATGGATGCCCTCGACCCAGCCGGGCTTGTTTTCACCGGCGATGGCCATCGACATGGTGGCCCGCGGCAGATAGGCCTCCACGCACAGCATGTCGTAGAACGGCGCAACCGCGGCTTTCTGGCCGCGCATCAGGAAGGCGATGTTCTTGGCGTGCGCATCGAGATTGCCGATCAGGTAGTTGAAGGCAACCCATTGCACGACCGCGTTGGCGGCAACGACTGGACGGTCGATAAATGTGCCCCGGAGAACCTCGAACAGATGGTGCAAACCCAGCCCACCCTCGCTCTCGTATTTCTTCGAGGGCGAAACCCCGAGCGCCTGACACAGATCGATCTGGTGAAGTCGCCGGATAGCGCTTCCTCCAGGCTCTCCTTTCGGGTCGGCCGACTCACGGTCAAAACGTTCGATGACGTACAGCGGTTCCGGCAAATGTCTCAGATCGACGATGGGTACCGGAACCTTCAGTTCGTCCGCCAAGCGCATGCAAAAAAACTGGATGGCAGGACAGAACGGGAAATCCGCGCTGGCGTTCTCCGGCTTGACGATATGCGTCGAGGCGGCCGTCCCTTCCGGCAGGAACATCGCGCCATGGGCATCAATGCGCAAGCCAAGCTTCTCCTGAGCGCCAGCCAGTGACATGCGGATGTCGTCCCAGGACGCCATGAGCGGCAGGTTGCGCGTGCGTGATTCCTCAATCTTCTCTTGCAATGCCTCCCGCGAAAGGGGAACCAGGATCTCTCGATCAATCTGAATTTCGCCAGCTTCATCGGGGAGCAGGGAAAGCGCCCCGGCCGTGTCCTGCCCATGGCGAACCAGCAAGGCCCAGGTATCTTTCGGATCAATACGATCCCGCGAAGCAATCAGCTCACGCAACCGGCCTTCCGGTAGAAGGTTCTCGAAAAACCATTCGACGAGTCGGGAATCCCCCGAATCCTGATACCCGCGCGTCGCCAACGGCAAACTTGGCGAAAGCGCATAGGCGTTCCAATCCGATGCGTAGTTGAACGACCACCGGCCACCCATCACTTCAAGGGTGCCGACCAACGCTCCGTTGGCCGTAACGCGCAACTTGCTCATGTTGCATCACCCGGCGCCATGGGGAGTCGCAGTTTGACCTCGATACCGAAGCGATGACAGACGGACAGAACCTTGCCAATCTGGGCAGTGGTCTTGCCCTGCTCCAACCCGTTCAGAAAGGGTAAGCTCACGTTACACAGGGCGGCGGCATCCCGTTGGGTCAGCCCAGATTCCTTGCGAACTCGGCGAAGGGTGTCCCCGAGTTCGCTGATCGAGACAATGCTGATTTCCCTGACCGCCATCGGAGCCTCCAAAAAAAGATAAACGACCGTTGAATTTTGCCCTGCTCAGCGTCACGAAGCAAGGGAAACTCAACGGTCGTTGATTGTCTGTCTGGGTAGATGCAGTGTTTCGGCAACTCCCCACCGACTTACTTCTACTTGCCCTTGTTCGCTTGGCCGAACTGCGCGTGGTCATCGTTACATCCTGCCCCAGGACATGGGTCGCGAACGGGGGATAGAGATTCCCCTCGATCAACGTGAACAATCCGACCGCTTGTTCAGATTCGTTGTAGGCATCTGTCGTCGCTTACGATCAACCGATTCATGTACTCCGTGGAAAATCTTGGCGCCTTCCCCATGAACTCAATCCACCTACGGCTTGTTCCACAGACCGGACTCGACGAGACGTCGCGCCAACGCACCACGCTTACCGTGCTTAGCCATGAATTGTGCAAGTCGTCGGTCGAAATCGGCCCGGGATGAGCACAGTGTGTAAGCATCTGCCAGATCGACGAGAGCGCGTTTCACATCGTCATAGGCAGAAGCGATGCCTCGTTCTGCGCGCTCGTGGGCCGCGGTCCAGCACCGCTCGAAATCGGCGGCCAAGGTACGCAAGTAGGCTTCGCGCTTAGCCTGCCGCTCGACTTCAGCCTTTTTGCGCTGCACGGCTTCCCGCTGTTTTCTCATTTCGGCGGCGGATTGCGCCAGTTCCTGAAGTTCGGCAACCGTCCGCCGATGCAGCCTGGATTCACCGACGGGCTGCTGTTCGCGTTGCCAGGCAAGAAAACGCAATTTCAGCCGGCGCTCGGCTTGCTGCGACTGCCCTGTCAGGAGCAGTTTAAGCACCACCGCCCGCTCTGCGTTTGGGAGTTCGGCAATCCAGGCATCCAGCTCCGCATCGCCGTTGGCGTCAACAACGGATGCCTGCTGGTCGGCCAGGCTTACGGCTGTCAGCATGTCCTGATCAATTTCAAGGAATTCGACCAGTGATTGCTGAGCAGCGGTCAATCGGGAAAGGCCGGGCGGCGGCGATGGTTCTTGGGAATCTTCGTCGACTTCGCCAGAGCCCACGCTGGCCAGCCAGCCGAGATAGAGCGGGCGCAGATCACCACGCAGCAGTTCGTCGCGCAATGGTACCAATCGGCCCATCCAGCCGCGACCATCCTCTTCGCCAAAGCGGTCGTAGTCTTCGCTCTCGTTCAGCGCCCAATCCAGTATCCAATGCGTGTCGGTCCGGTCGACCGTCAAGGCCGATTCGGTTTCAAAGGCCTGTAGAGTCTCGGTATCGAAAGCGACTCTTGGCACCCGCAGGAGCAGTCGGCAGGAATTCCAGTTGGCGACATAGACATGGGCATCGAAATATCGCCGCATCCAGTCGGCCGGATCGCCTTTGAGATTGCCCCACTGGTAGTCATTGACGAAGCTGGTCGGGGTAATGGTGGCGCGGGACGAACGCGAGCGCAGTTCCGCCAATTGCGTCGGCGTTAGCGGCTGGTCGATGGCGACGAATTCGTAGTATTGGTATTCGCTCACGACGATTTTCTTTCTGGTTGTGGAGTGACGTCGAGTGCGGGAACGTCATGCCCAATCGCATTGGAGTCGACAACCCGATGCAGAAAGCAGTAAGCGACGCGCCATTGCTGATGGCCGCATTGCAGCGTTACGGTCTTGTCATTCAGACGAATGATCCGGCCGCCCCGCTGCTGCTGGTTGCGATCGACAAATCCCACCACGTCACCGATGGCGACCTCATTGCGCCCCAGTCCTTGTGGCTTCTGTTCCCGAATCTCGACATCCGCACCATCGAGGTTGATGGCGGCATAGGATATCAACCAGCGCCGGCCATCGTCCCGATCCAAAACAACCGCCTGCTTGCGACGCAGTTCAAGAACTTTCCCGTGCCGCAGGATATTTGCCTGGGCATCGAAATACTCGACAGGCTGACCGATCTGTAATCTGGCTTGTATCGCGATCAACCAGCGAGGGTCATCCAGAACACGGTCAATGGCGGCGCGCATGCGGTAAAGCTCAAAGGCAGACGCCTGATTCAAGGCGTTGAGGACATCCGAGAAATTCATCGTGAAATATCTCTGGCAAATTTTGGAACACCGGCAGAGGCAACGCACTCGCCGGAATTTATTACGAGAGATTGCGCGCCATCACCGACAACACATTTCAAATGTCGTTCACATACGAGAAGCCCCATCACTTTGTCACTCCTTGAGCCGATACCCCATCGCTCGGTATCCGCGCTGGCGCTTCTCCCACATTCGCACCAGCGCCGGATGGCCCGTGTCCACGAAGTCGATGATCCGCACATCGGTTTTGGTAGCGTGCTCACGGTGCAACCGGCCCGCGTACTGCTGAAGCGTGCCCTTCCAGGAAATCGGCATCGCCAGCACTAAGGTATCGAGCGGCGGGTGGTCAAAACCTTCGCCGACCAGTTTCCCGGTGGCAAGTAGAACTCGTGGCGCATCGGGCGGCAACGCGTCGAGTTCCATGATTATCGTGGCGCGCTGCTTCTTCGACATCCGACCGTGCAGCACGAACGGCGATGGCACTTTTCCAGCCAACGCCGACAGGATGGCATCCAGATGCTCAGTGCGCTCGGTGAGCACAAGCACTTTCCGGCCTTGGCGGAATGCGCTCTCGATTTCGGCGGCAATCGCCATCGTCCGGTCCGTATCATTGGCAAGGTGGCGAAACACGTCCTGAATGCCTGCTTCCTGTAGCAGATCGATTCGCTTGTCCAGTGAATACGGCATCACCACCAGATCATGCGGCGCGTTCGCCGGCTTGGCTGCCGTATAGCGGATCGGTCCGCATTGCATGAAAATGATTGGCTGCTGGCCATCGCGGCGGATTGGCGTGGCGGTCAGGCCGAGCACGTACTTCGCCTTGACTCGCTTCAGGATGGCGTCGAACGACACCGCTCCAACGTGGTGGCACTCATCGACGATGACGTGACCATAGTTTTCAACCAGTGGGTTGATCTCTCCCTGACGCGACAACGACTGCATGACCGCAATGTCGATCTTGCCTGTCGGCTTGGCCTTGCCACCGCCAATAGTCCCAACCACACCCTTGCCGACGCCGAGAAAGGACTGTAGACGTTCCTGCCACTGCTTGAGCAACTCGGTACGATGCACCAATACAAGGGTATTGATGCCACGCCGAGCGATCATCGCAGCGGCAGTCACAGTTTTCCCGAAGGCAGTCGGCGCGCAGAGCACCCCGGCATCGTGATGCAGCATCGCGGCCACTGCGGCTTCTTGATCCAGCCGCAGTGTTCCGGCGAAGGCGATATCGAGCGCTTCACCCTCGAATCGCTCGTCGCCTAGATCGCAGCGGATGCCGTTGTCCCGCAGCAAGTCCTGCGCGGCATCCAGACAGCCGCGCGGAAGTGCGATGTGGTTCGGGTAGTTTTCAGCACAGCCGATCACGCGGGGTTTGTCCCAAACCGTGAATCGCATCGCCTGTGCCTTGTAGAACTCGGGATTCTGAAAGGCGGCGAGCCGGATCAGGCGGTTTGCCAACGGTTGCGGCAGTTGCGCCTTCTCGAAATAGACGAGGTTAGCCAGCGTCACCGTGAGCGATTGCGGCATGGGTCCGGCCAGTTTCTTGGCAGCGGGCGCCGCACGCCGCCACGGTTCCTTGTGGTCCTCCTCGTCGATGAAGGTTACATCCAGCGGATGCACACCTCCGGTCGCGCGCAGGATAGTCGGCTCGATATCGTGCGGCGGCATCGGCTGGATAGAGGCAAGAAACGCCCACTGGTCCTGATGCGGACGCAATGCCGTGTCCACAAACACGCTGTAGCCGTTTTCACGCGGCTTCTTCTGCAATGGCAAGGCGATCAGGTTGCCGAAGCCACCTTTTGGCATCGTGTCCTGATTGGGGAAAAGCCGGTCATAGGATTCGAGCTTCAGTTGCCGTGTGCGAGCGCAGGTATGGCTGATGATGGCCGTGCCAAGACGGCGCGCATCCCGCGCCGACACGCTGCCAGCAAAGAACACCCACGCGTGAGCGCCGTTGCCGGAACGCGAGATTTCGAGAGCGACCGGCACACCGAGTTCGTGACAGGATTGGAAAAATGATTGGGCATCCTCTTTCCATTCGGCCTCATCGAAATCGACGGCGAGGAAATGGCAGGTGTCGTCGGACAGCAGTGGATAAACGCCGACGGTGCGCTTGCCGGCAAGGTGGTCATAGATGACAGCGTCCGACAGCGGAATCAGCAGGCGGCTACTGCAATCTGCGCACTTGATGCGCGGTTTTTCACACACGCCGGCATGCCACTCGTTGGCGCAGGCAGGGACGTACCCCGTTTTGCCGGTTGATTTGCTTTCCCATCGGATGGGGTAGACATCGGTGCGCCCGCGGAACAGGCGACGAAACAGCGCTATTTTTTCGTCAGTGCTGAGCCGTGAGGACTCCAATTCCGGCACGGATGACTGATCCGTCTCTGGCGCCGGTCTCAAACGCCATGCAATGCCATTGGCTTCCAGAAGTGCAACCAAGCGCGCATTTTCTTCCTGCAGCGCTGCAAATGAATCCGTTTCAGACATTGAACGTGATCGCGACTGGGTTGGAAGGATGGGTACGGTCACTCACCAGTACCAGTGCAATCCTGGCATCAACGACACCACGGTCATTCAACCCTTGCCAATATCAGCCTTGCGAATTTCTTCAAGCCTTGTGCGGCGAGCGTGTCTGCGCACTCCCGAGTTGTCTTGGTCGGGTTTCGGAGGTTGTCGCGCATTTGCATGAACGCCGCAACAACGTCTTCCGGCGAGTCCGCGAGCAAACGGGACAAGAAAATATCTGGGTTTTCGGCGACCAGACCGGCTTGCTTCAGTTCCGTGCGATCAAAA
>MGWR01000063.1 GCA_001801085.1 Gallionellales bacterium GWA2_60_142 | reverse complement strand
CTGATCCCGATGTTCCTGATCATCGGCATCTGGGGCGGCGCGAACCGCGTGTATGCGGCGGTCAAGTTCTTCCTGTACACGCTGCTCGGTTCGCTGCTGATGCTGGTCGCGCTGATCTATCTGTACAACCAGTCCGGCGGCAGCTTCTCGATACTCGACTTCCATCAGGTCGCGATTCCGATGAACGCGCAGATCCTGATCTTCATCGCTTTCTTCTTCGCCTTCGCGGTGAAGGTGCCGATGTTCCCGGTGCACACATGGTTGCCTGATGCCCACGTCGAGGCACCGACCGGCGGCTCGGTGGTGCTGGCGGCGATCATGCTGAAGGTGGGCGCTTACGGCTTCCTGCGCTTCTCGATGCCCATCGTGCCGGATGCGAGCCACTACCTGTCCGGCGTGATGATTGCGCTGTCGCTGATCGCGGTGGTGTACATCGGTCTGGTCGCGCTGATGCAGAGCGACATGAAGAAGCTGGTCGCGTATTCCTCGATCTCGCACATGGGTTTCGTCACGCTGGGCATGTTCATTTTCAACGCCTACGGCATGGAAGGCGCGCTGCTGCAGATGATCTCCCACGGCTTCGTGTCCGGCGCGTTGTTCCTTTGCATCGGCGTGTTGTACGACCGCATGCATTCGCGCAAGATTGCGGACTACGGCGGCGTGGCCAACACCATGCCGGTGTTCGCGGCGTTCTTCATGCTGTTCGCGATGGCCAACAGCGGCCTGCCGGGCACCAGCGGCTTCGTCGGCGAATTCATGGTGATCCAGGGCGCGGTCAAGGCGAACTTCTGGTACGCCTTCGCGGCGGCGACCACGCTGATCTTCGGCGCGGCCTACACGCTGTGGATGTACAAGCGCGTGATCTTCGGCGCAGTGGCGAATTCGCATGTCGCCGAACTGACCGACCTGAACATGCGCGAGAAACTGATCTTCGCGGTGCTGGCGGTCACGGTGCTGGGCATGGGCCTGTACCCGCTGCCGTTCAGCGAAGTCATGCATGTGTCGGTGAACGACCTGCTGGTGCATGTGGCGCGTTCCAAATTGCCGTTGTAAGCAGCGGACTCTGAGGTGAATATGGATTTGATGACGAATTGGATGTCGGCCGGTGCGGAAATCTTCCTGCTGGCCATGGTGTGTGCGATCCTGATCGCGGATCTGCTGATCAAGCAGAGCGGCCGTCTGGTCACCTACATGCTGGCGCAGATCACGCTGCTGGGCTGCTCGCTGATCACGGTCGGGACGCACGAGAACGGCGTGGTGTACGCCTTCCACAATCTGTTCGTGGACGACCTGATGTCCGACGTGCTGAAGCTGCTGACCTATCTGGCGATGTCGATGATGCTGGTGTATTCGCGCCAGTACCTGACGGTGCGCGGCCTGTTCACCGGCGAGTTTATCGTGCTGGCGCTGTTCGCGATGCTGGGCATGATGGTGATGATCTCCGCGAACCATTTCCTGACGCTGTATCTCGGCCTGGAGCTGCTGTCGCTGTCGCTGTATGCAATGGTCGCATTGCAGCGCGATTCCGCGATCGCCACCGAGGCCGCGATGAAGTACTTTATCCTCGGCGCGCTGGCGTCCGGCCTGCTGCTGTACGGCATGTCCATGCTGTACGGCGCAACCGGTTCGCTGGAACTGGGCGTCGTGTCGAATGCGATCCAGTACGGCGTCGCCGACAAGAACCTGCTGGTGTTCGGCCTGGTGTTCGTGGTCTCCGGTCTCGCGTTCAAGCTGGGCGTGGTGCCGTTCCATATGTGGGTGCCTGACGTGTATCACGGCGCGCCGACCGCGATGACCATGCTGATCGGCTCCGCGCCCAAGCTGGCCGCGTTCGCCTTCGCGACGCGCATCCTGGTCGAGGGCCTGCAACCGCTGGTGCAGCACTGGTCCGGTATGTTGATTATTCTCGCGGTCGCCTCGATGGCCATCGGTAACATCACCGCGATCGCGCAGACCAACTTGAAGCGCATGTTTGCGTATTCGACCATTGCCCACATGGGTTTCATGCTGCTCGGCTTGCTCTCCGGCGGAGTGGAGGGTTACGGCTCGGCGATGTTCTATGCGGTGGTCTATGTGCTGATGTCGCTGGGCGCGTTCGGCATGATCATGCTGCTGTCCCGCGTCGGCTTCGAGGCCGATACGCTGAACGACTTCAAGGGGTTGAACCAGCGCAGCCCATGGCTGGCGTTCATGATGCTGCTGCTGATGTTCTCGATGGCCGGCGTGCCGCCGACCGTCGGCTTCTACGCCAAGTTCTCGGTACTGAACGCGGTGGTCCAGGCCGGCCATATCTGGCTGGCGGTGGCGGCGGTGATGTTCTCGCTGATCGGCGCGTTCTATTACCTGCGCATCGTCAAGCTGATGTACTTCGACGCGCCCGAGAGCCACGAGCCGATTGCGGTCGGACAAGACAGCGCGCTGCTGATCAGCGTCAATGGCCTTGCCGTGCTGTTGTTAGGCTTGTTGCCCGGCGCGCTGATGTCGGTGTGCGCGGTGTCGGTACAGCAATCGCTGTTGTTGCATTAAACTGAAGTGAGGTTACTATCGCATCGGAAGCTCCCGCCCTGCGCGGGAGTTTTCGTATTTGACGAGCATGATGCCGTTCGAGAGGGCGGCGCAACACGGGGGGCCAGATATGGGTATGGATGAATCGAATTCTGCTAATGAGTCATCGCAAGCGATGTCGATGCCGGTGTTCGTCTATAACCGGGCGGACGGGGTGTTCGTCGATCTGCCGAAGCTTTCGATGGCTGAGGGCGGATTCGAGCGCTTCGTCGAGCGTATGTTCGAAAACGGCGCGCGCTTTACCGGGCTGGATTACGACCTGTTCCTGAAATTGCTGTACGACGAAGAATGGCTGGCGGAGACGAAGGGCAAGACCACCAGCCTGAAGGTCGCCGAGAGTATCGTGCGTTTCCAGCCTGAGCGACAGGCGCTCTATCGCAAGGTCAAGTTGCTGCCCCAGAATATGCGCGCCGAGTATATGTTCGAGCCGGTCAGTATTGAGGAGTCCTATCAGGCCCCGCTCTATGGCGATCCGGAAGGCGGCGTCGCACCCATTCTCGGTTACGAGACCAAGACCAGAGAAGTGGCGACCAAGCTGGATTTTGACGAGATGGTCACCGACATGTGGCTGAAGGGCGTGAAGTTCGGCCTGCGCGAAGAGGCCATCCGCAAGACCATCGCCAGCGGCGATACAGTACGTCTGCCGCTTGCCATGCATTGCGATCCGACGCCCAGCCGGGACGCCGAGATCATCGAAGTCTGCGCCGACCTGCACCGCGACAATTCGCCGAAGCTGCTGGCCAACGGCAAGGCCGATCTGAGTGTGTACAAGAATCGTTTTCCGCATGTAAAAAAAGGCACGCGCCTGCTCAAGAAAGTGCCGCGCAAGCTGGGCAAGCCGGGGCACAGGGTGACGGGCGAGGCCATCGAACCGGACATGCCGAAGGATCTGGATCTGCAGAAACTTTCGGCTATCGGTACGGCCCTCGAAGAGGGGACGGACGGGGAATATCTCGTGGCAACGATGGACGGGTTCGTCGGCATCGATGCCAAATCGAACAGTATCTCCATTACCGAGAAGATCGAGACTAACGAAGGCATTAGCGCCAAGACGACCGGCGACTTGGCGCTGGCGGCGGACGAGTTTATCGAACACGGCGAGGTGCAGGAAGGCCGTACGGTGAAGGGCAAGCACATGACCTTCATGTCCGACGTGTTCGGCAACGTGATTTCAGACGAAGGCAATATTGTGATTTCCGGCAACCTGTCGGGCGGTCGGGCGGAGTCCAAGAGCGGTAATGTCACCCTGAACAAGCGTGCTACACGCGCCGTGGTGCTGGCACGTGAGGGAGAACTGAAAGCCGCCCAGTGCGAAAGCTGTACGCTGATCGGCAAGGTGGTGCGTGTGGAACATGCGGTGAATTGCGAAATTATTGCCGACGAACTGTATGCCGATATGGTCGAGGGCTGCATCATTGCGGGCAAGAAAATCAAGATTCGTTCTGCCGGCGAGCGCAGGGGAACCGAAACGCTGGTGACGATGGTAGTGCCCGACAGCTCCATCATCGGCCAAGGCATCGCCGATACCATGAAGGCGTTGGCTGAGGCTCAGGCTACCGTTGCGGGTAAGATGTCCGAGATCGATGCGTTGAAGTCGGAACCTGAATTCGCAAAATTTCTGGCCTTGCGCGGCAGGATAGAGAGCGGTGCGATCAAGCTTACTGCCGAACAATCGGGCAACTGGCAGAAGATGGTTGAAAAGAATTCACGACTGATCCAGCAGCTTGCGGCGCTGCTGCGGGAAGCCGACGCGCTGGGGGCGTCCGTAAAGGACATGGAAGAGGTGCTTGCTTCCATGGAGCGCGAGCAAGAGGCAATGGGCAAGGATATTTCCTGTGTGATCGAGAGCATCGTCGGACATACCGTCGGGCAGACCATGCGTATGACGAATGGAGTCGACAGCCTTTGCGTCATGTCGGGCAGCACGATCAGGAATACGCTGCAGACCATGGACGGGCGCAAAGAAAGGGTGTTTTACGGGGACGACGGTTCGATCGAGTGGAAGTTCGAGAAGTCGTCGGCTTGATGAGCGCCGGGCTCAGGTGTGCAGGGAGCGGGAATTGGAACTGAAGGAAACACAACTGGCGTCGGCGGTAATGTATCGCGGCGACTTCATCGAGGTACACAAGGACAGCGTGCGTCTGCCAGACGGCGCTATTGCCAGCCGCGAATACATCACTCATCCGGGGGCGGTCGCGGTGCTGGCGCTGCTGGATAACGGCAATCTGGTGATGGAACGGCAGTTCCGTTATGCGCCGCAGCGCGAATTCATCGAGCTGCCTGCCGGCAAGATCGATCACGGCGAAGATATCCTGGCCACCGCGCAGCGCGAACTGCTGGAGGAGACCGGCTTTGTCGCCGGCGAATGGATTCATCTGGCGACAACCTGGCCGTGCATCGGCTATGCCGATGAGCGCATGGAATATTTCCTGGCACGCGGCATCACTCACCAAGGGAGCGCGCTGGACGACGGCGAATTCCTGGAGGTATTCGAACTTTCGCTGGCCGATGCGCTGGAGTGGGTACGCACGGGCAAGATCAACGACAGCAAGACCATCCTCGGCCTGTTCTGGCTGGAGAAACATCTCAACGACTGGCAAGGCTGACAAGGCCTCGTCGCGATAAAATCTCTGCACGACCGGCATGTTTCGGGTAAATTGCGCCGGTTTTTCAACGACGGAACTTCGGCGGGCTGACGTTATCCCACCGCTTCCCATTAATCACAGGAGTAAGGTTATGACGCAGTACAGCAAACGCATGGTTATCGTTCATTGGCTGACTTTGGCGGTGTTGATCGCCGCCTGGTTTCTGGGGGATGTGGTGCATGACGCACGCAAGGCGGGCGGTGCGGACATCGCGGGATATGTGTTGCATGCCGCAGTCGGCGGCGCGGTGCTGTTGCTGACGCTGGCTCGTTTGTTCTTCCGCCGCGAGGACGGAGTTCCGGCGCCGGTCGGCACGACGCTGATGGACAAGGTGGCGAAGGGGATACATCACGCTCTTTATACTGTGCTGATCTTGCTGCCGGTCAGCGGCATGATGCAGGTGCTAACCAGCGATGTGGGCAAGGCGATTGCGGCCGGCGACGTTACCCTGCTGCCGTCAAAGTTTGACGGCGTGCCTGCACATGAGGTGCACGAAGTGCTGGTAACGGTGCTGATTGCGCTGGTCGTGGTGCATGTGCTGGGCGCGCTCAAGCATCAGTTCGTGATGAAGGACAGTTTGATGGAACGCATGTCGTTGCGCCGAAAAGACTGAATCTTTCGGTAGATATGAACGAGAGAAGGGCGGTGTCGAACCGCCCTTTTTTGTTCCTGAGGTTTCGAGGTTTATCGAAGATTGTTCAGGTATCGCTCTAATAGAGTTGCGTTAACCCGCCATTGGAAAAGAGTATTTTTGTTTACCCACAGAATCTGTGGATAACTTTGTGGATAGGTGTCGTCCATAGTGCCTCAATGCCGTGTTCCATAAGGCTTTTTGCTGTACTGCTTATTTTTTTGCAATTTAATAATAGCCATTAAGTACAATCACTTGCATTGATTTTGAATTCGCCGAGGCGGAGGGAGTAGCTCAACATGACGTATTTTCAGGCGTTGTGAATAGTTTTCTGTTGTCAATATGTTTTCGGGTTTTTTTTCGAAACTCGAAGCGCGGCATTCCTGTCCATCATTACACCGTTGTATCAGCAGTTCTTCGAGGCGAGCGGGCGCAGCTTGCCGTCGCGTGGTACTTACATTTTCTGGTAGGTAATGGCGCTGATGGCAGCGCCTTGCGGATCCTGAATTACGCAAAACCGGCCAACGTCCGGGATGTCAGTCGGCGGCACGAGCAGTTTCGCTCCCAGCTGTTCGGCGCTTTTCGCCGTCGCATCGACATCGGTGACCGTGACGTAAACGCCCCATGCCGGCGGCATGTTCCGGGCTTCCTGGGGGATCGTCATGATGCCGCCGATTTCGCTGCCCCCGGCCTTGATGACGGTATAGGTCATCCCCGGCATGGTCATGTCTTCGGTGTTCCAGCCGAACAGCTTGGTGTAAAAGGCCTTGGCCGCTTCCGCATCCTCGGTCATCAGTTCGCACCAACTGAATGCGCCGTGTTGTTTGAATGGCTCGTTCATCGTCGTTCCCTCCTGATGTTGGGTGAGGGATAAACTTTATGCGTCGAGCAGAGCCGGATCAATAAGGTGGATTGCTTAGCATCCAGGAAATGCCTCCTAATGTGGAGAAGAAAATCGCGAGATGCGCCCACGACCAGAACAGGTAACGGCGCGAGAGTTTGTCCGGGGTGAAGTTGCTGATGAGGAACAGCTTGCCGTCGCGCGGCAGGCCGAGCAGGTGGATGTCGGGTTGCGCCAGCGCCTCGATCCGTTTCTTGCCAATTTCACGCTTTGCCGCCTGGCGCGCCAGCATCCATTCCTTCATGTCGATTTCGCCGTTGTTGTCGAGATCGAAGCGCGCATGCAGCGCGGGCAGGTCGCGTTTCCATTCGGCGAGCAACGCGTTGAGTTCGGCGCGAGAGTCGAACTCGATGCCTACGCTACGCGTGCGAAATTCGCCGATGGCGTAAATGCTGTCGTTGTCGATGAACTTGTATTCGGTGTAGCGGTAATCGCCTTCGGTCCATTGGTCGAAGTGTTTGGTGACGATCTCGGCGTACTCCGGATCGATCACGCAGTCGCCGCTGTCGTCGCGCAGCACGAACGAGTCGGGGCTTTCGCCGCGATCTACGGTTTCCCACTGGTTTTTCGTGCTGCGTCGTTCGACCTGGTAGCGATACCACAGGCAGGGCAGTGCCCGGAGTTTGCTGATGAGCGGCGTATCGCCGAAAGGGTGGCCGCGTCCTGCGAGTTCGACATAGCCCTGTGCGGCGGAGGCGACTTTGGAGGTCGGCGTGTCGCGGATCATGCGCAAGCGATAAAGCGCCGACAGCCAGGCGAAGAAGCTGACCAGCGCCATGGCCGACAAGCAGCCCAGCCAGCCTTCGCGCGACTCCAGCTGGAATCCGACGAACAGCAAGAGTAGCTGCATGCCGGAGGTGATGAGTTCGGCGTAACTGCGGCGCAGCTTGACCAGCATGGTGTCTTAGCCGAACAGTTGTTTCATATCTACATCGGCTTTTTCGCTGGAGGAGAATTCCAGCAACGGCTTGGTTTCGTAGCGGAACATGTTGGCGATCAGTACGGCGGGGAACTGCTCGATACCGACGTTGTATATGTTCACCGACTCGTTGTACAGCTCGCGGCGGTCGGCGATGCTGTTCTCCAGCCCGGTGATGCGTGTCTGCAATTGCATGAAATGCTCGTTCGCCTTCAGTTCGGGGTAGGCTTCCGCCACCGCGAAGATGCTGCCCAAACCTGCGCGCAAGAAATTCTCGGCCTGTCCCAGCGCACCGATGTCCTGGCTTTCGCGTGCAGCCTGCACCCGCGAACGCGCTTCGATCACCTTCTGCAAGGTGGATTGTTCGAACTCCTTGTACTGCTTGCATACCTCCACCAGCTTGGGCAACTCGTCGTGGCGCTGCTTGAGCAGCACGTCGATGTTGGCCCAAGCCTTGGCGACGGCATGCTTGAGGTTGACCAGGTGGTTGTACAGGCTGATGCCATAGAACAGTGCGACGAGGGTGATGCCGAGGAAGATCAGGTTGGTGGTCATGTTCGCTCCCTAGTGTTATTGCAGTTCGATTGTGCCGCTCACCTGCACCGTCATGCGCGTATCGCCGCCGGCAAATTCCGGTTGCGGGATCGCCGCATCTGCCGCCATCGGCGCGGCGCGCATCATCATCTTGGGATAATACGGCGGCATGCCGCTATTGATTGAGAAATGCACGGTTTTGTAGGCGTGCGCGCCGAAGACGGTGCGTATCGCATCGGCGCGAGTCTGGAACGCCTTGATTGCTTCGGCGATGAGTTCATTTTCGCTCTGCGTGCGTGAGTCGGGCGACAGGGCGAAATTCAGTCCATTCAATTGCAGCGTGGATTGCAACTGCATGATGAGTTCGCCCGCCGCCTTGAAGTCGCGGCTCTCCAGTCTGATTTCGGCATGGCCGCGCCAGCCGTCGATCCGATTGTCTTTGCCGTACACAGGATAGGTGTTATGTCCACCGCTGCTGACCTTGACGCTGCTGAAGGCCGCGGCCTTCAGCAGCGCATCGTTCAGTGTGGTGTTGATCTGTTGCGCGACGCGGGCGGGCTGTTTGTCCTGCACCTCGATGATCATGCCGGCGACCAGCAGGTCGTTGGCAATCTCTCGTGCCGCTTCGACCTGGAAATCTACACGGTTGTATGGCTCGTTTTCTGCATAGGCCCAACTCTGGAGAGACAGCAGAACCAACAGCAATGCGATACGCAACATGGCAAACTCCTTCTTGACGGGAGGTCGTATGCTAAAGCAAAAGCGGTACGGCGTGGGTTACAGAACCAGCGTGTTGTTGAGACAGGTCTTCGCCTGCGCCAGCCGTGTCAACGTCGGCAGCAGGTTGAGCCCGGTCGCCTCTTTCAATTTCAGCGCATTCTCTTTTAGCCCTTCAAAGGAGACTTCGAGTGGTGTTCCTCCCGCCGCCAATGCGACCGCGTTGCCGCTTTCGCAGGATGGGAACACCAGCGCGCGGTCGTCGAACGCTTCCGCGATGCGCGCCGCCGTCGCCTTGAAGCCGCGGCTGCGCGTCAGCATGTTCACCGCCATCATTCCGTCATCACTCATGCGCGTGCGGCAGGCCTGATAGAACGGCAGCGTCTCCAGCGCGCCGGTGCGTGCCTTTTCGTCGAAGCCGTCCACAAGGATCAGGTCGAACTTCTTGTTGCTGTTCAAGACGAATTCTGCGCCGTCGCCTATCACCAGATGGAGGCGCTTCGGGTCTTCCGGTAGCTTGAAGAATTGGCGCGCCGCCGCGACCACCGAGGGTTCGATTTCGACCACCGTCAGGTGCGCCTGCGGATAATTGCGGTACAGAAATTTGGTCAGCGAAGCCGCGCCGAGGCCGATCAGCAGCACCTTGCGGGGAGTATCGCGCAGCAGCAGCGAAGCCATCATTTCGCGCGTGTATTCCAGTTCCAGGTTCCATGGGCGCGCGATGCGCATCGCGCCCTGCACCCAATCCGAGCCGAAATGCAGGGTGCGCACGCCTGCGTCTTCGCGAATGTCGATAGAAATAGCCATATGAGAATATTGTGAGTGTGTCCGGGGTCAATAGATGAAGCGATCCCGCAGTTCTTCCAGATTCAGTTCTTGCAGGATATGTTCCAGACGTTCCCGCGAGCTCTTGCGCGGTGTCTCATGGCGTCGCGCGACAATCAGTTCGTTTTTCATCGAGTGTTCCCATCCGACCAGTTCCGTCACCGTCAACTGATAGCCGTGCGACTCCAGCAGCAGGCAGCGCAACACGTTGGTGAGGTGGCTGCCGAATTCACGGGTGTGGATCGGGTGTCGCCATATTTCGGACAGCGGGGTCTTGCCGAACGATTGGTTCTTGTTGCGGTTCAGCACCGCGGCGACTTCCGCCTGGCAGCAGGGCACCAGCACGATGAACCGGGCTTGCTTGTTCAAGGCGAACTTGATCGCATCGTCGGTTGCGGTGTTGCAGGCGTGCAGTGCGGTGACGATGGCGATGTGTTCCGGCAATTGCGCTGAACTGATGGAGTCTTCCACCGACAGATTGAGGAAAGACATGCGTGTGAAGCCGAGCTTATCGGCTAGCGCGCGCGATCTTTCCACCAGTTCGGCGCGCGTTTCGATGCCGTATACCTGTCCGACACCGCGCGCTTTCATGAACAGGTCGTACAGGATGAATCCCAGATAGGACTTGCCCGCGCCGTGATCCGCCAGCGTGAGTTCAGCTCCGTCGGCAAGCACTTCAGCCAGCAATGGCTCGATGAAATGAAACAGGTGATAGACCTGTTTGAGCTTGCGGCGGCTGTCCTGGTTGAGCTTGCCGTCGCGCGTCAGGATATGCAGCTCCTTCAGCAGCTCGATGGATTGTTCGGGTTTGATATCTGGAATGGATGACATGTTCGGGGCGTCTGTGTGATGGGCGCTATTCTACAGGGGGAAGTGTTGTCCGAATGGATGCTGATGAAACAGGCGATCTGGCGCCTTGCATTCAAGCGGGTGGCGGCACTTCTTGATGCGATGAAATCGGATACAATCTCCCGTTAAGCTCCGGAGAGAGCGGGGTGTCGGCTTGTTGTGCCGGCTCGTTACAAGCACTATTCAGAGGATACTCAGATGGGGAATTTGCGGATCGGGGTGCGGCTTGCCATTGGCTTTGCCGTTGTCGTGGTGTTGTTTCTGGTGAACCTGTTGCAGGTGGGGGGGTCGTTTTCCCAGTTGATGCAGGATATACGGCAGATCAAGGAGGAGACCCTGCCCTATGTGCTGGTGGTTGACGAGATGGATACCAGCCGCGCCGAAGTGCAGCAGTGGCTGACCGATGTGTCTGCTACCCACAATCGGGATGGTTACAAGGATGCCGAGGAGGCTGCCAAGCGTTTCCTCGATGGTGTAGCCAAATATAAGCAGATGTTCCAGCGTGAGAACGACACCGAGAGCCTGAAAAAGATGGAGGCCATCGAGACGAGCTTCCACGATTTCTACGCGACCGGCAAAACCATGGCGGAGGCTTATATCACCAATGGGCTCGATGCCGGCAATACGATCATGGAGAAGTTCGATCAGGACAGTGCGGCCGTAGCAGAGCGGTTGGGCGAGTTTCGCACCCAGCAGGTGCTCGAGGCGAACGAGGTGACGTCCGGAACGCTGGATCTGGCCAGCTCGACATTGCGCCTGATGATAGGCGGTGGCATAGTCGCCGCTTTGTTGGCCGTGGTGTTTTCAGTGTTGATCACTCGTTCCGTGCTTGTTCCCGTCGGCAGGATGCGCTCCACCATCGTTGAGGTAGGCAAGAGCGGCGATTTTACGCGCCGTATTGCAGTTGAGAGCCGTGATGAGATTGGTCAGGCAGCAGGCTCTTTCAATGAGCTGATGGGGTCTTTGCAGACTACGTTCAATCAGATCCACGATGGTATAGACAAGATATTCGCAGCCTCTCACCAGCTTTCGTCATCTTCCCATCAGCTGGCCACTAGTTCGTCGCATCAGGGGGAGGCCACTTCGTCGATCGCCGCAACGGTCGAGCAGGTCACCGTCAGCATCAATCATGTGTCCGACTATGCCCGCGAAGCCTTGGCGATTTCGGGTAGGGCTGGCGAGTTGTCCGAGCAGGGCGGCGAGATCATTCACAATGCCGCAGCGGAGATGCGCCAGATCGCAGATACGGTGCGTCAGACTTCCGGCACGATAGAGGCGCTCGGCCAGCAGTCGACGCAGATTTCTTCGATCTTGCAGGTCATCAAGGAAATCGCCGAGCAGACCAATCTGCTGGCGTTGAATGCTGCCATCGAGGCTGCGCGTGCTGGTGAGCAGGGGCGTGGCTTTGCCGTGGTGGCGGATGAGGTGCGCAAGCTGGCCGAGCGTACCAGCAAGGCGACCGAGGAGATCGGTCAGATGATCGAAGAGGTGCAGAGCACGACGTATGGGGTGGTGAGCAGCATGTCGGGTACGGTCAAGCTGGTGGATGGCGGTGTCGACTTGGCGCGCCAAGCCGGTGATGCCATCAATCAGATCAAGGATGAATCGCGCAAGGTGCTTGATACCATCCGAGAAATCTCTGCGGCGCTGGTGGAACAGAGTAGCGCCAGCAACGATATCGCCGTCAATATCGAGAAAGTCGCGCAGATGACCGAAGAGAACAGCGCGGCGACAGAAGGAACGGCGGGTGCGGCGGATGATCTGGAGGGGCTGGCGGGTCAAATGCGTACGGCGGTGAATCGTTTCAAGTTCTGACTCGTTTTTCAGATGCTGGTGTAATCATAAATTTGGGGGATGGGATGCGAAATCGCTTGGCAAGATTGATGGCAGTGGGGCTGGTGACTAGTAATGTTGCATTGGCGGATGATGCGCCTGACTGGGGGGCAGAGACGCTGAGCGGCGATTGGGGCGGAACTCGTTCCAGTCTGTACGACAAGGGAGTTACCGTCGAACTCTCGCACAAGAGCGATGCGCTGGCTAACATTGCAGGCGGTGTCGCCCGCGGCGGCGTGGTGCTGATGAATAGTGATGTCGCTGTCAGCTTGGATATGGATAAACTGGCCGCCTGGGAAGGCGCTAGCGTCTTTGTGCAGTACCACGTTCAGCATGGCAATCAGTCCATCAATAATTATGTTGGCAGCTTCGCTGGTGTCGATAACATCGAAACCGGAACCAGCACCGGCCAGTTCTATCAGGCATGGCTGCAGCAGAATTCGGCGGATGACAGCATCTCTTTATTGGCGGGGCTTTATGCGATCGATTCGGAGTTCTATGTCACCGATACTTCCGGATTGTTCTTGCAGCCGCCATACGGCATGTCGGCCGAGATGGCGCAAGCGGCTGGAAACAATGCCCCTCCCGTATTCCCCGCGGGGGCATTGGGGGTTCGCCTGAAGTACACCGGAAGTGGCTATTATGCGCAAGCTGCAGTCACTGATGGCGTGCCTGGCAATCCCAACAATCCGCATGGCACTCAGGTCAGGCTCGATAAGGGGGATGGTACTTTGGCGGTGGCTGAATTCGGCTATATCCCGGAGGTGGAGGATGGGCGCTATAACAAGATGGCCCTCGGTCTGTGGCGATACACCGCCCGCGCCAACGACAGTGTTGATCTCGATGCCTTGGGAAATCCGGTGTTGCGAACCAATCGGGGTGTTTATGTGCTGGCGGAGCGCACGCTGATGTCCGGGCAAAATGGTTCTGGTCAAGGACTCTCCGGCTTTGTTCGTTTCGGTATGGTCAACAAGGATATCCACCAGGCCGACTGGTCTGGCAGCCTCGGATTGAATTATCTGGGGTTATTTGATGGGCGTGACGAAGACGCGGTGGGTATTGCTGTGACTACTAGTCATGCCAGTGCCAAATACCGGCTGGCGAATGCTGCAGAGTCGGCCGAAACGGTGGTCGAGCTGACCTACCGTGCGCAGTTGCAGCCATGGCTGTCGTTGCAGCCGTCACTGCAACGGGTTTTCAATCCGAACATGGATGCTGCTTTGCCCGATGCCTGGATTGCGGGCGTCAGGTTAGAAGTGGCTTTCTAACGGGGGGCTTTGATTGGTGGGGTTTTCCAATGGTGCTGTTGTTTAGTAAATAAACAAGAAGTCGCTTGACGCGTTTGGTGTGCTTTGTTAAAGTGCACGACTCAACTGACGCGGGGTGGAGCAGCTCGGTAGCTCGTCGGGCTCATAACCCGAAGGTCATAGGTTCAAATCCTGTCCCCGCAACCCAGATTAAAGTTGCTTGCCGATAAGTCGGCGGGTAACGAAAAGAGAAGTTCGAAATTAAAGTTGACAGTAAGTTTTTAGTCTCTATAATGCGCACCTCTTCGCTGCCACGGCAGCTGCTCTTTAAAAGTTTGAACAAACA